>JAZSJQ010000010.1:0-77305 GCA_045534445.1 Acutalibacteraceae bacterium
TATGAACACAGCCTGTACCGCTTTCGATGGTAACGTGGTCACCAACGATTACAAGAGACTGTCTGTCAAGGAAGGGATGCTGAGCAGTCATGTAAAGTCGGAGGCCAAGCGGTCTTAGGAAGACAATACTAATGGCCAACTCCTTGGCTCACAGAACGACATGGCTACGATCCGACTTGGGAGCGGTATGCACACAGCCTGTACCGCTTTCGATGGTAACGTGGTCACCAACGATTACAAGAGACTGTCTGTCAAGGAAGGGATGCTGAGCAGTCATGTACTCAAGCTCTTCGCCCTTGATCTCGCCTACGATCTCATACTCTTCGATCTTGGCTGCCTTCATGGTGCTTTCGACAAGCTCATTGACGATGATATAGGTCTCGTTTCCTGCCTTGACAAGATTATACTTGAATCTGGGGCCTACGCAGATAGCAACGTTGCCGGGCAGGGTCCATGTGGTGGTTGTCCAGATAACGAAATATGTATTGTCAAGATCTGCGCCAAGAGCCTTGAGCTTGCCCTTATCGTCAGTTACCTTGAACTTTACATAGATGGTGAAGCAGGGATCCTCACCGTACTCGATTTCAGACTCTGCAAGGGCGGTCTGACAGTCGGTGCACCAGTAAACGGGCTTGAGGCCGCGGTAGATATGACCGTTGCAGGCAAGCTCTGCAAAGAACTCGATCTGCTTCTGCTCAAACTCGGGAAGAAGGGTGATATAGGGATTGTCCCACTCACCGATATAACCGATTCTCTTGAACTGCTCTCTCTGGTCGTTGATGTAGCCGTTTGCAAACTCTGCGCAGAGCTTACGGAGCTCAACAACAGAAATGTGGTTGTCAACGCCTGCCTTTGCTCTTGCCTTAAGCTCGGTGGGAAGACCGTGGGTATCCCAGCCGGGAACATAAGGAGAACAGAAGCCGTTCATGTTCTTGTATCTTACAACAAAGTCCTTGAGGGTCTTGTTAAGTGCATGACCAAGATGGATATCGCCGTTTGCATAGGGAGGGCCATCGTGAAGAACAAACTTGGGCTTACCCTCATTCATCTTGATAAGCTTCTTATAAACGTCCATTTTCTCCCAGCGAGCCAGCATATCGGGCTCTCTCTGAGGAAGGTTTGCTCTCATGGGAAATTCCGTTTCGAGCATATTAAGTGTAGACTTATAATCCTGTGCCAATGTTAATCTCTCCTATTGTTACACGCAATTTTTGCGTAATAATTTACTGACCTCTGCGTCTGAACAGATTTGCGGGGGAATTCTCTGATTCTTCGGGATTTGCACCGGAAAACGCTGCCTTTTCGGGATTGGGATCAAAGGAAGTGAAGCGAGGCTGACGACCTGAAGTAATGCCGCCGGGCTTAGATACATCCCCTTCATCACCGATGTTGACAGTAAATCCGTCCTTTCTCTGAACGGGCTTTTCTGCTGCAGGAGCAACAGGTGCCACATCAGAGAATACAGGCTCTTCAACCGCAGGCATATCATTCTGTGCCGGACGTGCTGCAGGCATCTGAGGTGCCTGAGGACGGGGTCTCTGTGCAGGACGTGCCGCAGGAGCCTCAGGTGCTGCCTCAGGCTGTGCAAAGGGAGCAGCTGCCTTTCTGTCAAGCATTACAACAGAATCTGACATCTCCCTTGTCTCAGGGGTAAGTATCTCTCCCGTAGGCAGATTATTGATAATAGTCAGGTGATCTTTATATGCTTTAAGAAGTCTTGCCTTAAAATCAGCAATATCCTTCTGCATACGGTCAATTATCTCACGCTCGCGATGAATCTCAGTCTGAGCGTTTGCGACGATTCTTTCTGCTTTGATAGTTGCATCTTTAAGAATTATCTCTGCTTTGTGCTTTGCATCTCTAAGGGAGGCATCGCCGACCTTCTGCGCATTCATCAGCGCATTGCGGATGGAATCCTCCTCCTGCTGATACTCGGAAAGACGGGCTGCAAGAACCTCAAGCTTTTTTACAAGCTCTGCATTCTCGCGAAGAAGTGCATCATAGGAAAGCTGCACTTCATCAATGAAAGCCTCGACATCTTCAGCGCGATATCCGCCAAAGTTGGATTTTCTGAAATTGACATTTCTGATTTCGTTAAGAGTCAGCATAATGTCTTAACCTCCCAAAACTTAAATATACTTGCGCGCTTTCAGACTAAGACGTCCCTTGCGCGTCTGCGGTCCAATCTGATCAATAATATACTTTCCGTATCCACGAACGGATATTTTCGCTCCGTCTGCAACAGAAGCAGAATTAGAATAAGCCTCATTGTAATTCAGCGTAACACGGCCTGCCTTTATCAGAGACGCCGCAGCATCCCTTCCTGTATTGGTAAGTACCTTTACAACACAGTCAAGTCTTGCAGATGCAACAGTTGAGGTGATAGCTTCAAATTTTGCACCCTGAGGAAGCGGCAATTCATGACCTTCGGTCAATGAAACCCCTTCACCGCCAACCTTGAAAACCTGATCGAGGACGTACTGTGCTACATCTCTTTTCAGAAAGAAAACACATCTTCCCTCTCCCACAAGGATATCTCCTATAACCTCACGCTTAAGCCCTATTGACATCAGCGTGCCAAGGAAATCACGATGTGAAAGATTAATTTCCTTCCGATACTCCGCTGTTATCGAAACAACATCGAAAAGATACGTCTCAATTTCCTGTCCGCAAGGAAAAATTCCCGCACATACCCTTTCAGCATTGTCGTAACCGCCCCAGAACGAAGCCTCTACGTCCCTGAAATTTCTCAGTCTTCCCTCTGCAAAGCTTCGCTCCCTCTCGTCAAGGAAACAGGTATACTGAGGTGCACTGCGCTTGTCCGCAAGAAAGGCTGCATCACAGAGCTTCGCATCAAGCAGCCTGCCCTCTTCAGTCTCATGAAAAAGCGGCATTAAAAGAATACTCCGTTATTCTCAAGCTCATCTATAACCTCAGCACCTGTAATGCCGACGTTATAAGGAGTGATTATGTAGGTTCTCTTTGCAATGCTCTTTATCTGACCGCCGTTTGCGTATGCGACACCGCTGAGGAAATCAACAACGCGGCGATATACATCCTTGTTTGTATTCTCAAGATTGAGAACAACGGTGTTCTTCTCCATAAGGCATTCAGCTATTGCAAATGCATCAGATGAATTCTCCGGGTGGAACACAACAACATTGAGCTGTGCAGTGGTGTGAATGCTGACAACTTTATTGTTTGACTCAAGTCTTGTTGCCTTTACTGTTCTTTCGGGAAGCGGCTCTTCTCTGTAATAATTTTCCTCTTCCTCGTAATCGTCGTAATCATCATAGTCATCATAGTCGGGTACAGTATTTGTAAGTCTGCTTGTGAAGTTTCTGAAAGTATCCTTGATTCCCATTCTTTTTCCTCCTTAATAATTCCTTGCGCCGAACAATGCCGAACCGACTCGTACTATATTGGCGCCTTCCTCTATTGCAATTTCATAATCCGATGACATACCCATAGAAATATATTTCATCTTAACATTACTATTATCTTTGTTTTTATCCTTAATGTCAATGAACAGATTGTATATTTCTTTAAAAAAGTGCCTTGTTTTTTGCAAATCAGCGTCAAAAGGCGGGATCGTCATGAGTCCGCACACACGAATCGACTCAAATGAGCTGATTTCGTTTATCAGAGACTCAACTTCTTCGGATTTTACTCCGCCCTTGCTTTCCTCACAGCCTATGTTCACTTCTATCAGCACATCGGTGGTTATCCCCATAGCTTTTGAGTGCTTTGATATCTCTTTTGCAAGCCTTACAGAGTCCACCGACTCGATCATGGAAACCTTTCCGACGACCTGCTTTACCTTATTGGTCTGCAACGAACCGATAAGGTGTATAGTAAGATCATCCTTATTCAGCTCTTCGTACTTGGAATTAAGCTCCTGAACACGGTTTTCACCTATAAAATCAACACCGAGAGAAATGGCATGGTTGATTATCTCAGTGGGCACTGTCTTTGTGACCGCCATAAGCCTTACATCGGACGGTGAGCGCCCTGCTCTTTCTGCGGCAGCCTCGATATTGGCTCTGATCTGACGCAGATTCTCTTCAACTGCCTGCTTCCATTCCTCAATCGTTAACGATCTTTCCATCGTAGAGATCCCTTCCTTCAACAATTACCTCATCATAAAGCTTGAGATACTGGCTGTCGGTTATATTGTTTCTGACAACCGTAATTCCGTCGCGTGAATAAAGAACATCAACGCATCTGAATATGACCTCATTGCCCCAGAGTACATATACGCCCACCTGCTCAACATCATAGGTCACCGTAACATCTCCGTCGCCCTCGGCAACAACGCCGTACTGATATGCATCAGACGCAGATACCACTATTTCCTTTGTTATGGTCTGCGAACGAATGGCATCGGTCTTGATGCCTATTCCTTCATAACTCTTAACCTGTATTACTATGGGCTGTGAACGAATGGCGGTCAGTTCAGCAAGCAGATAGTTACAGGTAAAAAGAACCACTGCTCTGTCATCACCCTCAGTGTGATTCACATATTCAAGAGTTGCACGTACACTGCCGACCTCTGCATAGGGCAATTTTATTGTATATGTTTTTCCAACTGAAAGCTTTTCCGCCTCTTCGGCAGGTATCGCACTTACCAAATGCCACTTATAATCATCCGCTATCTTACCTATGTATTTTGAAGTATCAACATAAGTCAAAGACTGCATAAGTCCATCGATATCCTGAGGTGTAAGCTTTTTTGAATCTTTGGTCGCCAGCTTATTCTCATGTCCGTCAACTGAGCTCACATAATATCCCGCATTGCTTGCCTTTACAATTTCAGGCTCAATATTATGCTTTGCCTCAAGGCGGGATTTTTCCTCTTCAAGCTGCTTTATTCTGTCATTGAAATTGTCAACATCATGCTTGTATATCTGACGCTTATTCAGAAGATATGTGATATCTGATCTTATATCATCAACAAGTTCAAGATCACCGTCGTTTACAGCTTCTGCCAGTGCATTTATGCGTTCATCAAGCAATTTGTCTATAGATGAAGACTCTGCGGCAGCCGTCTCCATTTTTTTGAATTCCTCTATCTGTCTGTCAATTTCCTTTATTCTGTTGTAGGCGTTGGCATCTTCGGCAGTTCTGAATACATATGCAATAGTCTGCCCCTTGGACACCTTACCTCCCTCTGTAACCGCAGGCACGATTACACCTGAATATTCATTCTCGATGAGCATTTCATCTCTTATGGTTATTCCCACAGCGTCTATCTCATCGCTCAGTTCAACGCTGAGCGCCTGCTCTGTTACGATTTTTGTATATGCGTGCTGATAAAGCTGATATGCCAGATAAAACAGCAGAAGGATGCTTATAACTCCTATTGCACACCATTTTATTATCTTCACCGCTTTAGGGGACAGATTGAAGTCGCCTATCTTCTCTTTTAATACGTTTTTGCTCATGCTTTCGTTTCCTCTCCCAACCATGGCTCAATATACAGCATGGCTTTATCTGCAAGCGCACTGACATCTGAAGCTTCCATGCCGTCGAGCCATTTTATTCTTTCATCTCGGCGAAACCATGTAAGCTGGCGCTTGGCATATCTGCGAGTCTGACGCTTCAGTATTTCAACAGCCTCTGAAAGACTCTGACTTTCGGAAAAATACCCAAACAGCTCCTTATGTCCTATTGCCTGCACCGAAGTTTTGCCGACACTATTATACGCCATACGTGCCTCATCAATCAAGCCCTTATTTAGCATTATGTCTACTCTTTTATTAATTCTCTCATAAAGTATTTCTCTATCGGAAAAACTCACTCCAATCGGCATAATATCATACCTGCTTTCAGTTTGGCGTGACATTCTGTTTTGCTCCGACAGGGTAATTCCGCTTGACATAAATATTTCAAGCGCACGGACTATTCTTGATATATGGTTCGGATGGAGACGTTCGGCAGTTTCAGGGTCGATCTTCCGAAGTTCATCAAGCAGTGCCTCTCCTCCCTCTTTTTCTGCACGCTCATTAAGCCTCTCTCGGATTTTTTCGTCAGAGGGCGCATCGACAAAAGACAGGTCATCAACAAGAGAAGAATAATAAAGTCCTGTTCCGCCGCACAATATGGGGAGTTTTCCTCTTTCAGCAATATCTGCTATACACTTATGCGCCATTTCGCAATAACGTGATACGGAAAAAGCCTCACAGGGTTCAATGCAGCTTACCATATGATGCGGTATGCCGCACTGTTCCTCTTCTGTAGGAGCTGCCGTAGCTATCTCCATGCCCCTGTATATCTGCATGGAGTCGCAGGAAACCACCTCGCCGCCGAGCCTTTTCGCAAGCTCGACTGCAAGGGCTGTCTTTCCTGATGCAGTGGGACCTACCACCGCAAGAAGTCTGATTCTTTCATTACTCATAATTTAAGCTCTGCCAAAATTCTTTTCTATTTCGCTCTTTTTAAGCGTAATCCATATAGGTCTGCCATGTGGGCAGTATCTGACATCAGGATTTGCAATAAGCTCAAGCACAAGCTGTGCAAGCTCGTCCGCATTGGTGTCGTCCCCTGCTTTTATTGCAGATTTGCAGGCTATTGTCTGGAACATTCTCTCGGTTTTTGCAGTGACTGTTGCATCGGATTTATTCCCGAAATTACCTGCAATTTCCATGATTGCACCCGCAATGTCAGTGCCCACAAGATACACAGGAACTGATCTTACCATTACGGTTCCGATCCCGAAATCGTCCACCTCAAAGCCAGCCTCAGCGAGCAGGTCAAGATTTTCAAGGACCGCATTGTAATGCATCTTTTCAAGGGTGACTGTAACAGGAATCGAAAGAAGCTGAGATGCAGGCTCCTTCCTGTTTTCCATGAGCTTCTTGTACTTCAGCCGCTCGTGTGCGGCGTGCTTATCGATATATATAAGCTGTTTTTCTGATTCAACAATTATGTATGTATTGAAAACCTCGCCTATAATGCGATAATCGGGCATCGCAAAATTGCTCTGTTCCGTCTCAGGCTCTTCAATTACCTCAGGCTCGATTATCGGAAGCTGTTCGGTCTCTTTCTTAGTTATTATGATTTCTTCCTCTTTTGGTTTTTCGGGGAAGATATCGATCATGGGTATTCTTGGAGGTGTCGACACTGTCGAGGGTCTTATTACCTGCACAGCATTGTCGCTGACGCCTCTGCCTCCCGATAGCCTGTTCAGCATATTTTCAGGCTGGGTTTCAATTATCTGAGGTTTCTCCTGCACAGAAGATTTTTGTACTGTCTGCGGCGCTTTTACGGGCTGTTCCTTATTGAAAATCGTTGTCTGAACAGTATTAACTGTCTCCTGCGGCAGAGGAGGCCGGGTGCTTACAGGGCGCTTTTCGGGTATCTTCATTTCCTTTCGCTCATCATTTTCGGAAAGGGAATTCTTTACTCCCCAGTAAACACAGTCAAACACCGGTCTTTCATTTGTAAATCTTACTTCCAGTTTTGCAGGGTGCACATTCACATCCACCGCAGCACAGGAGATATTTACCGACAGCACACAGGCAGGGTGCTTACCTATCATAACTGCACCCTTGCAGGCTTCTTCTACTGCCGCCTGCATTGTTCTGCTCTTTACATATCTGCCGTTTATAAAGAATATCTGCATACTCATATTGGGTCTGGCATTGACAGGCTTTGACACATAGCCCTCTACCGATACATTGTTAAGTGAATACTTAACGGGAATTAGCCCTGATGCAAATTCCTTGCCATAGACTGCACGGATTGCAGACAGGGGTTTACCGTCTCCGGGTGTACGCAGGCATTCTTTTCCGTCGCGTATAAAAGTAAATGCTATTTCAGGATGGGAAAGCGCTATTCTGTCCACCGCAGAAGCACAGGCATTGCCCTCTGCCACATCCTTTTTAAGGAACTTCATTCTGGCAGGTGTATTGAAAAATATATCACTCGCAGTTATACGGGTGCCTACAGCGCAGGCAGTCTCCTCACTGAGTATCTCTTCTCCGCCTTCTATGCAGTAGCGAAGTCCCACATCTGATCCATACGCCCTTGTGATAAGCTCAACGCGGCACACTGCCGCAATTGATGCCAATGCCTCTCCTCGAAATCCGAGAGTCGCAATTGCCTCAAGGTCTGCTCCAGTCTCTATCTTGCTTGTTGCATGACGAAGAAACGCCGTTGGCACATCTTCCGCAGAAATGCCGCAGCCGTTATCTGTAATGCGGAGCATTTCCACTCCGCCCCGTCTTATTTCGACAGTTATGGATGTAGCTCCTGCATCTATTGAATTTTCAACCAGTTCCTTTATCACAGAGGCAGGACGTTCAACAACCTCGCCTGCTGCAATAAGCTCTGCTGTGTGCTTGTCAAGAAGTCTGACCTTAGGCATATTAACCACCTTTTACTGAAGCAGCTTTATCAGATCGTTAAGGGTCGTAAGTGCTTCTATTGGAGTCAGGGTATTTATATCGATGTTCTTTATTCTTCTTATTGCCTCTGTTTCCTCAGGAGGAGTCATAGGGATAAACATCTGATCTGTACTCTGCTTTGTCTTTAATCTGGGGGCTTCAAGCTTACCCGATTCAAGCTGGGAAAGTACGTCCTTTGCGCGCTTTATGACCCAATCGGGGATTCCTGCAAGTTTTGCAACCTCAATGCCGTAGCTGTCGTCAGCGCCACCCGGCACTATCATTCGCAGGAAGGTAATGTCATCACCGTGCTTTTTGACAGCAATATTATAGTTCTTGACACCTTGTAAGGAATCCTCAAGTGCTGTCAGCTCATGATAGTGAGTTGCAAACAGTGCCTTTGCTCCAAGCTTTCTCTTATCAGCAACATACTCAAGCACAGCTCGCGCAATACTCATTCCATCGAATGTAGATGTTCCTCTTCCTATTTCATCAAGAATAAGCAGGCTCGATGCAGTTGCATTTTTAAGAATGTATGCAACCTCGTTCATCTCAACCATGAATGTTGACTGACCTGATGCAAGGTCATCAGATGCACCGACCCTTGTAAATATGCTGTCAACAATACCGATCTCCGCACTTTCTGCCGGAACATAGCAGCCGATCTGCGCCATGAACACTATGAGCGCGGTCTGGCGCATATACGTTGATTTACCTGCCATATTGGGGCCTGTGATTATTGCTATGCGGTTATCCTTTCTGTCAAGAGTGACATCATTGGGTACAAAGCTTCTGCTGCTCAGATCCTCAACAACAGGGTGCCTTGATGCCCGAAGGATAATATTTCCGCTGTCATTTACATTAGGACGGCAGTAATTATTTCTTGATGATACCTCTGCAAATGAGCAGTAAACATCAAGCTTTGCAACCGATGCCGCGGTACTCTGCACTCGGTCGTGAGCCGCAGCGACAGTGCTTCTGATCTCGTCAAAAACTGCATATTCAAGCTTTAAGAGCCTGTCGTTTGCACCGAGAACTCTGCCCTCTATCTCCTTAAGCTCGCTCGTTATATATCTCTCGCAGTTTGCAAGAGTCTGTTTTCTTATGTAGGTCTCGGGCACCTGATTCTTATAGGAATTAGTAACCTCGATATAATAACCGAATACTCTGTTATAGCCTATTTTAAGCTTGGGTATACCTGTTGCCTCTCTCTCCTTTGCTTCAACAGAGGCAAGTATCTCCTTTTCGCTCGACATGGTATAGCGAAGCTCGTCAATTTCAGGGTGATAGCCTGTCTTTATAAGATTGCCCTCACGCACTGTTGCGGGAGGCTCTTCACTTATGGAGCGGTCGATAAGATCTCTGATATCCTCAAGAAGATCGATACCGTCATAAATAATGCGAAGCTCAGCTGTCTTTATTTCTGAAAGCAGCTGCTTTATTTCAGGCATTGCATCAAGGGCTGCTGCCAGCGCACGAAGATCACGGGCATTTGCAGAGCCGTAGACTATTTTTGTTATCAGACGCTCAACGTCGCAGATGCCTGCCAGTGCATCGACGCAGTCCGCTCTGAGCATGGAATCGGAACACAGCATTTCCACTGCGTTGAGTCTTGCGTGTATTCTCGCAACGCTCAGAAGAGGTCTCTCGATCCATGAACGCATAAGACGCTTGCCCATTGCAGTTTTTGTTCTGTCAAGCACGCCAAGAAGAGAGCCTTTCTTCTCTCTTGAGCGCATGGTCTCGGTAAGCTCAAGATTGCGCTTTGTTGAAGGGTCAAGCTTCATATACTGCTCGCCCTCGTAATAACGGAGAGAATTAATTCTCTCGAGTCCGCTTTTCTGAGTCTTTTTAAGATAGTCGATAAGCGCACATACCGCACGAGCGGCATGAGTTCTTTCCGTCAGCTTGCATTCTTCGATAACCGATGACGAAAACTGAGCGGTAAGCACGGCATTATATTCAGCCATCTCAAGGGTAAAATCTGCCTCATCAACGCTTTCTATCTGCAGCTTGTTCTTTATATGCTCGCTTATCGCTGCATTTCGGATAACCGATGCGCTTACAAGAAGCTCACTGGGAGAAAAACGGGAAAGCTCGGCAATTATCTCACTCTCCGAATTTGCAGGAAGCTCGGTGATATCTATCTCACCCGTCGATACGTCGGCAAAGCACAGACCGCAGCCATTCTCGTCAAGATTTATGACCGCAAGGTAATTGTTGCGGCCCTCATCAAGCATATAGCTCTCAACTATGGTGCCGGGAGTAATGACTCTGATGACTTCTCTGCGCACCAGTCCCTTTGCCTGAGCAGGATCTTCCGTCTGCTCGCATATTGCGATCTTGAAGCCTCTTGCCACAAGCTTTGCAACATAACCCTCGTATGAATGGAAGGGCACTCCGCACATGGGGGCACGCTCCTCCAGTCCGCAGTCTCTTCCCGTAAGTACAAGGTCGAGTTCCTTTGAAACTATCTTTGCGTCCTCAAAGAAAAGCTCATAAAAATCGCCCAGACGGAAAAACAGCAATGCGCCCGGATTTTCTTCCTTTATCGAGAGATATTGTCTCATCATCGGTGAAAGCTCGCCCACGACCTTCACTCCTATACATTCAATATTTCATACAGCTCCGTAAGCTGTCTAATTTCAAATTTGATATCATAACCCCTGGGTCTCTTTTTGCCCGAAGGGTTAAACCAGCAGGTGTCGATTCCTGCGTTGTTCCCTCCCTCAATATCCGATGAGAGAGAATCGCCGATTATAAGTATTTTCGATCTGTCCTCTATCCCGACAATGGACATGACCTTGTCAAAATATTCCTTTGAAGGCTTGGCAACACCCATTTTATCCGATGTATAGCAACCCACAAAGCAATCCGAGATGCCCGATAAGGCAAAACGCGACTGCTGCTGGCTTTCAAAGCCGTTGGTAACCATAACAAGCTTATAGGCTTTACACAACTTATTCACTACCTCATATGCATCAGGCAGCAGTGTTGCATCTTCCCCGAGCTTCTGCCTGTAGCAGGCGTTGAGCTCGCAGGGGTCGAGATCGACCTTCATTTTTTTGAGCAGGTCTGCAAAACGACCTCTCATAAGCTGATCCTTTGTAACCTTGCCTTTATTGTATTTAAGCCAATACTTTTGATTGATCTCTGAATATACCCGTTCCCACTTTTCCTCACATGGAATTCCAAAGTGCTCGAAGGCTCTGAAAAATGCAGTTTTCTCAGAATGTTTGAAATCATAGAGAGTCTCGTCAGCGTCGAAAAAAAGATAGCTGTATTGCATTTTCAGAGCCTTCTTTCATTTTTTACTTAGTGACAGCCGCCGCAGGAAGAGCAGTTGCCGCTGCAGGAAGAATGATCGTGGATCTCAAAGGTCTCAGGATCCTCGCCGCTTGCAGCAGCATTTACGATCTGGTTTACCTTGTCGAGAAGAACCTCAAGCTCGGTTCGAGCTTCGTTGAATGCGATCATATTGGGATCGGAAGAAACCTTCTCGTAGATAGCGGTCAGCTCCTTCTGAAGCTTGTCTGCCTTATCTTTATCGCCGTCCTCCTTGGAGATCTCGTCATTGAGCTGGAATCTGAGAAGATTGAATTTCTCGATATCCTCCTGAAGCTCTGCATTTGCATCATTTGCTGCTGCAGCCTTGAGCATCTTCTTGAATGCCTCTTCCTCCTGAAGTGCCTTGCCAAGCTGTCTTGCGATTGAAATTACGTCCATTGTTATTTCTCCTTTTAAATTATTTTTCCTCTGAGTATCCAATTCAGTGCTGTGGTCACCTCGGCATCGGCGAAGCTTCCGATAAGTTCAGGCGCTCCCTCTGCCTCGATTATTATATTAGTCGAAGTGCGGCAGGACAGAAGTCCGTTCTTTGCCATGCCTTCAACGAGCACTCGATGCTTAGAGCCCACCATTGATGCGCTCTTCTTTGCCGCGATACTTTCTTGCAGAGCGATAAGCTCTCGAAGCCACTTGGATTTTTCTTCGTAGCTTACGGGGTCATGCATTGATGCGGCAGGCGTTCCCTCTCTGGGAGAATAGATAAACGTGAACAAAGAAGTAAATCCGATCTCTTCTATTGCAGAAAGGGTCTCTTCAAATTCTTCTCTTGTTTCTCCCGGGAAGCCGACTATAACATCGCTTGTAAGGGACACATCGGGCATTGCCTCTCGTGCCATTGCTACAAGCTCTTTATAGTGTTCTATGGTGTATTTGCGGTTCATTTCCTTGAGTATTCTGTTTGAACCGCTCTGGAAAGGCAGATGGATATGATGTGCCATGTGCTTTGACGCAGCCATAGCATCAATAAGCTCTTTCGTGCAGTCCTTCGGGTGGCTGGTCATAAATCTCAGCCAATATTCACCCTCGATTTTATCAAGCTCGGTAATAAGCTCGGGGAAGGTCAGCTCCCCTTCCTCCTTCTTTCCGTAGCTGTTTACATTCTGACCAAGCAGTGTGATATCCTTATAGCCCAGAGATATCATTTCCCTCGCCTGGGCGATGATAACATCGGATCTTCTGCTTCTCTCTCTGCCTCTTACATGAGGAACGATACAGTAGGAGCAGAAATTGTCACAGCCGTACATGACAGGGAGCCAGCCTCTGATGCTGTTGTCACGCTCCACGGGTAATCCCTCGACTATGGTATTATCCGACTGATCAAGCTCAAATACTCTCTTTCCGCCTGTCAGTACTCTGTAGAGAAGCTCGGGAAACTTCGGTATAAGATGGGTGCCGAAGATCAGGTTTACATAGGGATAGCTTTCCTTGAATCTGTCCGCAATATGCTGCTGCTGAACCATGCAGCCGCAAAGAGCAATTATCATTCCCGGTCTGCGCCTTTTAATATGCTTCAGCGCACCGACGTTTCCGAACACTCTGTCCTCTGCGTGTTCTCTTACAGCGCAGGTGTTGTAAAGTATAAAATCGGCATCATCGGGAGTATCGGTCATTTTATAGCCCATTTTTATCAGCAGACCCTTTATCTGTTCCGAGTCTGCAACATTTCCCTGACAGCCGTATGTATGAACAAACGCAAGGGGCTCATGCCCTGCATATCTGGCTTCAACCACCGATGCCGCCATGGCACAGTATTTTTCTGTGTCTGCAAACGCAAGCATAATCAAGTCCTCCGTTGGGGTACAACACATTTAGTTGCAAATCTGATTTATTATAGCATATCTTGTATTCTTCTGCAACATCTTTAATTTATAAATTATATAGTTTAAGCCGCTGAAAACTCAGCGGCTTAGATAAAATTTATTATACAGTGAACAGTGTGACCTTGCCGAAAACAAAGCAGAATGCCATGGAAAGCACTCCGATATAGATAAGCAGCACGGGGGCTCCCTTCATGTTTCCCGAAAGGTCAGGGTTATTTGCAATTCTGAGACCCTCTCTTACAAGGAAAGCCGCAACTGAAAATGCTATGCCAGTACCCAATCCTATTGCAACTGCAATAAAAAAACCCGATATTTCATCATATACAGAATCAAGACCGATATGCTGAACATATGCGACTATAAGTGCAGCTCCTATGGCTGTTCCGTTCAGTGCCGCAGGGGCAAGAAGGTCTCCATACGATTCGTAAAACTCATTGGATACAGCCTTTACTGTTTTTACCGAGATAAAATATAAACCAAGCATTATGACCGAAAACATAAGTCCCGGCACGATCATTGCAGGGTCATCAAATCCCAGCTTCAGATTAATGGGATACATCAGCATGGAGCCTATCAGTGAAAACACTGTAACACACGCACAAAGAACGATCAGCCTTTTGGGCTTCTTTACTGCATCGAGAATACTGTCAATTCCCGTAATACCTGCAAACAGCGGATTTATCGCAAACACTGCTACAAGGCAGAAAGAAAGAAACGCCCCTAAATTCATGCATTATCCCCCTTTCTTTCAAAAAGTGAAAGGAGTTTTCTGATAAGTGATATGAAATATCCTGACAGAATAAATCCGATGAAAGGCATCAGGAAAACTTCATTTCCTTCAAAGCCCAGACTTTTTCCAAACAACTCTCCTGTGCCGAGAATCTCTCTGATTATTGCCACAGGAAACGCAATAAGCGCAAATATCGCAGTAAGCGCCAATGCATCGGTCACCGTCTCTGTGCTGAGAAGCATAGGGGCATCGTCCTCACTTCGGCAAAGCACAAGGGAATTGAATGCCAGTACGGGGATATAAAGTCCTATATTATTAAGTTGCTCGGGAAAAATCTGCTTGATTATTATCATAACAGCAAACACTGTAAACACGCTTACTGCTGTATAGACAACAGGCTTTACGGGATATGTAAGCCTGTCCCCATCAAGGATCGTTGTCAGTCCGATCGCAAGCAGTATAAGCATAACTGTCAGTGTAAGGATAAGTGCATTTGCACCGCTTATTGCCGCACCTGCAATCGTGGCAACACCCGACGCCTTGATAAGAGTCGGACTGCTCAGCAGAGAATCCTTTATGTTCTCTGTATGCTCTGAAATAGCACGAGATGAATTATTATATTTCACTTAACCTTTCACCTCTCAGTCTTCAAACTGCTTCATACGCTTTTCAAAGCCAAGCTTAATTTTCTGCATAAATGCAGTGATACTGATTCCGCGCTGTCTTGCATTCCAAGCCATTCTGTCAATTGCGGGAGACACAGCATTCATTATAAGAATCGCCGCTATTTCTCCGCCCTCACAGGCAGAAATCCTGCGAAGGAGTACAGCAAGAATACCGCAGAATATTCCGTACATCACTCTTGCTGAAGCAAATCTGGGGGCGGTAACTATATCTCCCACAAGGAATACCGCGGCAAAAAACATCCATCCGCAGAAAAGCTCATATATCGGTGACATAAGCACGGAAACACCGTCATACTTGAAGATAAATGCCATCACAAACACAGTTGCACAGAATGACACTGTAGCCTGCCATGCAGATATTTTTCTGAAGATCATATATCCAAAAACTGCAGCAATCACCAGAACCGCAACTGCTCCGATGGGACTCACTGCCTTCATCAGGAATATTTCTTCCAGTGCATCGCCGTTGTTTGCATAGGGTATCTGACCGCTTCCAAGAAGCCCTATAGGCGTCTTATGTTCGAAGAATTCATATTCCTCAGGCAGCTTCCAATTATTGAAAACAGACAGTTTTTCTCCCATTGCAGGATAAAACGCAAAATATTCGCCCCACGCAAGGGACACAAATACAAAGCCTGCAGCAGCAGGAGAAAAAACACTTCTGCCAAGTCTTCCGAAGGGTATCTTTGCCGCTATCGAGCCGAAGGCACCTGCAGCAAGAGGAAGCCACACAGGAACTCCCGCAGGCATCAGAACAGCAGTTACTACTCCTGCGTATATTGCGGAAAAGTCAGTAATTGTCTGATCTTCTTTGTTCAGAAGACAGCTTATCGCTTCGGGCAGCACTGCCCCGACTACTCCCATAAATATAAACGCCAGCACCCTTGCTCCATATACAAACAGCGCCGGCACCACAATTGCGCCAACACATACAAGGAGCTCAAGCATTATTTTTTTTACGGTAACAGAGGTTCTTATGTGAGGTGCATAGCTCGGTTTGTTATCCATTTGCACTCACCTCTCCATCTGCTTTTTCGGCATATTTTCTCAGTTTTCTCATCAGCTCGGTAATTTCAATGCCGCTGGGACAGACCGCACTGCATGCACCGCAGCCGATGCAGCTTCGAGCGCCGTACTCCGCTGCTATCAGAAGTTTTTTCTGCTCTGCCATTCTTACTGCTTCGGAAGGGAACAGTCTTCTCGGACAAACTGAAACACATCTGCCGCATCCGATGCACGCATTAGCAGGCTTTTCAGGCGACTTCTTCATCGCTATAACAGAACGGATACCCGGAAACAGAGGTGTTCCCATATCTTTCACTTCTACGCCGGTCATGGGATCTCCCATTATTACAATCTCAGGCTCAGCATTAAGTCCGGCTGCATCCAACAGATTCTCAACCGTTGTTCCCGTAGTCACTATAGCATTTACAGGCGCTGCAACACAATCACCTGCAACAGTAACAATAAACTCTGTCTGAGGCATACCCTTCCTTACCGCATGGGAAATCGCACGAAGTGCCTGTACTCCTATGCGCACATACGGCTCATGACAATATTCTCTCTCAAAGGTAAACCATGCGGGATATCCGCCTCTGAGCTCAACAGTATCAATAAACCCGACTCTGTCAAGGAGACCTTCCATATCGATACCGCCCGGATTATATACAGCAAGCTTTGCCTTTGCTCCGCCCAGCATCTTCATTATTGCCGACACTCCGTCTGCGCACTCGTCACCGTAGTCCATAATAACTCTCAGTGAACTGCTTACATAGGGGGTATCGTCAATACAATCTGCAATAATCAGCATTGTGCCGTTTTTCATGGCACGCTGAAGCTTTCTGTGTACAGGTGTACCGTCAACTTCATCTATTATACATGCCTGAGATATACATCTGAGAATACCGTCAGGGGTCATCGTTGACGGGTTGTGCGGTATAAGCTGTATCTCATGGGCACTTACACCCGTCATTATATGGGCGCACATTACCTTCCCCATAAGAGGATGGTCAAAGCGTTCTATGTGCGAAAGCTTTCCTGAATACGGTGTTACCGTCCAGCAGGTACCGTTTTTTGAATGGGCAAGCATAGAGTATCTCGCCACGGTTTCTCCTGCTCTCGGAATGGGAAGCATCGCACCACGATCAAAATTGAACAGTGGCACCACAAGCTCAGACGGCACCGGCACGGTCATAAGCCTGTTTGTCAATGCAGGTTCCTTATTCTGGTCAAGCATGACACCGTTTGCCTTTATCGGTTTCACTGCTTCTCTCTCCTTTTACAGTTCTGCGCAGGCAACAAGACCCGAAAGCTCGTCAAAGGCAGCCTTTCTGTCCTTTGCACCAAGAACCGCATTGCCTGCAACGATCAGATCGGCACCGCATTCCGCAACATACTTTGCGTTTTCGGCATTAACTCCGCCGTCAACCGCCATGCAAAGGTCAACGCCTTTACACAATTCTCTTACTTCTTTGATCTTGTCGAGGCAGTTCATTATAATCTTCTGTCCGCCAAAACCGGGCTCAACAGTCATGATCAGACACTGACCGAATTCACCCACATAAGGTTCAAGTGCAGAGGACGGTGTATTGGGCTTTATTGAAATACCTGCAGTTACACCTCTGTCTGCAATCTTTTTAAGACATGCAGAAATATCGTCAGAGCATTCAAGATGCACTGTCAGCATATCTGCGCCTGCGTCAATGAAGTTGTCTATGTAATCATAAGGATGTTCCATCATAAGATGGACATCAAATTTCATATTGTTCTTGTATTTGCTGAGTGCATCTACCATTGTATATCCAAATGTCAGATTCGGAACAAAGCATCCGTCCATGATATCCACATGAACAACTTCCACTCCGCATTTGTCCAGAACTGTCATTTCTTCTCCAAGCTTTGTAAAATCAGCAGAAAGGATAGACGGTGCAATAATAGCCATATTTACCTCCAGTTTTTTAACACATTTCTTCCATAAACATTATTAACTCAGTTTAATTCATATTGTACTTCTTTACAGCAAATAAATCAACAATATATTCTGCATTTTATCATTTATATGTCAAAATATTGCGTTATTCTTTTAAAACAGGAAAAATCCGACACATTACTGTGCCGGATTTTTAACAATATATTTTTCTGTAAATTCCTTAAACGGCAGGGGCTTGTTTATGTGATAACCCTGCACCATGTGACAACCTATTGCCTTGAGTACGTTCATCTGCTCCTCGCTCTCAACGCCCTCAGCTACAAGTATTGCACCGGTTCTTTCACAGATGCGCTTTGTATTCTCTACTGTCAGCCTTGCAAGGTCATTGGTGACAATGTCATCAATGACGCTCTTGTCAATCTTTATCTCGTCAAACCGAAGTGCTGAAACAATGTACAGATTTGAGTATTCACTGCCGAAGTCATCAAGCGCAAGCTTGAATCCCGCCTTCTGGAAGGTCTCACAGACACGCGTAATGGTTGCGCGCTCCATAGAACCGATGGTCTCTGTTATCTCAATGCACAGATACTTCAGCAGATGTTCCCTTCCTTTTACGTTTGCAAGGACCTCGTTAAGTGCATTCGGCGCCAGGATCGTTCTCCTTGAGAAATTTACCGATACTGCTACAGGCTGATATCCCGATCTGATCCAGCTTTCGATTATATCCAGCGTCTTGTTCAGAACGTAAAAATCAAGCTGCTTGATGACATTTTCGCGTTCAAGCACTGCAATGAATTTTGCAGGAGGAACCAATCCATTATCAGCATCCATATAGCGCACAAGAGCTTCACAGCTTGTAATCCTGCCGCTTTTAAGCTCTGCCTTCGGCTGGAGATATACATAGAACCGTTCTTCCTTGATTGCATCCATGACCCACATATAGGTTTTGTAATCACTGCCTGTGGGGACTGCATTATTCTCGCGGTAATATTCCTGTTTTGCCGATTTCATCAGTTCTTCCGCGTGATCCACAAGCCGTTGTATATCCGAAACATGGCTATCCCACGTAGAACCGACACTTATGATATTGGTATAAGATCTGCCGATCAGTTCAACCACCGCATCACATCGTCTGATAAAGCTGTCCTGAGTTGTGTTTCTGCAAAGAACCATAAACTCATCGCCCGATACCCTGAACACTTCATCATCACCGAATTTTTCACGCAAATTCATTGCGACATTCTTGATGATATTATCTCCGTACTCCATTCCGTAACGATGATTTATTGTTCTCAACCCATTGATATCAGCAATAAACACACCCAGAGATGACAGTGTTTCAGGTTTCAGTTTCCGGAATATGTCATAGTAATCCTGACGTGTCAGCAAGCCTGTCTGCTGATCACGGTACTGCGTCTCTTCCTTTGCAGGTTTTTCGGGAATATTCTCAGACTTCTCTTTATCCTCAAGCACTACACGTACGACCTTCGAATTTCGTATTACCGAATCAGTGCAGGCGCTGTAGGCAGCTTCGTACATATCATGAAGGCTTGCTCCGGAAACACGCGCCAGAACTGTCGCACTGTACGCCTCGAGCTTTTCGTTGGGGAAGGTGATTCTAAGCATGGTGCAAAGCCTGTCCATTGCATACTCAGCTCTCAGGAACTGCTCCTCAGGAGAGCCTATGCCGACTCTGAATATTATAATTCTGTCAGCATTGACCTGCCCCACTATAGCCGCACCGTCCACAATTATTCTGAGAACACGTCCCATTGTGAACAATATATTCTGAACCATGTACTCGCCCTTATCCGCCATTACAGCATCAAGCCCTTCAAGCTCGATCATGCACATGGCACAATAAGAGGACTTATCCTTCACTGTAGGAAGAATCGTATTTATCATATCAAAGGCAGTTGAACGGCTGTAGACCATGCTTATCGCATCGCGTTCAACCTTCGACGGAAGGGAAAGCTCCCATCTTCTGCGCTTATCCACATCGCGTATGTATGCAAATGCATACAGGTCGCCGCTTACCGGATGTCTCAGCAGGCTGAGTGCTATACTTGTCCATCTGATCTTTCCTGCTTCATCCTGTCTTCTGAATTCAACGTTGAGCCAATCCTGTCCGTTTCTGAAAACCTCGAACAGGTTTTCCCTTGACAGCTTCTGCATCAGATTGTCGATATCGTCCTTTATTGATATGAGTGGCACGGAACGCCTGAGCAGATCCTCATAGCTGTGTGAATTACTGAGAATTCTGCGAGTCGTGGATGCAATATAATGCTTCTCAATTGCATTCTTGCTGATATTTATCTTGATCGAACCGAAAACACTGTTTGCAACCTGCTCACAGAAATACTGTTCCTGCTCAAATCTGCGCATCTGTGCATCGATATTGAGTACCTTTTCCGCAATTCCAACAGAATAATAATTTTTGCCATTCTCATCCTTGAGCAGACGGAATTTTGCCTTCACCCACACATATTCATTATTGTCATCGAGACGCTTATAAAAATACTCGCCCGAATCATCGCCATTGTACAGATCTTCATACATCTGACAGTAGTCCTCAACAAAATCAGGGTGAATAATGCCGCTCTCAATAATTGCTTCGGGTGAATTTCTGTATACTGCAGCCTCTGTCCTGCTTGTTTCTGCGGAATTTGTGTAATGATACGTTATCTTCTTTTCAATATCAACTTCCCACAGAACAGCTCTCGTCAGTTCAACTGCAGTTCTGTATCTTTCCTGTTCAAAACGGATCTGCTTTCTCAGATTATATTCCTTCGTTATATCGGTAAATATTACAAGGGAATACTTTTTGCCGTTATGCTCCTGAAGATTTACTCCGCGGGCATTATAGCATTTCAAATTGCCGGAATTATCGAAAACCTTGATCTCCTGCTCATAATCACGGGATTCCTTTGTGCTTTCAAGCAACCCTGTGAAGACAGACTGTGTCATCACATTGTGCAACTCACCCCCGGCACTTTCGCTGCAGGCAATTGTGTTTATCAGGTTTTCAAGGGTAGGGTTATAGAAGGTAGGTCTGACATAATCACGGTCAATTTCAAATATGCCGATTCCGTCAGGAGTATTGTCAACAACTGCTTCAAGTGTTGAATTTGAAGCCTTCAGCTCGGTAACATTGGTTATAACGCAGATGATCGAGCGGTTTCCGCTGACTGTAAGACCGGGAAGACGTGCTGCGCGCATCTGCCTCCAGCCAACATCTCCGTTGGTCTCATACACACGGTAAACACAGTCGAGAGTCTCACCGGTCTGGGCGATCCTGTGAGCCATGTCCGAAAGAAGATGCTTATCCTCAGGCACAACAACACTGAGCAGCAGTTCGCCGTTCTCTCCGATATCACTCTTCGCACGGTGCGACATTTTATAAAAGCTGGGGCTTGCATAGTAAATATTCAGATCATCGCTGACTTCAACCATAATAACACCGCCGTCCATATATTCAAGCAGTGTTCTGAGCTGAATGAGGCTTTGCTTTTCCTCCGCGCGAATATACTCCGCGCTTATCTGCTTACCGTAAAGCGCATATTTTCTGTCCTTGCATTTTTTTGCATAATACAAAGCCGAGTCCGCCTTGAGATAAAGATCTCCAACATCATTGCCGTCTATGCTGTATATACTTGCACCTACCGCAACTTCAACATCCACTTTGGTTTTCCAGTTGGTATAGGATATGCTGAGCTTTTCTGTCAGCAGGGCTGCCAGTCTTTCAGCGGATTCCTTGTCGCAATTCTTGGCAAAGATCAAGAACTCATCTCCGCCGATACGGCCAAGAATGTCCTCTCTTCCCATTACGCTTCTGATTATTCGGGCAGAATTGGCAACGACCTCGTCACCTTTTTCATGCCCGATAAGATTATTTACGGAATTGAGATTTTTTATATCAACTGCAATAAGGGCATGAACGCCTTCTGCGCCCTGCCCTTTCAGATATTGCTTTATTCTATGGAAGGTTTCGTCATGGGTGTAAAACCCTGTCATTATGTCCATTTCGTTTGTTTTGGAGCTGCATACATCTCCTGTGTTCACGTCGGACATTATTCCACCTCCGTCAGACAATTTGCAATTTAGCCAAAAAAACACATCGCCATACTTACTCATTTTGATAAGATTGTAACACGTTTTCTATATAAAAGCAATGTTTTTAAGCAAAAAATACAACTAATTATTCGGGGTAAAATCTATTAATTCTGACGTAAGATTTGCAACTTCTTCCCTGGTATTTTCCTTGTTCAGATACTCGTAGGAGTATACCATAAAGCCCTCTGCTTTTGTATTCTCTCTTGCAAACCTCACCTCATCTGCAAGTATTCTGTCAGAGCCTTCCCATGTACCTTTATCGCTGTCGGAACCTGCTTTGTACAGTGCAAGACCGATGTAGTATTTCACCGAGTCCGAAGTTACTATATTGTCCCATTTAAGACTTATCTCATCAAATGGTGCCGTCGCATGATCAAAGGACCAGTATATCTGCGGACATATGTAATCGATATATCCATCAGTTGAGCACCATTCGTATATATCAGCTCCCATATTAAGGCAGTTTTCTGTATTTCCCTGAGGGCTTATGCCGAACACCACATCAGGGTTAATATTCTTGACCGCACGGTAGCTGTCACGAACCAAAATGTTGATATTCTCCGTGCGCCAGTCAATAAGCGATAATTCTCCGCCCATAGAAATGTATTTGCCGTAGCTTTCGCTGTCATCAAAAGAATCATCGTCAGCAGGATAGAAATAGTCGTCCCAATGAATACCGTCAACATCATAGTTTTCTACTATCTCGCATATGCCGTCTATTATATACTGCCTCGCTCCTTCTTCTCCCGGGTTGAAATACTTGCCTTTATCGTAATCGATTACATATAAATCATTCTCCTCCGAATCATCATTTCTGAAAATATTATAAGGATTATCAGCGGATATCTCAGAAGGAAGTGTTCCGTTCTTGTGCTGTATACGCAAAGGATTTATCCAAGCGTGAACCTCCATATCCTTTGCATGAGCAGCCTTTATAACATACTCCAACGGATCAAATGGCATTTCTCCCCCCTGTGTTCCGTCAAACAGATGTGATGTCGGAAACAGCTCCGAATCGTAAAGTGCATCGGAAAAAGGTCTTACATGGAATATCAACGCATTGTAGCCGTAACTGTGCGCATTCTCCACTATGCTGTCGATCTTCTCAGGTGTAACATTCGTAAGGGACATATAGGGAATCCATATTCCTCTTAATTCCTCTTTCTGGGTCGGCTTGGTATTCTCTTCTGCATCTGTAGATGAAACCACCGAAATTACTGGAACAGAAGCAGTGCCTCCACCCGGAAACACAAGGAATCCGATTATAACCGACAAAATAAGAACAATTGCGCAAAAAGGCAGCCATATTTCTCTTTTCATGACAATTCTCCTTTCTTGACAAATTATATCAAAAATTATACTATATTTACAACCATAAAATTTGGAGGCGATCCTATGCAGTGGTATCACTGGCTGCTGGTTATTTATCTGGTTTTCATCAATATTTTTGCATATGCGATCACTGTTGCCGATAAAAACAAGGCAAAGAAAGGAAAATGGCGAATCCGTGAAAGCACTTTATTCATCATCGCTGCTCTCGGCGGATCTGCGACAATGCTCATTACAATGAAAAAAATTCGCCATAAAACAAAGCATAAGAGTTTTATGATAGGTATCCCTGCCATAATTGCAGCTCAGATTTTGATTATCGGTTTTATCATTTATCTCTGTGTTCGCTGACTTCTAATCTATACGCAAACACTCGTTGAAAAATACTTTTCAACGAGTGTTTTTCAACTATATTCAAAATAAATATCACCCTTGACAACAATATTAATAGATAATACACTTTCATTAATATATGTCAGATTCGAGGTATATATATGCGTAAAATTATAGCTTTCACTTTTCTTATAATAACTGTTATGCTTTTCTCATCCTGCGAAAACAGTACTGACGCAGACAGTACTGTCGCTGTATCCTTCTCGGAGCTTTCTGCGGATATAGGCACTCCTTCCTTCAGTGTTCCCGCAGGCCTTTACGATAACGATTTCTCTCTTGAAATTTCAGGAGCTGAAGGCTTTGTTATCCGATATACCCTGGACGGAACAGAGCCCTCCGATACCTCTCCGGTATACGAGCAGCCTATATTGATACAAGACAGAACCTCCGACAAAAATGATCTTTCAACTATAACAGGGATTTCCACCACTGAAGATTATGTCCCTAAGGTCAGAGTACCGAAAGGCACTGTTGTGCGCGCCGCTCTTTTCGACGGCAAGGGTCTCAGAGGCAAGAGCATAACCGCAACATATTTTGTCGGTCTTGATTACGGAGATGCGCTCGTTGTTTCTATCGTAACTGATCGAGACGGTCTTTTCAGTTATGAAAACGGTATTTTTATGCTTGGAAAGACCTTTGACGACTGGAAAAAAGAAGTCGGTTCCTCCTTCAGTCAATACGGAGACTGGGAGTATAAAGGTAATTTTTCCAACAAAGGCGACGAGTGGGAACGCGAAATAAATATTGAGTTTTTTGAAAACGGTCAGCTCCGTTACTCTCAGGTTGCGGGAATGCGTGTTGCCGGTGCTGCAACCCGTACCTACCGACAAAAAAGTCTCCGCATTACTGCTCGCAAGGAGTACGGTGAGAAAAACTTCAAATTCGAACTGCTTCCGGATAACAAAATGGACGGCTATCCCAAGAAGGCTGTAACCAAGTATCGCAGCTTTGTTCTTCGCAACGGCGGCAACGACGCTGATTACGCACGAATCCGCGACCCTTTCATTCAGTCTTCAGTTGCCGATTGCTCCTTTTCCACTCAGCAGACCCGCCCCGCGGTTGCATTTATCAACGGTGAATACTGGGGTATATACACTGTCAATGAAGACTATAATGAAAGATATATTGAGGAAAACTTCGGCGTTGACAAGGACAACGTTGCAATAATCAAAAAGGGAGAGCTTGAAGAAGGCGGCAATCCCCAGAATATAGACCTGTTCTATAATGTTAGATATTTTATCGCAGATAACGATATGTCTGATGAAGCCAATTATTCTGCCGCATGCGATATGCTTGACATGAGGGGTTTCGCCCAGTACTGCGCACTCCATCTGTATATCGGCAGCGAGGACGGTCCTTTTGAGGACAATAACTGGAGAATGTGGAGATCAATAACCGTTTCAGATGCTCCCTATGAGGACGGAAAGCTCAGAATCATGCTTTACGACACCGAGTTTTCTTTGGGGCTTTACGAAAACGGAGGCGGCTATGATATAAACACCTTCGATAATCTTAAAGATAATTACACATTCTGCGGTTCCATGTTCAACTCCCTTATGAATAACGAGCAGTTCCGTGATATGTTTATCGAAGAATTCCTTAAAATGCGAAATATAAGGTTTTCTCCTGACAACTCACAGAAGCTGCTCGATGAATACTATAATGATTACAGGGGACTTATATCCGATCATTATGCGCGCTTCGGCAGTTTCGCCATGTCCACTTTTGATGACGAGGCTCAATTCTATGGCAGAATCAAGCACATCAAGCGTTATATAGGCGGAAGATACTTGACTGCTCCCTATTTTCTGTGCGAATATCTCGGCATTGATCCTGAAATCTCAATAATTACCGCCCCTGACGGAAGCGTTTCCATTAATTACTGAAAAAAGCCCTGAGCCTTTCGGCTCAGGGCTTTGCAGTTATATTTGACTACTTGTCCGCAGGCTGAAGGAGTCCGTAGCCTCCGTCCTTTCTTGCATAGACAACATTGATCTCATCTGTCTCATTGTTTCTGAACATAAAGAACTGGTGTCCGATAAGATTCATCTGAAGAATAGCTTCCTCGATATCCATGGGCTTAACAGGGATATTCTTGGTTTTGACAAGCTCATAATCTTCTTCTTCATCATCGCCAAGCTCAGCCTGAATCTCATACATAGGCTCAAAGTTCAGGTTCTGACCGCTCTTATTGCGTTTTTCAAGCTTAGTCTTATTTTTGCGAATCTGACCGCTGAGCTTCTCGACTGCAACATCAAGTGCTTCGTCAATATCCATTGAGGTATGTTCAACTCTATATATAAAGCCATTGCTTCTGATCGTCACTTCAACCTTGTAACTGTTTCTCTCATGGGTAACAGTTACGTTAGCATCGGCATCGTCCCCAAAATATCTGTCATATTTGGATAACTTCTTTTCTACTCTTTCCTTGTAGGAGTCTCTGAGATTTACTTTTCTTCCGAATATCGTTGTTTTCATGGTTGTCTCTCCTTTCGGATTGTGGCTTGAAATAGTACTATGTACTGATTTCACTTATATTATAACATGATGTACAATTTTTTCAATAGGTAAATTGTAAATTTTATATTTCTTGTTATAACAGCAAAAGAAAAAGCGGAGTATAAACTCCGCTTTGAATTATTTTCTGCGAGATGCATTACGAGTAGGTTGAGCAAAACGCTTCAGATCACTCATCTTTTCATCGCTGGTCTGCATAAACTTTGAAAGCATATCATCAAAGCTTACACTTTCAGAACCTGCAGATCGTGTACCCTTGCTGTAATCATTGCGATATCCGTTGTTATGATGAGGTCTCTGTGAATGGTGCTGGTCAGATCTGCCGCCGGCAGGCTGCTCAACAGCCTTCTTTATGGAAAGGCTGATCTTACCGTCATCGCCGATGGTGAGAACTCTAACCTTGACCTCCTGCCCTACTGACAGATGGTCGGTGATTTCTTTGACGTAAGTAGCTGCGACCTCAGAAATGTGTACCATTCCTGTCTTGCCGCCTTCAAGCTCAACAAAAGCACCAAACTTTGTAATACCTGTTACTTTACCGGTTAATATTGAACCTACCTCGAACTGCATAGAAAAAAATGTGCCCCCTCAAAATTATTAAATCATCAGTTTCCGGATGAATTTATAAACACTCTTTCGCCAGGATAAACCATATCGAGCTTTTCTCTTGCGACTCTTTCGATATACTCATCGTCGCTTTCTTCCAGCAGTGCCTTGAGTTCAGCATTCTGGTAAACCTGCTCATTATACTGTTCAACGAGTATATCATACTCTTCCTGCTTCTCATTAATAGACGCAAAGGACTGGAAAACTGCAATAAACATGATAATAAACATGATAGCTGCTGCCAGTAATCCGAGATTAAGCTTTGTGGGCTTAAACGACTTCAGCTTTTTCTTGATTGTCGACAGCATACTATACCTCCGTCCTACTGTGGCTATTTTCGATAAAATCATTGTATAACAAAAAACATACAATTTCAACACTTTTTATGTTTTTTTGTATTTTTTGTCATATGCGTTAATAATTCTGAGATTTTTTGACTAATTAACATAAAAAATCTATTGAACACTCGGGATATCGGGGATATCAAGTACCTTTTTATCAGCTCTGCGGCACGTTTTATCAGTAATATGACTATGTTTACCATAAACATCACTGCATTACCGATAGTAAAAAAATAAAGAAACCATGACAGCAGCACTGCAGCTATAAAATATATACGGATATATCCGCCGTTTACAGCTATACTCACAAAGAATACCATTACCGCAGATGTAAGCCAGAAAAACAGATCCTGAATCACTACTGCCGTTTTTCCGAAATGTATGACGATCCTTATTGTCCTGAACAGATCATAATAAAGTCCCATTGCAAAGCCTGCCGCAATGGCGTAAATAAGAACCGACATCTGCTGTGTTACAGTTACACCAAGCTCTCCGTTCATGAAAACAGCTTTTTAAGAAAACCCTTTGCTTCAGGCTTTCTGTCTGAATATATAAACTCGTTGATCTTCCCGGTTACAACCATATCTCCCGTTTCTCTGTTAAGGCTTTCAATATTCAGCATCTCGCCTCTTACCGTAAGCTCTCCCAGCGCAGTTACGAGTTCCAGCTCCAGCTCATCAAAGCTCACCACATCCTCAACACCTGAAAGCATAATTCTTTCTCTGCCTTCAATTATTGCATTATGGGTATTCTTGCGGCCGATCTCATTATTCATGTCAGCACCTCCTGCAACACTGTCTATGAATTTATATGCTGCAGCAGGTGTCGATATTCTCAATTCTTTTTATTCGACTGCAATATACATTGAACTTGCAGTTTCCTTTGTTGCATATTCATTCACCGAAAGAACCCTTACCTTTATTGCATGGGGGCCGAGAGTCAGCTCAATTATATCATCCACCTTCACATCGTATGATGCTCTGGCAATCTTGCCGTTTACAACTACTCTCCCTGCATCGCAGGCTTCATTCGCAAGAGTTCTTCTTTTGATTATTCTGGAAACCTTCAGATATTTATCAAGTCTCATAATATACCTCTTTCAAGAATAAGAGCCGGCTTACAGCCGGCTCAGATCAAATCATAAACTTATTTGGAAACAGCATCCTTGAACTGCTTGCCAGCCTTGAATACGGGAAGCTTGGAAGCAGGGATAACGATGTTTTCCTTGGTTCTGGGATTTCTGCCGGTTCTCTCCTTGCGATCACGTACTTCGAAAGTACCGAAGTTAACGAGCTGTACCTTGTCACCAGCTGCTACTGCGTCCATGATTGCGTCGATGGTTGCGCTTACAGCCTTGTCTGCATCCTTCTTAGAAATGCCAGCTTTTTCAGCAACAGCTGCGATAAGTTCTGTCTTGTTCATTGATTATACCTCCAGTTAATTTATAATCCAACAGATCCTGAATCTGTTTGAATCCTACTTCTTTGCTCTGTTCCACAGAGCGTCCAATTCTTCAGGCGTTGCATCGGGGAGATTTACGCCTTCTTCAATTGCGATCCTTTCACATTCGGCAAAACGGGATACAAATTTATCGATCGCTGCCGAAAGAGTCAGCTCCGGATCGGTATCCGTAAACCTTGTTACATTGACTACCGTAAAAAGCAGATCGCCGATTTCTTCCGAAATCATGTCCTTGCTCCCGGAAGCTATAGCCTGACGCAGTTCGTCAAGCTCTTCCTGTGTTTTATCAAGTACACCGTCAACAGATGCCCAGTCGTATCCTGCTTTCGATGCTCTTTTCTGCACCTTTTTCGCTCTCATAAGTGCAGGGAATGCTCTGGGGACGCTGAGAAGAGTATCCGTATATGTGGTCTGGTTCTTTGTTTCCATCTTGATTGCATCCCAGTTATTGAGAACCTGCTCAGAGGTTTCAGCAACAACATCACCAAACACATGAGGATGACGAACTATAAGCTTCTTACATATGCCGTCCGCTACATCGTCAAAATTGAAATCTCCGTCTTCTTCGGATATACGGGAATGGAACATTACCTGAAGAAGCAGATCTCCCAGCTCCTCGCACAGGTTTTCCTTATCACCCGTTTCAATGGCATCAAGGGTCTCATAAGCTTCCTCAAGAAGATCATTGCGTATTGAAGAGTGATCCTGCTCCCTGTCCCACGGACATCCGTTTTCAGAACGGAGCAGTTTCATTATCTCTCTCAGATCTTCTACCGAATATTTTTCTTTAAATGAGAACTCCATAAAACGCCTCGTTCCATCTTATAAAATAACTCGTTTGGAAACCCAAAACCAACGCCTTTATGATTTTAACCTATCCAGTTGCGTTTTTCAAGTATTTTCGCGATTTTTTCGCCTTTTGGAAGCATTAAAACATCATCTTTTGTAAGAACTCTGAGCAAAATGATGCTTACAGCGTAAATAAGTACTGCAACTCCGATTGCAAGCACTGTTGCAAGCCTTCCGCTTATAAACATATTGAAAAGCTCATATGCTCCTCTTGCGCCTGCTGCACAGATAATTCCCGCTATCAAAGGTTTCACAAATGTTCCCATGACATTAAATTTCATTGTAGTTCTTCTGCAGAGGATAATTATACTTGCAGCAACAATGAACATATAGCAGCAGAGAGATCCGATGGGAGCACCCTTTATATTGATATCCTGAATACCTACAAGAGTGTAATTAAGCACGATCTTTATGGTACAACCGATAAGCATAAGCTTAACGGGTACTGTCTGTTTGCCGACTGCCTGAAGCATACTGTTGAGAGGAGTAACAAGTGTGCCGAAAAGAACCATTACACCAAGTGCCATGAGCATGGGCTCTGCAATTATTGCACCCGCCTTGCCCGCGTAAAGAAGCTGAAGAATAGGACCTGCCAGTGCAACTATGCCGAGTCCCGCAGGAATGCCTATGAGTATTACTATACGGACAACGGAGTTTATGCCGCTCTTGACGCTTTCAAGATTCTTTGTTGCCCATGCGCCTGCAATTGCAGGAAGCGCACTGATTCCAAGTGCCTGAGTTATATAAGGAACAAGATTATAAAGATTAAGTGCATAACCGTAGCTTCCCCAAAGTGCGTTAGGAAGATCCTCAAGCATACTTGAATAATCAAACAGAGCCTTTTCTCCGCCTGTAACAGAATCCGTGACAGTACCGCAAAGCGTTTTATAATACTCATTGAGCGCCGGCAGATCAAGAGATGCAAGTCTGTTATTGATCGTCAGAGAGTCGATAAGCTGTGTGATATTGAGAACCAATGTACCGAGCGCTATGGGAAGTCCTATCTGAACAAATGCCTTGAGTATGGCATTTGTGCTTTCAGCCTTGGGAGAAATGCGTATCTCTCTGTCAGTAACAACATCGGGCTTAATTTTATGTCTGATAACAAAATAGATGCATGATGCCATTGAACCAAGGGTTATGCCAAGTACAGCGCCTGCTGCCGCAAACATATAGCAGACAAGCTTTGCATCCTCCTCGCTTGACACCGTCTGTCCGAGTATGGATACAGATATATTGCCCGCATCAGTGCCGCTTACAAAATCAGCACCAAAAGCCGCCTTCGCTTCATTTATCTGAGCATTGCCTATACCCATGATCGCAAGAGCGAATCCAAGACCGAGGAAAAGCTTTCCGAAAGCTTCAATAACCTGAGAAATTGCTGTGGGATACATATTTCTTGTACCCTCGTAATATCCTCTGTAGGAACCCTGTATACAGCAGAAAAGAACCGAGGGGCACATTGCAAGAATTGCATATATGGACTTGGGATTTACGAACTTGATGTAAATGAACGAGGCAAGCACCATTACGACAGTGCCTACAAGTCCCGTAACAAGGAACATACGGCGTGCAACCTGATGTATCTTTTTCACATTGCGATATTGCCTCAGTGCTATATTCTCCGCGATCTGCCTCGAAAGTGCAGACGCAAAGCCCGATGCTGCAAGAGTGTAGATAGGCACATAGAGCGAGTAGGCATTATTGAAATAGCCCATGCCGTCTTCACCGATTATGTTTGCAAGAGGTATTTTGAATACAGCACCGATTATCTTAACTATGATGGTTGCAACAGTAAGTATGATCGCACCCTTTACAAGGGACTGACCTCTGTTGTCCTCGCCGCTGGCGCGCCTCTGCTGAGCTATCGCAGCGGCAACCGCTCGCCGCTGATTATTCTTCTTGGTTCTTTCTGACACTTGTCATACACTCCCTGTAACAATCTTGATAAGCAATATATATTATATCAGCTTTTATTTATTCCGAAACACACAAGCAAGGGGACTTCTGTAAGTCCCCTTCCTTATTAATTAGCTTTGATTCTTTTTTTGTCATCCATGCGTTTTCCGCAGCGATTGCAGTAAATTGCATCCTTTGAGTTTACCGCGCTGCAGCTCTGGCATCTGCGTCTCTTCATGGCTGTTGCTATTTTCTCGTTGATCTCATCAAGACTTCTGTATGCGGAACTGATGTTTGCCACACATTCATCTATCATGTCTCCTGCGTCCACCGCATCCGTTTTTGAATCATATACAAGCCGACCCAAAGCTTCATACTTTTTATTGATATCACCCGTAAGCTCTGCAGCTTTAAGGCGAAGTCTTGATAATTCTATTATTTCTTTTGAAGTTTTTGTAACTGTATCGGCTGCTGTTTTTGTTCCGTTAACAACACAATCAAGTATATCCACCATACTGTCTCCCTTCAATTTTGTTTATTATAACACCTAAAGTCGCATAAAATCAACATTTTTAATAATGTTATGAATAATCGCTCAAATATTTACTGTTTTTTAATAAATGCTTCCGCCTACAAATTCTCTGATTAGCGAATTCTCCGGCACCAATTCAGGTGATATTCCTTTGAATTTTTTAAGCTTCTTAACCAGTATTGACGCCAGTGCTTTGTTCACGCTTTCCTCAGGGATCGCTTCAAGAAGCGGAAGCGCGATAGGTGCCATGATGCAAGGTTCATAAATATGAATCGAGTTGATGGTGACATCTGCGCATCCTTTATACGGATTCAGATACATTTCTTCTCCTCGTCTGACAGATGGCCACATATTCATTGTTGCATCGGCAGTTGTATCTCTGAACTGATGATCCCTTACTATTCTTCGTATAAGGCGAATATCGTAAGGACCGATTGCGTTTCTCTTATTGCTACGCGATGCTCTGATACCCTGCTTTACACTGCAGTACACCTTAAGCAATCTGTCATCAGGCAGTTCATCGCATATGACAGGATTGAGAGCATGTATACCCTCGACAACGATTATATTGTCACCCTTCAGATCAAGTTCCGCACCTTTTTCGCGTTTCTTTGTCTGAAAATTAAAGTGTGGAAGCACTGTTGGTTTATTTTGAATTATATCTGCAAGACACTTTTTCATGAGAGGTATGTCAAGAGCCTCGACGCACTCGTAGTCAGGCTTTCCGTTCTCATCCTTAGGAGTATGCTCCGCTCCGAGATAAAAATCATCAAGAGAGACCCTTATGGCATTCACTCCATGTTTTCTGATACTCTCACAGAGTTTTGCAGCCGTTGTGGTTTTTCCTGAACCCGAAGGTCCTGCAAGCATAAGGAGCTTGTTGCCTCTTTCTCCGCCAATTATAAATTCTGCAATGAAATCAATAGTCTGGGTGTAAAGCCTTTCCATCTGCGCAATCATCTCCGCGGGTTCATTCTGCGCAGCATTATTGATCTCTTTCATGGTTTCCGTAAAACGGATATAGTAGTCAACGTAATTTTTCATAAAAGTCAATAACACCCCTTTTTCTCTCAACAAGGGTATCAAATCCCGAAATATACTCATATGGGAATTTATAGTTGAAAACTCTTTCGATCTTGGCTGAACCCTGCCTGCACAGCTTTGTCACTGCGCCTGCACCCACGCCGAGTATAGTATGGGATTCATCCATGATAAAAATATTGTAAAGTCCTTCTTTTCCGGGTTTTGACCAACCGACATTTTCAAGATTCGCGAGCATTCTCGTCTGTCTGTAGAGATAATATGGTCTGTAACCTGCATCTGTAAGCTTATTATCCGCACTCCTCAGCATATCAGCACATATGTTGTTATTTGCGCTGTAGTTTGCCTGACCTTCAATAACTATATTTGATGCTCTTTTCATGGAAAGAGTGTGTACGGTAATTCCGTCAGGGTCAAGAGCAATAACATCATCAACTGTTTTTGAGAAGCCTTCGGCACTGTCACCGCAGAGTCCTGCAATAAGATCCATATTTATATCGTCAAAACCCACTTCTCTTGCCATCCTGAATGCTTCGACAGTCTGTGCAACGGTGTGCTTGCGTCCTATATTTCTGAGAACAGCATCATCCATTGTCTGAGGATTTATACTTATCCTGCTGACGCCTGCATTCTTGATAACCCACAGTTTTTCTGCCGTAATAGTATCGGGTCTGCCCGCTTCAACAGTAAATTCACGCACACCTGCCATATCAAAATTCTCATACACTGCAGAAAGGACTCTTTCCATCTGCTCTGCACTGAGAGTAGTCGGTGTTCCTCCTCCCATGTACACGGTATCAAGTCTAAGCCCGAGATCACGGGCAATTCCAGCTGTAATGCCGATTTCCTTTACAAGCAAATCGACATAATCAGGCAGAAGATGCTTCGCCTGTGCAATGGTCTGTGACACAAATGAGCAATATGCACATCTGGTCGGGCAAAACGGTATCGATATATACAGACTGAATGAATCATCACTGCAGGTTTCAAGCAGCGGGGTCTCTATTCTATGAGTTCTCTGTGCCAGTCTTAGCTTTTCCTCACTGACAAAATACTCTCTGCGAAGCTTTTCAAGTGCTTCTTTTTCACCGGTCTTTTCGCAGAATGAACGCAGCAGTTTTATTGGGCGCACTCCTGTGAGCATTCCCCACGGCGGAGTAAATCCTGTTTTCTCCGTCAGCAGCTCGTAAAGCGTCTGCGCAAAATTCAGCTCAAGGCTTTTTTCTCCGTCAAGCTTCTTCTCTCCGCACAAAAGCTCCCCATCGGAATAAAGCTCTGCTTTTACGGTTTTTCCGTCACAGATCAGTCTTGCATATTCGTCTTCATTTTCCTGTATATTCTGCACAGAGACAATATTTTTTTCGGGATAAAACAATCTGCAAAGCTGTTCAATTTCATATCCGCTGCGCAGACCTTCTGTGTAAATAACCATATTACCTCATTCTCATGAGAGAATTATTCATTCTTTCATGACCGATCGTTGTTGAAATATCATGTCCGGGATAAACATTTACCTCATCAGGCAGTACGGCAAGCCTGCGGAATGACATCATAAGCTCATGAGGGTCACCGCCGAAAAGATCAGTACGTCCGTTGCCGCTGCAGAACATGGTATCTCCCGAAATCAGCACATTTCCGCAAAGGAAGCAGATGCTGCCTTTGGTGTGTCCGGGAGTGGAAATCACGTTCAGCTTCAGTGCGCCCAGTTCGACCTCATCGCCATCATGCAGGATAATATCAGGCGTTGATTCGCAGACAATGCCTGCCCCTATAAGTCCCGATGCATTCTGCATTGTATTCTGAAGCATGGGTGCATCCTCTTCGGATATTGCAATCTCAGCGCCTGTCTTGCGCTTGGCTTCGTCAAGGCCGTAAATATGGTCAAAATGACCGTGTGTCAGCAGGATATATTTTATGTTATCCATGCCGACTTCATTACAGGCGTGCTCTATTTCTTCGTTCCATTCACCGGGATCAACCAGTGCAGAAATGCCTGTTTTCTCATCAGTAAGAATATATGTGTTTGTAAAAAACATATGCGTCATAATGGTTTTTATTATCATTTTGCAAACCTCCGATCAAAGCTCATCAGTATCAAGAATGATAGTAACAGGTCCGCTGTTGCAGAGGCTTATTTTCATATCCCCTCCGAAAACTCCCGTTTCAACCTCGAGACCGTATTTTTCGCGAAGCAGTGCCACGGTATATTCGTACAGCGGCTCTGCCTTTTCAGGGCGTGCCGCAGCAACAAAGTACGGTCTGTTACCCTTTTTGCAGTCTGCAAAAAGGGTAAACTGGGAAATACAGAGAATCTTTCCGCCCGTGTCCGCAAGGGACAAGTTCATCTTGTCATTTTCATCTCTGAAAATTCGCATATTGGCAATTTTCTTTGCAATCAGCTCCGCCTGAGGCTTTTCATCATCTTCTCTTACTCCAAGCAGAACCATAAATCCGTTTTCTATTTTTCCTGTAATGACACCTTCACATTCACAGGATGCATAATCAACGCGCTGTATTACCGCTCTCATTTTTCCTCCGATCTTATCGGCTTACCGAAATTACTCCCTTTACATTTGCAAGCTTTTTGCATATCTGCTCAAGATGCTCCTTGCCCGTTACGACAATGGTTACAGATATCACAGCTTCGCCGTTCTTTGTTTGCCTTGAATTAAGCATATTGATAGGCACATGCATATTGGAAAGAAGCACTGTCACGTCTGCCAGCAGACCCTTGCGGTCATGGCATTCAAGATGCAGTGTAGACTTGAATTCCTTTACTGTTATCTGGTCTGACCATACTGCTTTTACCCAGCGCTCCGGCTCATCGGAAGCTGCAGGATCCTCGGGCACATTGGTGCATTCTCTCTTATGAATGGAAACACCATACCCCCTTGTGATAAAGCCTATGATCTCATCACCGGGCATTGGACCGCAGCACTTTGACATCTTGATAAGACAGTTGTCAACACCTTCTATATATACTCCGTCAGCCGCACCGCGCTTAGTGGTCTGCTTTGAGACCATATCTTCAGGCGCTACACTTTCAAGACTCTTTATAAGCTTCTGATAATCATCGCGGATACGCTGCATTATCTTTGAGAGGACAATACCGCCGTAGCCTATTGCCGCATAAAAGTCCTCAACTGTTTCAAGTCTTGCACGCACTGCAATATCCTCAAGAAATGACTGCATTTTATCATCGGGAAGGCGGATTCCGTTGCGCTTGAACTCACGCTCAACGATCTCTTTTCCCTCTTCGATATTTTCTTCTCTTCGCTCATTCTTGAACCATGTGCGTATCTTGCTTCGTGCTTCACCTGTACGCACGATATTCAGCCAGTCACGATTAGGTCCGTGATTCGGATCCTTTGCTGTTATGACCTCGACCATGTCACCGTCATGGATAACGGAGTTTATGGGTACGATCCTGCCGTTGATCTTGGCACCGATCATTCTGTGGCCTACAGCACTGTGTATGGCATAAGCAAAATCTATGCAGGTAGCACCTCTGGGCAGTGCCTTGGTGTCTCCTTTCGGAGTAAGGACATACACCTCATCGGTCTGAGGTATGACAATGGGTTCGCTGCTGTCTTCAAGCTGGTTTTCTATCTGACGGCGGATCCAGCCGACATATTCGTCCAGCGAATCTGCGCCCTTGAGTCCCTGCTTATACTTCCAGTGAGCGGCGATACCGAACTCAGCCTTGTAGTGCATCTGCTGTGTTCTTATCTGAACCTCAAAGGGTATAGTCCTTCCGTTATCTGTAAACTGCTTTCCCAGAACGGTCGTATGAAGGGACTGATAACCATTGGGCTTGGGCATGGTTATATAGTCCTTAAAACGGTTTCTGACCATTATAAAGACATTGTGAATTATACCGAGAGCAACATAGCACTCCTCAACGGTGTCAACTATTACTCTCACTGCGTAAATATCAAATATCTCGGAGAAGTCCTTACCCTGGATATACATTTTTCTGTATATTCCGTTTACGGATTTGATTCTGCCGTAAACAACAACATTGGGAATAGACTGCTTGATCTTTTCCTCGAGAACATTCTCGAGATTTGCAAGGAACTGCTCTCTGTCAGTGAGCTGTCTTGACAGAAGCTCTGAAATTGCCTGATAGCCCACGCTGTCAAGATATCTCAGAGAGGTATCCTCAAGCTCCTCTTTCACCTTGCGCATACCCATTCTGTGAGCAAGAGGCGCAAAAACCTCCATGGTCTCTCTTGCAATATCACGCTGCTTCTGGGGGGGAAGTGCGCCCAGAGTTCTTATGTTGTTGAGTCTGTCTGCAAGCTTTATGATGATGACTCGTATATCCTCATTCATCGCAAACAGCATCTTGCGGAGGTTTTCTGCCTGAGTTTCTTCTCTGGACAGACCCTCTCTTGAACTGTGCGTTATTTTTTCAAGCTTTGTCACACCGTCGATAAGCACGGAAATGCGTTTACCGAATCTCTCTATAACCTCATCAAGTGCGACAGGTGTGTCTTCTATAACATCATGAAGCAGTGCCGCAACGATACACTCGGTATCCATTCCCAGTTCCACAAGTATATATGCAACCGAGATCGGGTGTACTATATAAGGCTGACCTGACTTTCTCACCTGTCCTGCATGAGCTTCATTCGCAAAAAGATATGCCTGCTCAATGAGTTTTACATCATACTCTTTTCCGCTTTTTGCAATCAGATTAACAAGGTCGTCATACGAATGGTACATTGAATTATGCTCTCCAGTCATTGGCAGACACTCCTTTCAATTCAATTATTATGCAGACGCTTCATTGTATTGCAGTTTTCAAGATCGACCTTGCCCGTAACCTGACAAAGTGCAACCCTTGATTTTGTGCCGCTTCCTGCGACGGTCACAAGTCCCGATTCTTTCAGAACATCCACCGCGCACATCATTCTTGCATAGTTCTCTATGCCTTTTTCTCTGAGAACGGCATAGAGCTTTTCAAAATCTCCGCCGAAGCCGCCGTTCTCACGGAGATATCTGTAAAGCACCTCCATATCCTGCCTCTGAGGTGTCAGACGCTTCTTTTCTTCGTCGGTCAATGTTCCTCCGCGCCTGAAGCACTCATGTATACGCTCATCGATTATTGTCTGTTTTCTGTCGATTCCTGACGGCTTTACGGCAACCGCCACAGCGCTGAGACTCTGTCTGCCGCGAAATTCATTTACAGAAAGCTTTACGGCAATATCGACCCTGTCGCCTCTTCTGTACGGAAAAAATGCATCCTGAACAGAAAACAGAAGTACTTCCGCGTCACCTGAGCCGTTTCCTACCACCAGCTTCTGATGGGCACCGTTTTTCAGGTGCGTGATATCCTTTATCTCACAACCCATTATTCCAACAACAGGCACAGGATTACCTTCTCCGAAGGGCTCAAGAAGCTGAGAAGCCTCTACAAGACCAAGATTCAGGTGTTTCGCCTGCAGTTCGCAGTCTATACGCAGCTTTGGCATGGGCATCATATCAAAACGGTCTGCATATTCATTTATCGCTTTTCTGAAAGCAGGTATGTTTTCTGTTTTAATTGTCAATCCTGCTGCCTGCTCATGACCGCCGTAAAGCTCAAGAAGCTCCGAGCAGCTTTTCAGCGCTTCATACAGCGAAAAGCCCGGCAGGCTTCGGCCCGATGCGTGAGCAATATCTCCGTCACGGCTGATTATTATACAAGGCTTGCCATAGCCCTCGCACATTCTGGACGCGTATATACCGATTATTCCTACATTCCAGCCTTCTCCGTCTATTACAAGCACTTTGTCTGTAAGCAGATTCGGGTTTTCGTCGAGCATCTTTGCCGTCTCGGCAGCCATCTGTATCTCGCAGTTCTGCCTGCGGTTATTCTCATCGCACAGAAGCTGTGCGTAATCCTCCGCATCCTCAGGATCCTCGCTGAGCAGAAGATGAAGCGCTCTGTCGGCAAGCCCCATTCTGCCTGCTGCATTTATTCGCGGCGAAAGAGTATATGCGATATCGGTTGCTCCCAGCACTTTTTCTCCCATTCCTGCCGCTCTTATAAGCGCATCGATTCCAAGCCTTTCCCTGCTGTTTATTGCATCAAGACCAAGTCTTACTATAAGCCTGTTCTCATCTACGAGAGGCATTACGTCCGCTATTGTACCGAGAGCCGCAAGATCGGCATAATTTTCAGCCACAATGGTCCAGTCGCCGCAAAGAGCACAGAGCAGTTTGAATACAACTCCCGCACCGCAGAAGAACTTGAATTCGCTTTCATCATCATGTCTGTGAGGATTTACGACCGCTATAGCCGCAGGAAGCACATCCCCCGGCTGATGATGGTCGGTTATAACCATATCAATTCCAAGGGAAGCGGCATATTCAACCTCCTCCACTGCATTGACACCGTTGTCAACAGTTACTATAAGCGTTGCGCCCTGCTCGGCAATATAATCTATGGAGCTTTTTCTTATTCCGTATCCGTCCCTGACTCTGTCGGGGATAATCGCAATTGCATTTCCGCCGCTCATTTCAATGAACGAGAAAAGCATTGCTGTTGATGTTATACCGTCAACATCATAATCACCGAAAATTGCGATCCTCTCAAAGGACTCGATTGCTGTTTCAATCCTCTCCACAGCCTTATCCATATCGCGAAGTTCAAAGGGGTCACGGAATGCAGGCTCATTCATTCCGAGCATCATCTCTATCTGTCCGTCTTCTGTAAAGCCTCTTGTAGCAAGAAGATGTGCGGCATATCCCGGTATTTCAAACTTTTCGGCTATTTCACGGGATTTTTCCTTATTTCCTTCGACCGTTTCCCATATAACGTGAGCCATGCACTTCTCCCCCTTTCTTATTCATTTGATTATATCATATTTCTCAATATATGCAAGCCGAAATGTCACTGTCTGACAATTGATTTCTATGTGTTTTTATCCCTTTCTAAATTTCTGTTGACTTATCTGTTTGTTTAGTGTATAATCCAATTCGTTCACAAAGTAAACAATTCACACAGTGAACTATCTGAAAGCAGGTGAATCCATGAAACTCTCACGCGAAGATATGCTTCTCAATGCATGGGTAAAGTTGTCCGGCATATTAAAAAACAGCAGAATTACAAAGGGTCTCATGTACAACGAAGCAACAGTTATGCTTCTTCTTTACAAGAGACACTGCGAGAACGGCACAGGACTTATTTCGATTCAAGAGATAATCAAGGAAACCAAAATGCTTAAATCTCTTGTCAACCGCACTATCAATTCTCTTGAAAGCAAAGGGCTTCTGGAGCGAATAAGAGGCGAAAAGGACAAACGCACCATCATGGTCCGATGTGTTGAAGAAAAACTGGACGTTTTTCTTGAGGTTCACAATTCTTCTCTCTGTGTCGCAAATAAAATACTCGAGATTATCGGCGAGGAAGATGCGGATACTTTTATCAGAATCGTTGAAAAAATAGACGCCTCAGGTTACAAGCTTTAAAATTCAAAATCGAAGGGTAGATAATTATGATAAAGCTGCTTGTTGATTCTGCGTCAGATTGCAGAGCAGAAGATAATATTATTGATTTATATATCCCTATTGCCATCAACATTGACGGCAAGGAATATTTAGACGGTGTCGATATTGACTCCGATACTTTTTATAAGCTTCTTATCTCTTCCAAGACCTTTCCCCATACCTCTCAGCCATCTGCTCAGGCTTTTGCGGAAATATTCGAAGAAATAAAGAAAAGCGGCGATGAGCTTATCTGTCTGCTGATCTCTTCTGAGCTCAGCGGAACTTATCAGGGAGCGATGATCGCAAAGTCAATGGTTGATTGCGACAATATACACATCGTTGATACCCGTGGTGCAACTCACATGATAGGCATTCTTGCTCAGTATGCAAGAACTCTCATTGATGATGGTGCTTCCGCTTCTGAGATTGTTGAGAAGTGTGAGAATCTCAAGAGCAGAATAAAGGTCATTGCGGGAGTTGACACCCTTGAATATCTCAGACGCGGCGGACGACTCAGTAATGCCTCTGCAATTGTCGGAACCATTGCAAACATCAAGCCTATTGTTACCGTTACACCTGAAGGCAAAGTTGAGTCTGTCGGCAAGTGTCTCGGTCGTCCCAAAGCAATGCAGTATATCACAGACAAAGTAAAGGAATTCAGAATCGACAGCAATTTCCCGATGTATTCCCTCTATACCTACGGAGAGGAAAACTGTGAGCTTCTTGAAGAAAAACTCACAGCGGAAGGATTTTCTATTGAAAAAAGACTTCAGGTCGGTTCCACTATAGGAACTCACGTCGGTCCCGGAGTTTACGGCGTCCTCTTTGTGACTGAATAAAGAAAGTCCTCACTGCCAAATGGCAGTGAGGACTTTAGCTTTAATCAGCTTTATATATCATGCCTATTCCTTCCATAAGCGCAGCACTGTCTATAGCGCCCGGTGCATAGGCAACACCTCTGCCCTCTGAATCAATAAAATATGTGGCAGGAATGGAATAAACATTGTATGCAATGGCAGCTTCCATCTTTGTGTCGTAATACACAGGAAATGAATACCCCTTGGAAGCAATAAACTTTGATGCGGTTGACACCGTTTCAGATGAACCGTCGGTCATGTTGACCATCATAAAGCATATTTCATCACCATACTTCTTATATGCTTCGTCAAAATCAGGCATTTCGCTTTTGCACGGTCCGCACCAGCTTGCCCAGAAATTGACAATGACGGGCTTACCGCGCATATCAGAAAGCTTTATTTCATTTCCGTCAATGTCAACAACGGTAAAATCAGGGGCAAGAGTCAGTTCATCATCTTTGCTCTCCTTGTCTTCCGCTGTTGGTTCGGTTACAGCAAGATTGTCGTGGGAAACCTTATCCTTTATTCCGTTGTAAAGAACTACAGACAGTATCAACACCGCAACAAGAGATGCAGTTATTATCAAAAGCTTTTTCTTTTCTCCCACAGTTACCCTCCTAACTGAGAAGTGTCATAAGTCTTCCCATTGTACCTGTTGCCATCAGAATGCCTATTATGACAAGCAATGCACCGCTGACAATATTTATTATCTTATAATGCTTTTTTATAAAATCGAATGCGCTTTTAAGCTCATTTATCAGAACCGCGCTGAGCACAAACGGAACTCCAAGACCAATGGAATAAACCAGAAGGAGTATTGCGCCCTCAAGCACTTTGCCCTCCTGGGATGCCATCATGAGAACAGAACCGAGGATCGCACCCACGCATGGTGTCCAGCCGATGGAAAATATCATGCCGAACAACAGCGAGGAAAAGAATCCCAGTTCTTTATTCTTCAGCATTGCTCCGTTTCCCTTGAACAGATTCAGCTTGAAAACGCCCATATAGTTAAGCCCGAAGAATATTACAACTATTCCCGATATAATATTCACGGCTGTCTGATATCGGCTGAAAAAGCCGCCTACTGTTCCTGCAAGAGCTCCCATTGCGACAAATATCACCGTAAAGCCCAGCACAAAGCCCAGTGCGTTTTTCAGCGTATTCTTTGTGCTTCGCTCACCGCCGCCTGCAAAATAAGTTGCATAGATCGGCAGCATGGGCAGAAGGCACGGGGACACAAAGGTTATTATTCCTTCAAGAAATGATGCGATATATTGCATATTGATCTCCTATCAGAAGTATTTTTTCTTTACTCCGTATGTATCGGTGTAATAGTCAATCCTGTCGGAATTTGCAAAAATCGGCTCGTAAATGTTTTCTTCGGGGTTGATTCCTGCAAGACGGCAGACCTCCGCATGAGCGCGTCTTGCAAGATCCTCGCCTGCTGCAACTTTGCCGAGTTCAGGATTCGGGTATATAGGTTCACCGATACTGAGTGTCAGCAGAGGCTTGCGCCAGAAAATCTTCTGAAGTCCTTTTGCCTTTCTGAAGGAATACGCCATGGGAAGAACAGGCACATTATTTCTAACCGCAAATGTGAAAGAACCCTTTTTGAAGGGACGTATGGGCATATAGTATTCCCACATACTGCCCTCAGCAGAAACATGTACCCACTGCTTGTCATCGGTAAGCAGGCTGTCGATAGCATGAGCAAAGGCTGCTGTACCCCTCCTGCTTTCCGTTGGCAGGGGAATGCCTCGGTTGTATCTGATAAGTATCCTGTTTTCACCGCGCATATTCTTGTCCCATACGGGGATCCACGGTCTGTAGGGTCTGACCGCATACATGATACCGATAAAATCCCATATAAATACATGGTTAATAACGGATACAATACCGTTTTTAATTACGTCCCTATGCTTTTTGAGATTCTCCCTGCCCTCTACCTTCAGCAGGCATCTGAGTCTCATTACGGGAAATGCCAAACCTACGCACAGAATCCTCATCCACCATTCCTTGAATCTGTAGGAAAAGGATTTATCCACATAAGGATAGTTTTCATCAAAAACAGTATCCACCTTATGCTTTACAGGAAGATAATGCTGGTCGGTTTTTTCGGGGAACAGATATTCTGTCGGCTGAGGATCATAGGGCATTTTTTATCATTCCATTCGTGTTTTTAATATATAATATCATTTTATATAGCAGAACACAAGAAAATTATTCGGTATACATACTGTACAGCTCACTGTACATACCGCCCTTTTCCATAAGCTCAGCGTGAGTACCCTGCTCTTCTATTCCGTTTTCGGTAAGAACAAGTATCTCAGTTGCGTTTCTGATAGTTGTCAGACGGTGTGCAACAGTAAATGTAGTTCTGCCAACTGCCAACTCTTCAAGAGATTTCTGTACTATTTTTTCGCTTTCATTGTCAAGTGCAGATGTCGCCTCATCGAGAATCAGCACAGGGGGATCCTTGAGGAACACACGGGCAATGGATATTCTCTGCTTCTGACCGCCGGACAGCTTTACGCCTCTCTCTCCCACATATGTATCATACCCATCGGGAAGCTTCATTATGAATTCATGTGCGCCTGCTTTCTTTGCAGCTTCAATTATTGCATCTCTGTCCGCTCCCGGTCTGCCGTACTCTATATTTTCAAGCACACTGCCGCTGAACAGATACACATCCTGCTGCACCACACCGATATTCGAGCGCAGGGATTCCAAGGTCAGGTCTTTTATATCCTTGCCGTCTATGGTAATAGCACCGCCCGTAACCTCATAGAAACGCGGAATAAGGCTGCAGAGCGTTGTTTTGCCGCCGCCCGAGGGTCCTACAAGCGCTATATTCTCGCCCTTTGAAACCTTTAGGTTTATACCTGAAAGCACATAGTCATTTCTGTCTGAATATCTGAATTCAACATTCTTAAATTCAATTTCTCCCTTAACATCGCTGAGAGTTTCAGCATCCGGAGCATCTTTTATTGTAATGGGTGTATCGAGAATCTCCGTAAAACGCTCGATTCCTGTCATACCCCTCTGGAACTGCTCGGTGAATTCCACTATTCTTCTGATGGAGGTAAGCAGAGTATTTACATAGAGCAGATACATGACAAGCTCGGGCGCTCCGATCTTTCCTTCCTTTACAAAAAGTGCGCCGAACACTACTACGAGAATATACATAAGTCCGTCAAAGAAACGGGTACTCGAATGGAAGCCTGCCATATAGTAATAGGCACGTTTCTTTACACTCAGAAATGCCTCATTGCCTTTTTTGAATTTCTTTTCTTCGATATCCTCATTTGCAAAGGAGCGAACAACGCGCACGCCGAGAAGGCTGTCCTCTATCTGAGAATTAAGCTCACCGACCTTGACTCTTGATTCGGAAAATGCGGCACGCATCTTCTTGTTGAAGAAACGTGTTGCAATCATTATAAGCGGTATTACCGCAAAGATTATGCAAGTCAGAGGAACATTTACAAAGCAGAGAATTATAAATGCACCGATTATCTTTACGCCTGCAATGAAGAATTCCTCAGGACAGTGATGTGCAAACTCAGTAACATCGAACAGGTCATTTGTTATACGGCTCATAAGCTGACCTATCTTTGTCTCATCATAATAAGAGAATGAAAGCTTCTGAAGGTGACCGAACAGGTCACGGCGCATATCGGTTTCGATCTTCGTACCCGTGATATGTCCTACACTTGCCATGAAAAAGTTTGCGGCAGTATCCACAAGGCGCATGGCAAGATATACTCCGCCAATTATCAGTATTCCGCGAACCGTCATTGCCGCAGGGTCTTCTATTCCGTCCTTTGTTATCTTCTGTACTATTGTGGGCAGATACAGGTCACAGCCTGTTGTCAGCAATGCACAGAACAGGTCAAATATCATCAAGCCCAGGTACGGCTTATAATACGGCAGAAAGCGCCGTATCAGAACACTGTTGGGAGTTTTTCTCTTTTCTGCTTTTGCTTTGTTTTTCAAGTCAACACCTTCTTAAAATATGTAAAGACAGTTAAAACGAAGCCGTGCCGAAACACAGCTTCGTTTTAAATTTATTATGGTTCTTCTCCGGTTCCGTACATCATAAACGAAGTCCTTGCACTTATTTGGTCTGTAAGTTCCGCATCAAGCGCAGCCTGTCTGGACACGGCAGGTTCACTTATCTTCACATTAACAATTGCTATAGGCTCACATTCCCAGAGCATTTTTTCTTTTTGCGAGAACATAACCTTTGATTTATATTCCCGTGTTACACTGACACTTCCGTTTGGCTCAAGGATAAAGGGTGTGTCCGACGGGGACACTGCACCTGCCGGAATAAGCTCATACCCATCAGCCATTACATAGATTCTGAATCCTGCATCTGCAGGAGCAACCTTATAATAATCACTCGACTTATTCTCTATTACAGCTGTGACCGAAATAATTGATCCGGAAAAATATGCAGATGAACTGGTGCGCACCTGCACTGTAATATTATCATAATCTATCTGCGTTGAAGCCTGATAATCATCGCTGTAGTTGACCTCTGTTTTTCCTGCCTCGGCATTGCTTTTTGCACAGCCGTCACAGCCCGATGCCATAAGCACAGATAATATGCATATTATCAGAAGTAAGAATATCGTACCCCTTTTCATAGGATCACCTCAAATACAGATTTAAAGAGCGGTATTTTCAAAAAGAATATTCATAAGCATGCAGCCCTGATCCACAGTCACTCCGCTCGCTTTTGCGGTTTTCTCGCTTGCACGTTCACACTCTGTAATTCCCTTATCTGCCTTTTTATCATAAAGAATGAAAGGCACTGGATCCATTTCGTGAGTCATGGTGGCAAGAGGAGTCGGATGATCGGGGAGTATCAGCAGACGATAATTGTCATATTTGTCAAGCTCTTCCCTGAGCACCGAAAGCACCTTGCTGTCAATCAGCTCGATGGATTTTACCTTATTCTCCATTTCGCCCCTGTGACCGCACTCATCGGGAGCCTCAAAATGCAGATATGCAAAGTCCGCTCCGTTATGGAGCTCTGCAATCGCAGCCTTTACTTTTCCGTCAAAGTCGGTGTCAACATAGCCTGTTGCACCCTTCACCTCACAGATCTTCATGCCTGCACAGATGCCAATGCCCTTGATAAGGTCAACAGCAGATACAACAGCGCCTTTCTTTCCGTATTTTTCCTCAAAAAGATCAAGAGACGGGGCTGTTCCCTGTCCCCACAGCCATATGGAGTTCGCAGGGCGCTTGCCTGCTTCAATTCTCGCAATATTCACAGGGTGGTTTTTCAGCACTTCAACGCTCTTCTTCATCATTTCAAGCATTTCTGGCGCACCGTCAAAGCTTCTGAGATATTCGCCCACTACCCTGCCGGAAATATCGTGAGGGGGTGTCAGGGTTCCTATATCAGCACTTCCGCCGTGCCATACAAGACAGTGTCTGTAGGAAAAACCGGGATAAAATTCATACTTTTCATTTCCGAAGGCTTCATGCACAGCCTTTATAAGCTCGGATGCCTCTGCAGTTGAGATATCCCCTGCGCAATAATCAACCATTTTCTTATCCTCATAATTCTCTTCATCGGAGAGAGTTACGAGATTGCATCTGAGAGCAACATCTGTACTCTCAAGCTTGATTCCCATGCTTACAGCCTCAAGCGGTGATCTTCCCGAATAATACTGCTTCGGATCATAACCCATTACAGAAAGATTTGCCACATCACTTCCCGGCTTCATTCCTTCGGGAACATTCGAGACCAGTCCGCATATACCGTTTGCTGCAAAATAGTCCATATTGGGCTTATCTGCACATTCCATGGGAGTTTTTCCTCCGAGTGCTTCAACGGGATAATCAGACATTCCGTCGCAAAGTACAACAGCATATTTTATATTATTCATCAGGGCAACGCCATCCATTCATAAAAGGATTTTTGTTAATTATAACACAATGCTCACTGTTTTTCCATACCCTGAGACATTTTTATTCTTTTATTTATTTGCGTTCGTTATGCTTTTGTGATACAATCGATGCGAGGTGGTATAACATGACAATTTACGATATTTCCCGCGAGCTTTTATCTGCTCCACGTTATCCCGATGATGACGGTCCCAAGCTCGAGACCGTCATGAGTATGGCAGAGGGCTCAATGTATAATCTTTCAAATCTTCATATGTGTGTTCACAACGGCACACATGTGGATGCTCCCCTGCATTTCATCGAAGACGGTGAGTCTATAGAAAACGTGTCTCTTGACAAATGTGTCGGCTACTGCACTGTTATCGAATGCGACCATCCCCTTACAGGTCAGGAAGCCGAGGAGCTGCTGCCTGTCATAAGAAAGCGTCTGCTCATCAAGGGCAACGGTTCAATCACTCAGAGTGCTGCTTTTGTTCTCGCTCAGGGCGGCATAAAGCTTGTGGGTGTCGAAACCATGTCTGTCGGCGACCCGTCAGCTCCGAGAGCGGTTCATCTCGAGCTGCTCGGTGCAGGTGCAGCACTTCTTGAAGGGCTTAATCTGAGCAAAGTTGAGGTCGGTGATTATTATCTTGTTGCTGCGCCTCTCAAAATAAAAGGTGCTGAAGGATCCCCCTGCCGTGCCGTTCTTCTCAAAGGTATAATAGCATAGTCTTTAAAAAACAAGCCATTCGCCAAAAGGCGAATGGCTTGTTTTATATATTCCCAAAGAAAAACAGGGCAAGAGAATCAGGACCGAGGTGACTTCCTGTCATGGGCTCGTGACATCTGATGAGAAGCTCCAGCGGTTTTGCAATTGAGTTTATAAGCTCTGCAAGAACACCTGCATCATCAGGACAGTCACAATGTGAAATTGCAACAAGCTGTTTACCTGCATTCACTACCTTCTGTCTGTAAAGCTCAGCAAGCTCCAGTATCGACGCTCTGCGCCCTCTTACCTTCTTGAAAGCTTCGATTTTACCCTTACAGCCGTAAAGAATGGGCTTGATCTGCAGAGCAGTACCTATTATTGCAGTTGCATTTGATATTCTGCCACCCTTACGAAGCGCGGTGAGATTTCCTACAGTAAAGAACTGGCAGAGATTACCTGTTTCTCCTGTCAGAATCTCCGCTGTCTCTTTTGCTGTCTTTCCCTTTCTGCGCAATTCACCTGCACGGCATACCAGCAAACCGACTCCGAAGCCCGCTCCCTTTGAATCTATTACATAGACCTTGTTTTCATACTTCTCGGAAAGCATATCTGCTGCCATGACAGCCGCCTGATACGTTCCGCTTATTCCTGATGAAAGAAGAATAAATACAATATCTCTGCCGTCTGCAAGAGTAGGTTCAAATGCTTCCACAAAGCTGTCGGCATTTATAAGGGAAGTCTTGGCTTCCGCTCCTGCTCTCAGGCGGTCGTAATACTTATGCCCGTCAAAATCATCAATACTTTCTTTTGTTGTAACCTCTTTGCCGTCAATAAGGTATGTCCAGCAGATAACGCTGACATCATATTTATCAAGATGTGATTTGGGCAGATTGCAGGAGGACTCTGTGAAAATTTTAAACATAAGCTGTATACCCCCATTACATTTAATATCATAAATCATATCATTCCGTTATTCATATGTAAAGTGAAGATTGATTAAAATTTTGTGACCATTGTTAATTTTTTCTGTTTTGGGTTTATTTATCGCATAACTTGTGTTAGAATCACCGTGAGATAATATCCAGAAAGGAATGTTTACATGAAAACAGTACTGAAAAGAATTATTCCCCTGATCCTCGTTCTGATTCTCTCCCTCTCTCTCCTTTCCGCCTGCGGCGGCAAGAAAAATGACTCCGCTCAGCCCAACGATACAGAAACTCCCGTTTCCGATGCATCCGGCAATCCTGCAACTGCCGAAGGCTGGAATCTGATTCTTGTCAACGCAGATAATCCTATTCCCGAAAACTGGGAAATCCCCGAAACCACCGAGCTTTCCGACGGCAGACTTATCGACTCGAGAATCTACCCCGAGCTCCAGGAAATGTTCAACGATGCCCGTGCAGCAGGTCTCAGCCCTGTTGTAAGCTCCGGCTACAGAGATTTCGAAACCCAGCAGGCTCTCTGGGATGAAAAGTATGACCAGCTTATTGCTGACGGCTATTCCGCATATGATGCTACCGTCGAGGCAAGTCACTGGGTAGCTCCCGTAGGCACAAGCGAACATCATCTTGGCATTGCTTTCGATATCGGTATCATAGATGATATGTCCATCGACACCTTCTATGACTGGTTCGAGACCAACAGCTGGAAGTACGGTTTTATCAGAAGATATCCCGAAAACAAACTGTCCATCACAGGCATCGACTACGAGCCCTGGCACTATCGCTATGTGGGCAAGGAGGTTGCTGCTGAGATTTATTCAGGCGGTCTTTGCCTTGAGGAATATCTTGAGAATTTGAAATAATAAAATTTTCTTTCCAACCAATCATGCTCCTTTTGTGTTTTTGTATTGAGACCTGAATGAACAATATTCATACGGGTTAAAATACAAGAAAAAACAGGAGTATAATACATGAAAAAGTTTTTTGCACTTATTCTTACTCTGGGGCTTGTGATGTCCTTCACCGCCTGCGGCACCAAAAACAACACCGATAACGGCAGTGAAAACACCGATAAGCCTTCGGCATCCGTTCTTGATGAAATGTCTCTCTCCGACATTGTTGCTCAGACCGCAAGCGGTTCAGATCTTGAGTTTTTCTCTTTCATGACTGAGCCTGTTGACAGCTCAACCGTCGCATATCTGATCGGTGCAGAGTCCATCGAATCTCCCTTTGCCGAAGCTGTAGCCCATGTTCCCATGATGAACACAAATCCTTTTACCATGATAGTATTCAGGGTGTCCGAAACACAGGATGCAAAGGCTCTTGCTTCCGAGCTTGAAGAAAAAGCCGACCTTCGCAAGCTTATCTGTGTCGAAGCTGAGGCCGCCGACACCGTTGTAAGCGGCTCAAATGTCCTGTTCATCATGGGTTCTCAGAGCGAGATTGATGCTGTCATCAACGCTTTCAACAATCTCTGATATTTCCCAAATGAAATTATTCCGGGCGCACTGATAAACTGTGCGCCCGTTTCTATGCAAGGAGGTACAAAGCTGTGGTATTTTCAAGTATTACATTTCTTTACTGGTTTCTGCCTGCGGTTATTCTGATTTATTTCGCAGTACCTAAAGCCGCCAAGAACTACGTTCTTCTGGCTGCAAGCTTTCTTTTTTACTTCTGGGGTGAACCCAAATATTGCTTGCTTATGCTCACTGCGTGCATCGTGGGCTACCTTTCGGGACTCCTGGTTGAAAAGCACCGTGGCACCAAATTCAGCAAGCCTATTCTTATAGGCTCTGTCGGCATTCTGTTGCTTATTCTCGGCTTTTTCAAATACACAAACTTTTTTATTTCCACTTTCGCAGGTCTGACGGGACTGGAAGCAAAGCTTCTTGATATAGTTCTTCCTATCGGAATCAGCTTTTACACCTTCCAGATCATCTCCTATATAATTGACGTTCACCGCGGCGAAGTACCTGCTCAGCGTAATCCGTTCACTCTTGCAACTTATGTTTCTCTCTTTCCTCAGCTTATCGCAGGTCCTATCGTCAGATATCAGACTGTTGCCGATGAACTGAAAAACAGAACCCACTCCTTTGAGATGTTTTCTTACGGCGTCGGCAGATTCATTATAGGTCTTTCAAAAAAGATCATTATTGCCGACTCTCTTGCCGCTTTTGCAGATAAGTTCGGTACAGATACCGTTCTTGCCTGCTGGCTCTCAGCCATCTGTTTTTCACTTCAGATATACTTTGATTTCTCCGGCTACAGTGACATGGCAATAGGCATGGGAAGAATGTTCGGATTCAATTTCATGGAAAACTTCAACTACCCCTATATTTCCAGAAGCATATCCGAATTCTGGCGCAGATGGCATATTTCTCTCGGCTCATGGTTCAGAGACTATGTATATATCCCCCTCGGCGGCAATCGCTGCTCAAAATGGCGCTGGTTCTTAAACATTCTCGTTGTCTGGTCTCTCACAGGTCTCTGGCACGGCGCCGCATGGAACTTTGTCATTTGGGGGCTGTTCTTTGCATTCTTCCTTCTTATTGAGAAGCTTTTCCTCGGAAGATATCTTGAAAAGATCCCGAAGGTCTTCGGTATTCTTTATGTTCTCTTCTTTGTCAACATAAGCTTCATTATCTTCAATGCACCCACCCTTTCCGATGCACTCCGTCATATCGGCGGCATGTTCGGTTTTACGGGTCTTGATTTTTCTGATGCTTCTGTCCTTTACTATCTGCAGAGTGCGCTCCTTCTTATAATTCTTGCCGCTTTCTTTGCAACTCCTTTTCCGAAAAAGCTTGTCACGAAGCTTAATTCCTACAGCGTTGTGCAGAAGATCTCCATCGTTGCAGAGCCTCTTATCTATATCGCATTGCTCATTATCTGCACAGGTTATATTGTAGGCGGAAGCTTTTCACCGTTTCTCTATTTCAGATTTTAGGAGGGTAAAAAATGAAAGCTAAAAGAATAATAATCACTGTTTCTTTCGTTGTCTGGCTCTTATTCTTTGCTGTTTTTTCTCTCATACTGAAGGACAGCGAATACTCAAGTTCAGAGAGACGCGCGCTTGAACAATTTGAAACCTATTCAGAAAAAAAGGAAGCCGCTGAAAGACGCGGCAAAGAATACAGCCTTGCTGAGTATCTTTCATGGATAGAAACTTACCTTATTGAGCAGTTCCCTCAGCGCGATGATTTCCGCGCCGCCTCAGCCGTCACTCGTTTTTATATGCTCTGGCAGAAAGATTATAACGGCTACTATATCGTTGACGGCTCTGCCTGCAGTATGGATCCCACACTCAACAGCGAAGCTGTCTCCTCTGCCGCTGTCAGCGTGAACAAGCTTTATGACAGTTATTTTGCACTCAGCGATACCGATGCTTATTTCTGTGTTATCCCCGACAAGAATTATTTCTATGCTGAGAGTAACGGCTATCTCCACTATGATTACGATGAGCTTCTTTCCATTTTCAAAAATGGTGTAAACGATGATATTTCATATATCGATATCTTCCCTCTGCTCAGCGGAGACGATTATTACACCACCGACCCCCACTGGAACCAGTCAAGCATTCTCCCTGTTGCTTCGCATATCCTTTCCGAGATGGGCTGTGAGGTTTCTGACAGCGATCATGAGCAGATCGTTCTCAACGGCTTTGAGGGCACCTACAGCGTTCAATCTGCCTTCCCCATGCCTTCCGAAGATATTGTTCTTATGACAAATCCCGTAATCGAAAGCTGCACTGTTACCGATTATGAAACCAACTCCTCCGCACCCGTCTACGAGTTTTCTGATTTTGAAAATGTTGATCCTTACGATGTGTTCCTCGGCGGTGCCAAGGCGCTTCTGAAAATTGAGAATCCTTCTCAGACAAGCGGCAGACAGCTTGTTGTTTTCAGAGATTCTTTCGGCAGCAGTCTCGTTCCTCTTCTCATTGAAGGCTACAGTGAAATAATTGTCGCCGATACCCGTTATATCCATCCCTCGATAATTACAAATTATGTTGAATTCAATACCGATTGTGATGTGCTTTTTATTTACAGTACTTCCATCCTGAATTCAAAAGGCGTTTTCAAGCAGTAACGGTAAATCCCCTGAGAGTTTTCTCAGGGGATTTGTCTTTTTATTCTGCTGAAATCAATGCGGGTTCTTCTGTTTCTTCGACTGCTTCCGCCAAAGCTTCTGTCTTTGTTTCTTTTTCGTTTTCCAACTGTTCGTCTTTCTCATCGTCTCCATCATCAAAGGGCTTTTTTATTGCGCCTACATCATAGAGTCTCTTGAGAATTATGCAGGTCAGAGGCAGAGCAAATATTCCGATAACACCAAACAACTGACCGCCTACATAAATTGCAATCAGAGTGACCAGCGGATGCATTCCGTATTTTGTTCCGATTATCTTGGGTTCCAAATAGTTTCTCAGCAGGGTTATGAAGATATACAGCGCCAGTATCATAAGACCCATCTGCCATTCTCCGATTATGAAATCGATGATGCCCCACGGAATAAGCACGGCGCCGACACCCAGAACAGGAAGAATGTCAACAATAGCTATCAGAAGCGCCAGAAGAACAACATACTCTATTTCTATACCCAAGCTTTTACCTATAAGGTTGATCGCAGAAAAACCGAGAGCAAGCTCAGCAAAGGTCAGTGTCATAAGCAGGATGTATGTTTTGAGCAAGCCCGCAACGGTATCAGCTGCGTATCTCTTGACCTTCTCAACAGTAGGCCTTGCTCTTTTCGGAAAGGCTTTCATAATAAGCTCGGTAAGATTGTCATAATCAATTCCGATAAAGAATGTTGCAATTATCGTTACAATTACGACAACTACCACTCCGGGAATATCCAGAATAAGCTTGATTATTGCGCCAACTGTATTTGTTCCGAGGTCTCCTATTGCCGGAAGCAGCTGATCCTTGAAGTTTTCGGCATATTCAACCAGCTTGCCGGGAACATCCTCTGCAATGCTCATCGTAAATTGCTCAAGCGGTTTTCCCATCCATACGGGAAGCCCTGAGAAGAAATTCGCTATATCTTCCTGTGTTGCCGATTCTATCATTGCGGTGGTTTCCATTATAAAATCCGGAACCCCTTCCGCAAACATTACAAGCTCTCTGACCAGCCAGATACAAAGATAAACAACACCTACTCCTATTGTACCGTAGAAAATAAGGATAAAGAGACCTGCCAGAAGCTTCTTCGGTATGAACTTTATAATCTTTTTTATGAATCTTGTGATCGGCTGTACCAGCGAAGCTATGACAAATGCGATAACAAATGGCATGACAAGCGGCAATATATACTGCAGCGCAAGGAAAAACAGAGTTATAATCGTAGCATAAAACGCAAGATTTATCAGAAATCTCACTTTAGGGTTACTCACAAAAACATCTCCCCTCATATGTTGGAACAATTATACATCGCGTTCCCCCTCAAAACAACACATATATGCTATAATTATGAAAATAAAATATTAATTTTTGTAAAAACCAATTAATTATTGACCGCAGAAAAACCAATAGGTATAATTATACCAAAGTAATATTGGAGGTAAAAAACATGCTTAATAACTCACTTCTTATAATGGCTGCAGGTATGGGCTCACGATTCGGCGGGCAAAAGCAATTTGTCCCTGTCGGCCCGAACGGTGAGACCATGCTCGATTATTCAATTCATGATGCCCTTGAATTCGGTTTCGACAGAATCATTATTGTTGTCCGTAATGAAATGCGTCCGATGCTGGAAATGCGCTACAGCGAATATTTTGAAAAGCATGAGATCATTTTCTGCGACCAGGAGGACGATACTCTCCCCTCCTTTTTCGATGCTCCAGCAGAAAGAATAAAGCCTTACGGCACTGCTCATGCTCTTATGTGCGCCGCTCAGTTTATCGATTATCCCACTCTCATCATAAATGCAGATGATTTTTACGGAAAGAACACCTTCCGTCTTATGTCCGCATTTATGAACAGCATGGAAGAATCTCAGGCAGGCCTTGCCGTTTTTCCTCTTTGCAATACTCTTTCTTCCGCCGGATCTGTTACAAGAGGCATCTGTCAGGCAGATGAGGACCTTAACCTTGTATCGATCACTGAAACGGCCGGCATAGAGCTTAACGCTGACGGAATTATCCGAAGCGGTGTAGGCGTCCCCCTCCCTGCAAACACTCCCACTTCAATGAACGTTTGGGCTGTCACTCCGACTTTCCCCCAAAAGGCTCAGCCCTATTTTGATGATTTCTTCAACAGACTCAGCGAAAATGATCTTACCTCTGAGCTTCCGCTGCCTGTTATGATTGACAAAATGATAAAGGATAAACAGATAAACATTAAAACCGTACCTGTTGATTCACAATGGCTCGGTGTAACTCACCTTCAAGATCTGGTTTTTGTTCAGGAAAATATCAGAAAGCTTCACGAAAACGGTATATATCCCCCCTCTCTGTTTTAATTGATTATTTCATATATTTCTGAGTTTTATGTTGATTATCTTAGGGTATTTTTACAATTGCGAAAACTGTCGAGGATGGTTATATTATTACTTGTAAATATTCTCAATAAAATAAAAAGGATGTCATCATGAAACACATACTAAGCTTTTTAAACAGATTCTTCATTGACGGTCTGTCAGGTATGGCTCTCGGTCTGTTCTGCACTCTTATCGCAGGTACTATCCTCGGTCAGATAGGCACGTTGATAGGCGTCAATACCACCGTAGGTTCTCTTGTAGTTGCAATATCTACTGTTGCAAAACTCATCACCGGCGCAGGCATCGGTGTCGGTGTTGCCGTCAAACTCAAAGAGACTTCTCCTCTCGTTGTCACTGCCGCAGGTGTTTCCGGTATGATCGGTGCTTATGCAAACAACATACTCGGAGGTACTCTTATTTCTGAAGGTGCAATGATACTCAGAGGTCCCGGTGAACCTCTCGGCGCTTTTCTTGCCGCCTACGCAGCTATTGAGATTGCTCGTCTTGTCTCCGGCAAGACCGCAATGGATATCATCGTCACCCCCTTTATCGGAATCGCTGTAGGCGCAACTGTGGGACTCCTTCTCGGCTCTCCCATCTCTTCCTTTATGACCTATGTCGGCGGTCTCATCAACTGGGGTACTGTTCAGCAGCCTCTCCTCATGGGCATTGTCGTTTCAGTTCTCATGGGTATCGCTCTTACTCTGCCTATCAGCTCTGCTGCCATCGGCATTTCTCTCGGTCTCAGCGGAATTGCCGCCGGTGCCGCAGTTGTAGGCTGCTGTGCTCAGATGGTCGGCTTTGCTGTTGCAAGCTACAGAGAAAATAAGGTTGGCGGTCTTATTGCTCAGGGCGTAGGCACTTCCATGATCCAGATACAGAACATCATCCGCCGTCCTCTTATCTGGTTCCCTGCTATTCTTTCAAGCGCTATCGTCGGTCCTCTCAGCACCTGTGTATTCAACCTCAAGTGCAATGCTACCGGTGCAGGTATGGGCACTTCCGGTCTTGTAGGTCCCATAATGACCTTCGATACCATGATGGCTGACGGACGCGGCACATGGGAAACTCTCGGAATTATTGCTCTTCTTGAGTTTGTTCTTCCCGCCATTCTCGCGCTTCTCTTCTCTGAGGGTATGCGCAAGCTGAATCTCATCAAGAGCGGCGACATGAAGCTTTCTTCTTAGTCTGACTTTTCACCCCGACAAAATTGTCGGGGTGTTTTTTTATGTAACTGTTCACAACTCCGGAATAATGTGGTATAATCTTTTCAATAAGCACCAATACAGTGTGGCAAAGGCGGGATTCAAATGATCTGTCCCAAGTGCGGACGACGCACCTATAAAAATGAAATTATCTGTCCTAAATGCGGTGCAGAGATGACTGCACGTCATACACCTCCTGTCGGCACCCCTCGGGTCCAGGTTAAACAACATGAGCCTGTGCATACTCCCGAACCTGTACAGGAGTATATTCCAGAAGCATATAATTACTCTATCCCCGACCCCGAACCGATTCAGGAGCCTGCAAGTTATTCGGCATCCGCTGTTCCGAGCGTGACTCCGAGCTATACTCCCGCACCTCCCCCAGTCCCAAAGGCTGCTCCTCCCGCGGCAAACGTTCCCGATTCTCCAAAAGAAGATCTTGATCGCACGCTTACCTTTGCTGCAATCAGGGAATCTTCTTCGGCTGAGACTGCCGCAGTTCGTGAATATAACCGCATGAAGGCACAGCTTCGCGAAAGCAGGGTATCAGACGATGCTTCGAAGGTCGTCCTCGACCGTCTCCCCGAGGGCTTTGTTTATGTAAAAATGTCCATTGATGATGCTGACCGTCTCAGCAAAAAGAAAAATATACCAAAGCCGCTTATCATGGCTGTTGCAGGAGCGGCAATCATTACTGTATTTCTTATAGTCCTGCTGCTTATCATCACCGGCACAGGCGGAAAGTCAACTCCTGCAATTGTCGGAAAATGGCAGGGTGAAATTGAACCTCTTCGCTTCGGCATAACCGGCATACCATTTACACGGGTTGACACCGTATGGGATTTTGACAAGGAAGGCAATGTCAAAATCCTGCCTCAGGATTCAATGCTTGCAGGATACGATCTTGCAGGCACATACACACTTTCTGATGACGGTGACAATAAGAGTGTTCATCTTGATCTCGATTACTACGGCGAGAAAATTGCCGTCGATGTCATTTACAGCATTGATGCGGATAAAATGATTATTTCAAGCCGTGATCAGCCATCTCACACATATGATTTTGAAAAGCTAAACTAACGGGGTGATTTAATGTTCTGTACAAAATGTTCTGCCGAAATGATGGAGGGCGATCTGTTCTGCCCTCACTGCGGTGCACCTCAGAAAATTCGAAACGGCGCAAAGATCGATGAAGATATCATAAGAAAAACCGCTTCTACAGTGGATTTAACTCCCGATGATGATTATATTCCTCCCGAGGAACGTGAATTTATCGGACAGCACAGAAAATATGATTCTGAGCTTGAAGAAACATACAGCGGCTATTATGAAAGCGTTGAAGAAACAAAACGCAAAAAAAGATCGGGCTGCTTCCTGAGATTCCTTCTTATAGCTTTATTTTCTGTATTGATTATCACTGTTCTCCTATGCGGCATATTGCTTATCAGGGGCGAAAACCCCATTGATTACGCCAAAAGCATCTGGAAATCAATCATATCTGTTTCCGAAACTGATGTATCGGTAACAGACACCTCTTCCTCGACCGATATATTCACCACCACGACCACCACTACAACATCTGAGACAACGACTACTACAACTACTATGTTTACTACAAAAAAGACCACAACTACCACCAAAAAGACCACAACCACCACAAAGCCCACAACTACCGCACCCGCCATCGGCAAACTTGTCCGTGAAACTTCTGTCGGCAGCTGGAAGGCTGATATTTCCGCACTGAATATTTCCGTTATCGGCTCAAAGGTCAAGACCATCAATATCAAGATCGACAAAAACGGAAATGCTGATGTTAATTTCAAGGTCGGTTTTGTTACTGTCAAAACCACAGGCTCATTCACCGTTAAGGACGACGGCAGAACTGACCTTATAATCAAAGTCCCCTATTCCAGCGATACTATCACAGTAGTCGGCTATTCAAAGGTAGTCAACAACAATCAGATAGTATTCCGCTGTTCTGAAGGCGACATCACTCTTAACAGGAAATAACCGCGGAGGCTGAAAAGATGCGTTGTGCTTTATGCGGCGGTGAAATTGACAGCAGAACAAAAAAGTGTTCCGTTTGCGGCGAATGCTGGGGTGGCGGAAACAGAGGAATCGCTCAGGAGGTCTCCCGTGAAATTGACACTTCCGATGAAAGCTTTCGCGAACCGTCATTCCTGTCACGATGTGCGGATAACATCGGAAAGGCTCTCTCCGCTGTAGACAAGGCTATTGTCCGCAGTACGGGAAAAGCTGCGTCTTCTCTGAAGCTCAAAACAACTGCACGGCAGAATCGGACTGTTGCATACGGAATCATACTCTTTCTGATTGCTGCAGTTATTATCGTATCTGCTGTCAGCTGTGCCTTAAACAGAAGGCACGAGCTGTGCGGTACATGGGTTTCTTCTGAATCGGGCGGCTCGGTCGCTATTGAGTTTTCACCCGACGGAGAGGTCAGTCTGCTTATTATCAGCGGTGAAACGGAAAAAGTCTACCGCCACGGAACCTACACCGCAGACGGTGATCTTCTCAAACTTCACTATGATGACGGTGAATCTATAACTTTCACCTTCAGTATCGACGGCAATTCCGCCGTGTTCACTCTGCTGTCAACAGGTGAATCCCAGACCTATCAAAGAAAATGAGGATATTATCTTGATCAGTACTGACAGACTTTGCGAAGAAAAAATACAAGGAGCGCTGACCGGGCGGGCAAGTGCTGTACGAATAGAGTGCAGAAATGAGGTCACTTCTACAAACAGCATTCTGAAAGAGCCCTCTTATGACCGCGAATGCGCTCTTATCGCACTTTCCCAGACCGCAGGACGGGGCAGACTCGGCAGAAGCTTCTTCTCCCCTCATGACAGCGGACTTTATCTGAGTCTGCGGTTCAAGCCGTCTGTTCCGCTCGATAAATATATTCTTCTGACTCCTGCCGCTGCAGTTGCCGCCTGCCATGCAATTGAATCTGTCAGCGGAAAAAGCCCTCAGATAAAATGGGTCAATGACCTTATTTCAGACAACAGAAAGATATGCGGTATTCTTACTGAGATCATTACTTCTCCCAACATAAGCGCAAATGTAATTGTGGGAATCGGAATAAATGTCTATTCTCCGCAAGGCGGCTTTCCCGATGAGCTTTCGACTATTGCAGGTCATATTTTTGATGAACCTCGGGAAAATCTCAGAAATAACCTTGCCGCTGCCTTTATCAACAGCTTCTTAGAGCTGTGCGACAATATCGACAGCTCTTCATTCATTGATGAATACAGAAAAAGAAGCTGCGTTATCGGAAGAAGAATAAACGTCATCCGTGCCGATACGGTGCGGTCTGCTCTGGCGCTGGATATAGACAGCGAATGCAGACTGATGGTTCAATACGATGACGGCACGAAGGAAGCACTTCAATCCGGAGAAATAAGCATAAGAGCTATATAACGAAATTCGTTATATAGCTCCTTTTTATTTACATAAGAGGTGCGAAAAGTCTGAAAATATTCTGAATCAGACGAACAAATACATTATATCGGCAGGCTTCCGCTGTTATTTCCTCACACTTTTCAAGTGTACTTTCAAATTCGTCTCTGACCTGCCCTACTGCAGTGCTTTTGCACATCCATGCGGCACATTCAAAATGCAGATACAGACTTCTGTAATCCATGTTGATCGTACCGACTACAGCAGTCTCGTCGTCTGACACAAAGGTTTTCGAATGAATAAAGCCCTCGGAATACTCATATATTCTGACGCCTGCTTCTATAAGCTCGCGGTAATATGACCTTGTGGTCATATGAACATACCACTTATCCCACTTATGAGGGGTGATTATGCGCACATCAACGCCGCTTTCTGCCGCAAGGGCAAGCTCTGCTACCACGCTGTCATCAACAACAAGATAAGGCGTGCATATATACAGATACTTTTTTGCACTGCTTATCATGTGCATATAAACACGCGCACTGACATTTTCATCGTCAAGAGGACTGTCTGCATAAGGTATCACCCAGCCGTCATCAGGCTCACTGCACGTTTCTTCGCCCCATGGATAGAAGCACTTATAATCCTCCGATGAATTATTCGCCAGTGCCCACATTCTAAGGAATGTAAGAGTAAAACTCCATGCAGCTTCACCGCGCAGAAGAAGCGCTGCGTCCTTCCAGACTCCAAACTTTTCCACTGCATTTATATATTCATCCGCAAGATTGACTCCGCCTGTTATGGCACTTTTGCCGTCAACAACTGCAATCTTTCTGTGGTCGCGGTTGTTTTGTATGGTTCCGAGCAAGGGTCTGAAAGGATTGAACACTGTACACTTTATTCCGCTTTCTGCAAGCTGCTTTGGATAATTTGCAGGCAGACGCAGAAAACAGCCCATGTCGTCATACAGAATGCGAACCTCCACTCCCCGCTTCGCTTTTTCCTTCAGAACTTCAAGTATGGAATTCCACATTACCCCTTCTTCGATAATAAAAAACTCCATAAAAATATATTTTTCTGCTTTTTCAAGCTCGCTGAGAAGAACTTCAAGCATACGCTCTCCCGACGGGAGAAATTCTGTTGCTGTGCTTTTATAGACAGGAAACCCCACCGTATTCTGCAGGTAATTTATCTGTCGCGAATGCGCCTCTATCTCCTTTATTGCTTCTGCTCTTCTGTCTCCCTGCATCAGGTACAGGTCTCTGCTCACGTTTTCGATCTTATCAAGCCGCTTTGCATATCTTCTGTTCGCTTCCTGAAAATGCACATGAAGATAAAACAGTCCTCCGAAAACCGGGAACAGCAGTATAAGAAACACCCATGTGAGCTTATATGCTCCTATCTCACGCTTGACTACGATATGCAGTGATACCGCAAGGCTTGTAAGATTGAATAATACCGAAAGAACCTTTGAATATACACTGCCGCTGTAAAGCAGCAATACAAAAGCACCAAGCTGAGCAAGGATTATCAGTGCTACAATTATCCTTCTTCTGAACAACGCCCGAAACCATTTACGTTTCATTTCTTTCCTTTCTACATCGCAGATTTGCCGCTTCTGCTGTTTCTGATTGCATACTCCCGTCCTGTTTCTTTGCCGTCAGCCGTAAGAATGCTTTCAAATGCATACCAATCGCCGCTTACTCCCGTTATTTCTATCCGGGACGAATACGGGAATACGCTTGCAACATCTGTTCCGGTATGCTCTATGCGGTAAACAACACTGCCGTTTTCTGTCTTTACCGCAAGGCACATCCATGTGTCATTTGCGGCAACAGAGGTGATTTCACCTCCTGTTATTCCCTTTATATCCCACTTTACAAGTTCCTTACCGTCGGTATCATATCTTACAAGCCTGCTGCCCTCTGCACCGTCCGGGATTACTGCATAAATGTATCCGCCGCCAAGCTCATAGTCATATATTCCGCTTACATTGAGCTTTCCGTCTTCTCCGTCAGTATTTACAGAGTGCAGATCATAACCGATATCCGTACCCGAAACGGTGTAATAAATCCTGCCATTCATGTAGCCGAAGTCATATCCGCTTCCGCTGAGTATCGGCGTCTCTGCATACAACGTCGTAAGCTTAGAGCCGTTCTCTGTGAGATAATAATACAATTCTCTCTCAGCCACAAAATATCCGAGAGTGTAATTTTCATCAGACGAGAAATCAAGTACCTTTTCCGCAAGATCACTACCCGAAACAGGAGTTTTTCCAAGCTCAATGCGCTTTATGATATTGCCCTCTCTGAAGTATAGATACTTGTCGTCAGACTGCAAATCAGATGCACTGGCGCTTTCATAGATGCTGCGGTAGGTTTCATCGCCGCCGCGACTCATGATCGTACCTTCTGAGATATAATAAAGGGTATCTCCCACGGCATACTGAGCCGATGGCTCACGGGAGTTCTCCTTCACTTCATATTTTGCCTTTGCTTCTTTTCCTCCGCACGAGGAGCAACTGCATGAACATGAGCTGATTCCTATGCTCAGAAGGAGTATGATACCGATGATAAGCAGCGGTACAGCAAGATAAAGTCTCCAATCTCTTCTCGCAGACATCTTTATGTTGTATATCACATCGCTTATCCATTCAACAAAGGGATTTACATCTACACCGGACTGCGATGAAAGAGTGATTCCGCCTCTCTTCTTTCTTATAAGTGTCCCGCAATTCGGGCAGGCTTTGCGGCCTTCACTGATAACCGCATGGCATCTTTTACATCTCATTTCAATACACCCCAAAGGAATTTTCTTATATATTTAAAAATTATAGCATATCTAATATATACTATCAACGAAAATCTTCTTAAAGATTATTATATTCCTGTCCTTCCTTATTTTGACCTCAAAGTATAATTGACGAAAAACAGGATAAGGAGTATAATAAATAAGTTAAATACACTTTTGTGAGGTGCCTTATGGAATCAAAGGATTATCTGCTCATCGGCGTATGCGTTATTGCCGCATTGCTTCTTTTTGTCAGAATGGCCAAAGAAAACAAGGTTTTCATCGGCGCAGGCATTCTGTGCCTGCTCTACGGCGGCTATCATGCAGCTCAGGCTTTTCTTGACAGTAATACCGTAAATATTCTCGGCTGGGTTCTGCGCGGTATTGCTGTTATCATGCTTATCTGGATGTTCACCGTGCTTTCTCAGGAACGCGCAAAGAAAAACCGGCAGGCAGCCGAAAACACTGACACTCCTGCAGAAGAAGCCGAGTCCACCGAAGGAGATACTATCGAAGAAGAGGCTGTAAATACCGATGCTGAATAATATTATTACTGTTGCCTCTCAGGCTTTATCTCTGTTTCTGATGATGGCTGTGGGCTTCGTGCTCTACAAAATCAAGTGGTTTTCAGATAAGGGTGTTCAAGAGCTTACTACAATCCTTTTGTATGTTGCAACGCCTTGCGTTATGATCTCATCACTTGAGCGCGAATTTGACGGCGCTCTTGCTTTTCAGCTTCTGTATATGGCTGCAGGATCTGTCATTTTTATCGGCGGCACATATCTTATGTCTTTGCTTCTTTACAGAAAACAGCCTAAAGACGATAGATGTGTGCTTCGCAATGCTCTCGCACTTACCAACGGCGGTTTCATGGGTATCCCTCTTGCAGGCGCCGTCTGCGGTGCTGAGGGGGTATTGTTTGCATCGATCTATGTCTGCATATTCACTCTGTTCCAGTGGGTTGTCGGTTACACCTCCATGTCAGGTAAAATGAGCCTGCGAAAGGTTCTTCTTAACCCCGGCACTGTCGGGCTTACCGTCGGAGTGCTGATTTTCGTTTTCTCACTCCCCCTTCCCACTCCTGTCAGCACTGCTGTCGGTATGCTTGCAGACGTCAACTCCCCTCTTGCAATGGTTATAATCGGCGCACATCTTGCAAAGGCAGACCTTCTCGCCTCTCTGCGCGACGTTCGAGTTTATTCCGTTTCTATCGTCAGACTTATACTGCTTCCCCTTATTGTTCTTGCACTTCTGCTTATTGTTCCCGTTCCCTTTACCTTAACGGGGAAAACCACTCTGCTGATAGAAGCAGCGGCACCTACCGCTGCCGCTGTAACAATGCTCGCGGGTCTTTGCAACAGAAATTCTCAGCTTGCAAGCAGCCTTGTTGCTGTAACTACCGTCCTTTCAATAATTACCATGCCGGTAATTATTGCACTTGGACAGACTCTGTTTGTGTGACTCTTTATCGGTAAACTGAATATTATGTAAGGAAGCATTCGTCGGGGCATCGAATGCTTTCAGTTACGCGCACGGATGCAGCACAGCGCTCCATTATCGACTGCCTGTGTCCGCCGCTTAAAATATGCCGCCGCAGGCATTTTCCGCGGCGGCAGGACGATTGTCTGTTTTTCGGACAGGCTGTGAAAGGATATAACATGACAAGAATTTACATAATAAGACATTGTGAAGCATCAGGCAACAAGGATCGCACCTTCCAGGGGCATATTGACGGTCTGCCCAGCGAAAACGGCAGAGCTCAGCTTCGTATGCTTTCCGAAAGAATGAAGGAAGTTCCTCTTGATGCCATATACTCAAGCACCCTTTCCCGCGCAAGGGAAACTGCAGAGGCTGTCAATCTTAACTTTGGCTACCCGATCATTCAGCGCGAAGATCTTATGGAAATAAACGGCGGTGTATGGGAAGGTAAACGATGGGCTGATTTTCCGACGCTATACCCTGAAGACTCCTACAACTGGAGCCTTGCTCCGTGGAAATTCCATCCCGAAAACGGTGAGGCCATGACCGAGGTTTATGAGCGTATCTACAATGCTGTCCTCTGCATCGTCAGAGAAAACAGAGATAAAACCGTTGCGGTCGTTTCCCACGGCTGTGCAATACGCAATCTCATGTGTCGTGTAAAAGGACTCCCCATCGAGTCACTTAATGAAGTTGAATGGTGTGACAATACCGCAGTTTCAATAATTGATTTTGACGATAATGATGATCCGACTCTGATTCTCGAAGGAGATTCCTCCCACCTTTCTGATGAGCTTTCCACTCTCAACAAACAGTCCTGGTGGAAAAAGGAAAACCGCGACAAGCTGGTTTATGACGACTGAGGAGGCTTATACATGATAATAATGTCTGTTGATCTGGGTAAGGCAAGAACAGGGATCGCCGTGTGTGACCCTACAATGTTTCTGGCTTCTCCCGTGGAAGTTATCAGTGAAAGCTATATGCCGAAGCTTGTTGAAAAAATCGCCGCTGTTGCGCTGCGCCTCAAGGCAGAACGAATTGTTGTAGGCCTCCCTCTCAACATGGACGGCACTCAGGGAGAAAGCGCTAAAAACGCTATGAAAACCGCTGAACTTATCCGCGAAGCAAGCGGCATTGAAACCATCATGTACGACGAACGCTGTTCCACTGTCTGTGCTCATACCGCTCTTAACTCCACCGATACAAGAGGTAAAAAACGCAAGGCTGTTGTTGATGCTGTTGCCGCTGTGGTTATATTGCAGAACTATATTGACTCCCTTAAATAAGCTTTATTGTTGTAATTTGTTTTTATATGTGTTAAAATCTTTGCAGTAATATCATGGGGGCTGAAAAAAATGAAGCGTTATATTTCACTTTTCTTTGTTCTTGTTTTTATACTTTCTCTTTCTGCCTGCTCCTGCAAAATAGATTGGAGCAACTTTGATCTTACCAAGCGCAATTTCGGACTTACCGAGGAAACGACAGCCACTGCAAGCAGCACTGATACCGAAATCGACACCGAGGACAGCAGCGAAAAAGTTGTTTTCAGCGATGACGTTATCAATTATACCGTGCCTGAAAACACAAGTGTTGTCTACAATCCCTGGACGGTTGTTCCCCCCGAGGAATTTCGCGGCATGGCAAACAGCAAGCTTCTCGAAATTGCCCGCCTCAATGCAGAGCTTTCAGGCCAGAAAGAGGCTCTTGCCGCTTATCCAACCGTACTTCGTATGACCTCTGATCCCGATTTTTCAAAAACACTGAACAATATTCGTGCATGGACCTTCGGTGCAAGGAACTATCCTTCAGAGGGACTTTCCGAGGAAGATCTCATAATTCTCGACTCTCTTATTGCAATAGGTACGGATTCCTCTGAATTCGGAGCCAGATTTCCCGCTCTTGTAATCACTAATAACAGCGAGAATATAGGAAAATATGAAGATCTCATTATTTCTCAGATCGTTGCTCTCGATTCAGAATCGGCTTCATAACATTTCAAAAATCATAATACCTCCTGTGCCATATGCAGGAGGTATTATCATATAAGATATTGACACGCTGATGTATAATTATTGCACAGTAATTTTATCAGCACCACACATCTAACCATAAGGAATTGATATGTATGATCCTTCACGGCGCAGAAATTATAGTTCGCACTCTTATAGAACAGGGCTGTGACACGGTTTTCGGATACCCCGGCGGTCAGATTCTTGATGTATACGACGCACTTTACAAGTACAGCGACGAGATAAAGCATATTCTCACCGCTCACGAACAGGGTGCTGCTCACGCCGCTGACGGCTTTGCGCGTTCTACCGGCAAGGTCGGCGTTGTTATGGCAACTTCCGGTCCGGGTGCCGCAAACCTTGTAACCGGCATTGCCACCGCTCATCTTGATTCAGTTCCTCTTGTTGCCATCTGCGGAAATGTATCCACCTCTCAGATCGCAACCGACTCCTTTCAGGAGATAGATATAACGGGTGTTACTCTTCCCATTACAAAGCACAATTACTTTGTTGCAAACGTTGAGGAGCTTGCAGACACCATAAGAGAGGCTTTTTACATTGCCATGTCGGGAAGACCGGGACCGGTGCTTATAGACGTACCCAAGGACGTACAGACTGCCCTTTGCGAATATTCCCCTCAGCCTGCCGTTACACCTGAAGAACCTCACCCTGCAAAGGAGATAAGAATTACCGAAGCTGCTGAGTGCATAAACAACTGTACAAGACCCTTTATCTATTTCGGCGGCGGTGTGGTTTCCTCCGATGCACAGGCGGAAATGCTGGCTTTGGCAGAAAAAATTGATGCTCCTTTGGGCTGTTCCATGATGGGGCTTTCAGTTCTTCCCACAGACCACCCGAGATTTCTCGGAATGCAGGGTATGCACGGGCATTATGCCTGTTCAATGGCTATGCATAAGGCAGACTGCATTATCGCTTTAGGCGTTCGTTTCAACGACCGCTCCACAGGCAACAGAATGAAATTTGCACAGAATGCAAAAATCGTACATATTGATATTGACGGTTCGGAGCTTTCAAAGAATGTCACCGCTGTCCACGCATTGAGGGCAGATGTTCGCTGTACTCTCCAGAAGCTCCTGCCTCTTATAAAGGAAGTACGCAGACCTAACTGGCAGGAAAAGGTTGAAGCCCTTAAAAATGAGGAGCTTTCTCTCAGCGTAAAAAGAGAAGGCATGACACCGAAAAACATCATTGATACTCTCAATCGTCACCTTTCGGAAAACACCCCTGTATGCACCGATGTAGGTCAGCATCAGGTGTGGACGGCACAGAACATTGTACTCAAAAAAGGCAGAAAATTCATATCCAGCGGCGGCCTCGGAACTATGGGTTTTGGTATGGGTGCTGCTATCGGTGCTGCATTCGGCACAGGCGAAAAGAGCGTGCTTATTACCGGTGACGGCGGTTTCGGTATGAGCCTTAACGAGCTTGCAACTGCCGTCTCATACAATGTTCCCATGGTAATACTTGTTTTCAACAATGGCGTTCTCGGCATGGTACGTCAATGGCAGACAATGTTCTTCGACCGCAGGTATTCTTCCACTGTTCTGGAACGAAAGACAGATTTCGTTGCACTTGCAAAGGCCTTCGGTGCAGAAGGTCAGCGCGTCACTTCTCTTTCCGACCTTGACAAGGCTCTTGAAAACGCGTTTAATTATAACGGTCCCTATGTTGTGGACTGTGCTGTGGATAAGGACGAGTTTGTTCTGCCCATGCTCCCTCCGGGAGGCTCAATGAATGATATTATTGTAAAGACAGGTGACTGAAATGAATCGATATACCGTTGCTGTTCTGGTTCGGAACCAGTCAGGAGTTCTTAACAGGGTTACAAGTATGTTCCGCCGCAGACAGTTCAATATAAGCTCACTGACGGTGAGCGAGACCGAATCAAATGAGTTTTCCCGTATTACCGTCATGTTCGACGGTGACGAGCTTAACAAACAGCAGCTTATAAATCAGCTTTATAAGCTCCCCGATGTGTGCCACATAAAGGAGTTAAGCAGTGAAAACTGCGTAAGCTGTGAGCTTATGCTGATAAAGATGGCAAACGAACCGCATAGTCGTGACGATATTCTCACCGCCGCCAAGGCTTTTGAGGCTAAGACCGTTGACTATTCCAAGGATTCCATAGTTCTTCGTCTTACAGGCGAACGCAGGAGAATTGATGATTTCGTTGACCTCATGCGTGATTATACCATTCTGGAAATATGCCGTACAGGCATTGTTTCTCTCGAAAAGGGCAGTGAGACCATAAGAAAGGTCACGAATCTTTAATGCGTGATTTTAAAAGAGAGTGCTTTGTGCACTCTCTTTTTTTAATGTTCGGTTAATGTTTATCGTGCGATATTTTAATGTTCGTGTTTTATTATCATGACACAAACAAACGGAAAGGAAACAAGTCATGGATAATACAATACTGAAAGTCAGCGGACTTACCAAAACATACGGCGACAAGGCTGCATTGAAGGACGTAAGCTTTACTGTTGAAAAAGGCAGAATTTACGGCTTTATAGGTGAAAACGGTGCAGGCAAGACTACTGCAATAAGAGCTATAACAGGTCTTAACTTTGCAACAGACGGTGACATTGAGCTGTTCGGAAAATCCGGCAGAAAGGGACTCGAAAAAGCACGTCAGAAGATGGGATGCCTTGTCGAAAGACCCATTCTCGCCCTTGACAAGACCGCTTTCGAAAACCTAAAAATGCATCAGGTGCTCTTCGGTCAAAAGGACGATCAAAAAATCAGACAGCTTTTAAAGCGTGTTGGACTGGGCGATGTAATGCACAAGAAAGCAAAAGTTTTTTCTCTCGGCATGAAGCAGAGGCTGGGCATTGCTCAGGCACTTATCAATAGTCCCGAACTGCTTATTCTTGACGAGCCTGTAAACGGTCTTGACCCAATGGGCATGGTGGACGTCCGCAATCTGCTCCGCTCTCTGTGTGAGGAGAACGGCATTACAATAGTAATCTCCAGTCACATTCTTGCAGAGCTTTATCAGCTTGTCACAGACTACATCATCATTTCTCACGGTCAGATAATTGAGTGCATCTCAAAAAAAGAGCTTGACGAAAAATGCTCAGCATTTATTCTGCTCGAAACTCAGCAGAGTGAGAAGGCAGTAAAAATTCTGTCTGAAAATGGCATAAAGAAAACAGAACTGAAAGGAAACAGAATCAAGATTTTTGATGATGTTACCACTGAAGACATTGCAAAATGGCTTTTTGACGAAAATATACTCATAACGCTTCTTATGAAGTACGAAAAGTCACTCGAGACTTATTACATGGAGCTTTTAGGGAGGAAAACAAAATGAAAAATCTTTTAAAATGGGAAGCAAAGCAGACTTTTTCATCAAAAGCGTTCATGGGAATGGGGATTGCTCTTACAGCCGCTACGCTGCTTATGACACTCATGCCTCTTTCCGAGGACGGTTACACAGGTTTTGATGTATTTATTCATGGCTGCAATAATTTCAATTCGTTTCTGATCTTTTTTATCGGTATTTTTTCGGCAATCCATGTAACGGGCGCTTTTGAGCAACGCAAAATTCAGGCAGCGATAATGGCAGGCAACAGCCGATTCTCCATTCTTTCTGCAAAGCTGGGTTCCTTTTGCCTGTCCGTTGTACTGTACAGTATAACGGCATTGACAGCAAGTGCGGTACTCGCATTTTCCGTAAAGGGCATCGGCGGTTTTGAAGGCAGTTTCTTCCGTGAAGTAATTGTCCGCATCGTTTTCTACTCCCTCATTGAGGCTTCTTTCGCAAGTATCTGCTTCTTCCTCTCCATGCATGTCAAAAATATCGGCACATCGGTCACGATAAATCTCATAGCTCTTATCGGTCTCAATTCTGTTGTACAGCCGCTTATCGGTAAGGAATGGGCAGATAACCTTCTGAAATTCACCCCCGTCGGTCAGACCTTTATGTTCCTCGCTGATGCAGGCAACAAAAACCTTATGTTTGCAGTCATTACTTCTGTGATGTGGCTCTTCGCTACACTTCTTATCTCATACGCTAAATTCAGAAAAGAAGAGCTTAAATAGCTTTATTTTCCCTCTCGGTTGCTGTATAATTCGTATGTATGATAATTCATGAGGGTGATTCAATGACGAATATACTTATTGCCGACGATGAAAAGGAGATAGTCCGTCTTCTGAAAATTTATCTTGAGGCTGATCACTTTAATGTGCTGGAGGCTTACGACGGAGCTGAGGCTTATGATATTCTGCAAAGAGAAAAGGTTGACCTTGCCATAGTTGATATAATGATGCCGAAAATTGACGGCTATGAGTTGATACGGAAAATAAGGGCAGGACGGTATATTCCGATTCTTGTCATCTCCGCAAAGACTCAGCTTTCAGACCGTATTCTGGGCATTGACCTGGGGGCTGACGATTACATCGTAAAGCCCTTTGAGCCTCTTGAGGTAACAGCAAAGGTTAAAGCACACCTGCGTAGGACTTTCGCCCTGAGTCCTCAGGAGAACACTCTTACGGCAGGCTCTCTTACCCTCGACCGTGACCGATGTGTGCTGATAAAATGCGGTGAGCAGATCGAGCTTACAAAAGCAGAATTCAAGGTTCTGGAACTGTTCATGGAACAACCGGGAAGAGTTTTTACAAAGGAGCAGATCTACGAACGGGCATGGTTCGGTGAAGGCGGTGTGGATGACAACACTATCCGTGTGATAATCAGCCGTCTCAGAGACAAAACGGGCGCCGAGTACATAAAGACCATTCGCGGTCTTGGTTACAGATTGGAGCATAATGGATAAGTTAAGAAAAAAAATCATAAAATACTTTATTATCTGCACTGTCGCAATTTACATTGCAGAATCAGCATCAACAATAATCTTTGACATCATAATGGAAAATGTATTAGCACCCAAATACAGCTCAGACCCCTCTGCCCTGTCGGTTTATCTTATGGTTTTTCTGTCCGTGCTGTTTTCTGTTCTTATTCTCACTGCAGGTGCTCTTGTTTTCTACAAGCTTGTTAAAAAAGCGGTGGAAGAAGAAAGCTATCGCAGGGCCGCTGAACAAAACATTCTTTATTCCTGCATCGCTCACGACCTTAAAACCCCTATGACTTCTGTTCAGGGTTTTGCCGCTGCACTTCGTGACGGCAGGATAAAGGAAGATGAAAAAAGCGAAATCTGCGATATAATTTATATGAAAACAAAGCATTTAAACGAGCTTGTGGAAACCCTTTCGGCATACTCAAAGCTTGGCACAGAGGATTTTAAGTTAAATCTCGAAGAGACAAATATATGCACTCTTGTCCGTGACACGGCTGCAATGAATTATTCGGATTTTGAGAGTAAAGGGATAGAGATGGTCATTGATATTCCCGATGAGCCCTTTATCTGCTCCCTTGACAAAAAGGAGTTTACAAGAGCGGTAAATAACATTATCGTCAACGCCTGCAAACATAATGACAGCGGTTGTCAAGTGCTGATACGGGTGCACTCGGGAAACGGGCACACATATATTACCGTTGCCGACACAGGCGCACTTATCCCCGATAACATACTTCCCACTCTTTTTGATCCCTTTGTCTGCGGTAATGCATCGCGGACAAGCGGTACGGGCAGCGGGCTTGGACTTGCTGTTTCCGCAAGGGTTTCCGAAAAGCACGGCATGAAGCTTTCCTACCGCACGGATATCAAGGGGTATACAAAGGGATTTATTTTCAGTATTGCTGGAAAGTAAATTTCCTTTACAACAGGCTTCGCCTCAAGGAGAAGCATAATGAAACCATGACTAAAGCCCTCGGAATTTTCCGAGGGCTTGTTGTTATTCTGCTTTCTTTCCGTGACAGGATTCCGAGAAGGCACAGCCACCGCAGGATCCGCCGCAGGAACAGGAACATTTACCTGCTTTTTTATCACGTATCTGTTTTATTACTATTGCAAGGAAAATTATGACTACTATTGATAAAACAATTATTGTAGGAAGATTCATACTACTTCATCTCCTTATTTGCCTCGAGTCTGCTGTGCTTATACTTGTTTCTTCTGAAAAGGAAGTAAAGGAGAATAAGTGCCGCAACAAATGCGACGACAGTCCATACATTGAATGAGCCTGTTACTATGAACATACCGATCTGGTAAACCATAAGGGACACTGCATATGCAAAGGCTGTCATGTAGCCGAGAGCGAAGAAGGTCCACTTCGGGCTGTTCATTTCTCTCTTTATTGCGCCCATAGCTGCAAAGCAGGGAGCACAGAGAAGGTTGAATATCATGAAGGAGTATGCTGAAAGCTTATTGCTGCCGAAGAACTCCTGACCGATAATAGCGGCATTTCTTGTCATGCCTTCTTCAACCTCTGTCATAAGGTCAACACTGCCCGACAGCATTTCGGAAAGTGTGCCGAATACGCCGACTACCTCTTCCTTTGCAACAAGGCCGAGAATAGTTGCAACTGCCGCCTGCCACTTGCCAAAGCCGAGAGGAGCAAAGATTACTGCTATAAATTCACCGATGACATTGAGGATTGACTTTGAATCGCCGTCGCCGATATAGTGCAGACCGCCTTCAAAGCTCAGGCTGTTGAGCACCCAGATGATAACGCTGGCAGCAAGAATAACAGTTCCTGCACGTTTTATGAAGTCCCAGCCTCTCTCCCATGTTGCACGAAGTACATTCTTAGCAACGGGTGCGTGATATGCGGGCAGCTCCATTACAAAGGTTGCTGCCTCGCCTGCAAAGGGCTTTGTCTTCTTGAGTATCAGACCTGATACGATAACAGAGCCGATACCGATAAGATATGCGGAAAGTGCGATAATGGGGCTGTTTCCAAAGAGTGCGCCTGCAATAAGACCGACTATGGGCATCTTTGCACCGCAGGGTACAAAGCAGGTGGTCATGACGGTCATTCTGCGGTCTCTCTCCTGCTCGATGGTACGTGATGCCATAACACCCGGTACACCGCAGCCTGAGGCTACAAGCAGAGGAATAAAGCTCTTTCCGGAAAGTCCGAACTTGCGGAAGAGTCTGTCCATGATAAATGCAATTCTTGACATATATCCGATATCTTCAAGAATCGAAAGGAGTAGGAAGAGAATAAGCATCTGAGGCACAAATCCCAGAACTGCACCTACACCGCCGACGATACCGTCGGAAACAAGGCTTACAAGCCAGGATGCACAGCCGATATTCTCAAGGAAAGATGTCACTGCGGGAATTATCCACTCACCGAAAAGGGTGTCGTTCATAAAGCCTACCGTCCAGTCACCGATGGTTCCTATGGACAGGGTATAAACGCCAAACATTATAAGAACAAAAAGAGGAATTGCAAGAATTCGGTTGGTTGCTACCATGTCTATCTTCTCGGACAGTGTCTTTTTGCCTGCATTCTTTCTGACATAGCAGCCGTGAAGTATCTTTTCTATGTAGAGATAACGCTCATTGGTGATGATGCTCTCTGCATCGTCGTCCATTCTGCGCTCTGCTGCCTGAATGTCCTTTTCGATATGTTCAACAAGGCTCTGCTCAATGCCGAGCTTTTCTATTACCCTCTCGTCACGCTCGAAGATCTTTATTGCATACCAGCGCTGCTGCTCGTCGGGAAGTCCGTGGACTGCCGCCTCTTCTATGTGTGCTATGGCGTGCTCCACTGTTCCGCAGAAGATATGTCCCGGCTCTTTGTTGCCCTGCTTTGCAGCTTCTATTGCTGCCTCTGCCGCATCGAAGATTCCGTCGTTCTTAAGTGCGGAAAGCTCAACAACTTTACAGCCAAGACGCTGTCCCAGCATTTCGATATCTATCTTGTCGCCGTTTTTGCGGACAATATCCATCATATTGATTGCCACAACAACAGGGATTCCAAGCTCAATAAGCTGGGTTGTCAGATAGAGATTACGCTCGATGTTGGTGCCGTCTACGATGTTAAGTATGGCTTCGGGTCTTTCATCTACAAGATATTTTCTTGCGACAACCTCCTCAAGGGTGTATGGCGAAAGAGAATATATGCCCGGAAGGTCGGTTACGATGACTCCGTCGTATTTCTTAAGGTTTCCCTCTTTCTTCTCAACCGTTACGCCGGGCCAGTTGCCTACGTACTGGTTGGAGCCTGTCAGTGCATTGAACAGCGTAGTTTTACCGCTGTTCGGATTACCTGCAAGTGCAATTCTGATACTCATTATTGTTTTCTCTCCTTGCTGATTAGCTCTCGCTAACCTGTCTCTCAAAAAATATGTGGGACTTGCCCACATATATTAATTACTGCATCTCTACTTCTATCATCTCAGCATCTGCCTTGCGAAGTGAAAGCTCGTAACCACGGACTGTAAGCTCCATGGGATCACCCAGAGGCGCTACCTTGCGCACTTTTATGGTTATTCCCTTTGTTATGCCCATGTCCATTATTCTGCGCTTTACTGCGCCTTCGCCATTGACCTTCAGCACTCTTGCAGAGTGTCCTACCTTTATGTCCTTAAGTGTGCTCATTGCAATTTCTCCTTACTATGCAAGGACGTTGGTTAGTCCTTGCTAACTGCACACATATAATAGTCTTTCAGGAAAGTTTTGTCAAGTGATTCTGATGTTAAAAATTAGCGCAGGCTAACTTTTGGCGTTATGCACCAACGGTTAGCCTGCGCTAACGCCTTAATTTGTGCAAGATATGCAGTGAAGCGACGTTGCATATTGCTTGACTCTGCTATTTTAGATTGATATAATTTTTGCATGATATACAGGAGTGAATCAATATGCATCACAATGAATTTTATCTTATTTTGTTTCCATGCCTATTTATTGCTGATTATGTTTACAATGCAATATTGGCTTGTTTTATGCGTTCTTCAGATGGAAAAATAAGTTCCGACAGTCGTTTTATTTATTCAATGCATTTGAAATCAATGCAATCGCCAGTCTTTTCGCGAATACTGTTTCTCCGCGATTATCGCAAATCCTGTGTATGGCTTGTTTTGGGACAGCTTATTAATTTCATATTCGCTGCCTTTTATATATTCATATGTTTGTTTTTCATTGATTTTGCAATAGAACATTCTGTTTTATTCTCTTCAATTCATTTTATTGTAATGCTTGCAGTAAGCATTATTATTGCTCTTGAACATTTGATAATATTAAATAATGCAGGACAGCTAAAATAAGGAAAGCCCACATAAAACGTGGGCTTTCCTTATTTTAAAACCTCAATTTCATTAATACCATAATATTCAAAAAGCCTGAGCATATTCATGTCAATTTTTTCCCCCGAAACCGCTATGGGAATTGCAGGAGGACAGGACACTGTGGGTGCTCCGCACACTCTGCCAATGGAATTTTCGGCTTTTACTGTTTCCGATGAAGCGAAAAGGGCTTTTCTTACAGAAATCACTGTTTCTGCGGTTTTCAGTGATGTAAAGCCATTCTGCTTGTAAGGCATACTGTTCTTTTTCAGTGCACTTTCAAGAGCAAAAAGCTCTTCTTTTGTGTTCTCGGGAGTGAGCATAAGCACGCAGAAATCAGGATCTGAATATTCGCACTCTATCCCCTCTGTCCGAAGCTTTTCTGCAATGTCATTTCCTGTCATTTCCTCGGGTGCTTTTATCGTTATCCTCAACGGGTCGGTCTCTTCCGTCTGCCAGCCGTTTGTATTCAGAATCTTTCGGGTACTGCCTATCTGCTTGGTCATAAGGGAGAGTCGATGAGAATAGTTATCCGAAAGATATCTGTTGCACTCATCGAGAGAGGCAAGGGTCAGATATGACGGACTGGTTGAACCGAACAGCGCCATGGCTTTTTTCGCGTTTTCCGCAAATGATGCAGGTGCGTTTTTGCTTATGTGGAGATAGGCGCCGCCTGTTAAGACGGGCAGTGTCTTATGAGCTGAGTCACAGCAGATATCAGCGCCAAGATCAAGGGGATGCTGTGAGGGAGTAAGGAAGTGCAGATAGGCTCCGTGGGCATTGTCGCAGAGAAGGTAAGTGCCGTATTTATGGCACACCTCTGCAAGGGATTTTGTATCTGCCACGTTCCCGAGATAGTCAACTGTCGTTATGTAAACCGCCGCAGGTGGCTCGGGCAGGCTTTGCAGAGTCCTTTCAAGCCGCTCTGCAGAAATCGGACAGGCGCACAGCGATGCGCTCTCCTCGGGCATGAGCCACACAATGTCAAAATCCAGCAGTGCGGTGGCATAGACAAAGACCTTGTGCACATTCCTTGCGGCAACTACCGTTCTGCTTTTGCTTCCGCACACAGCAAGATAAAGCATCGCCCGTATGCACTGGCTGGAGCCTTCGGTGGAGTAAAGAGTCCTTGCACTGCCGAAAAGCAGAGAGGCATTGCTTTCACTTTCGGCAATGATACCGTCAGCTTCATAAAGGGCATCTGCACCTTTTACCTCTGTCAGGTCAAGGGATTCACAGCCGAGGAATGAAACGCCTTTGTGTCCCGGCATATGAAAACGTATTTTATTGGATTTTTGATATTCTCTGAGGAAATCAGCTATGGGTGTTTTCATGTTTTTCCTCACCTGCCTGATCGTAAAGTTTTGGTCAAGGAGCGGAGCCCCTTGTTGGGGTTTTGGGATGAAGTCCCCAACTTTTTATTAATAAAGCCGCCCGATGGGCGGCACAAGAACCCCCGGCGAGTGGTTTCGTGTGCAACCTAACGGTAGCACATAGGCAAACAGTCCACCGGACTGTTTGCCTATCTTCCTGCGCTTTGTCTGCAAAAGAGGATTTCGCTCCTTGCGAGGAGCGACTAAAGGCTCTGCCTTTGGATTCCGCCACCTTTTTCAAAAGGTGGACTGAAACTTTGCTGTTTAGTCGTCCTGTGCAGCAACCTGCATCATGATGGCACATTCGATGCGCTTTTTGAACAGCTCACATCCCGGCTTATATACGCCGCGGATGCTGCCGGAGGCATGATAGGCGTTCGCCGCGCATGCGCCGGAGCAGTACAGCTTGGCCCAGCAGTCCTTGCACTCCTCGCGCGCATAGGCATTGCAGGCGCGGAACTCTTCGCGAAGCGCGCCATTGTTCACGCCGTCCCCCATAGCGCCAAGCCGGTATCCCTCGTCGCCCACAAACTGAT
>JAZSJQ010000090.1:0-6606 GCA_045534445.1 Acutalibacteraceae bacterium
TAGTATTGTCTTCCTAAGACCGCTTGGCCTCCGACTTAAAGAAGACTTGCCAAAATCGAAGCCTGCATGGCTGAGTACGGCATCGAATCCCTTGAGGCTGCTCGAGAACTCTGTCTCTCCAAGGGCTTTGATCCCGATGCAATCGTAAAGGGCGTACAGCCCATCGCATTCGATAACGCAAGCTGGCCTTATACCCTCGGCTGCGCTATCGCTATCAAGAAGAACTGCACCGAGGCTGCTGATGCTGCTGAAGCTATCGGTATCGGCCTTGAGGCATTCTGCATCCCCGGTTCTGTTGCTGACCGCCGTAACGTCGGTCTCGGCCACGGTAACCTCGGCGCTATGCTCCTCAGAGAAGAGACCAAGTGCTTTGCATTCCTCGCAGGTCACGAGTCCTTCGCTGCTGCAGAAGGTGCTATCGGTATTGCTCGTACCGCTAACAAGGCTCGTCGCGAACCCCTCCGCGTTATCCTTAACGGTCTTGGCAAGGACGCTGCATATATCATCTCCAGAATCAACGGTTTCACCTATGTTGAGACCTCCTATAACTTCGCTACAGGCGAGCTGACCGTTGTCCGCGAGGTTGCATTCTCCGACGGCGAGAAGGCAAAGGTTCGCTGCTACGGCGCTAACGACGTTCTCGAAGGCGTTGCTGTTATGCAGAAGGAAGGCGTTGACGTTTCCATCACCGGCAACTCCACCAACCCCACCCGCTTCCAGCATCCCGTTGCAGGTACCTACAAGAAGTGGGCTATCGAGAACGGCAAGAAGTACTTCTCCGTTGCTTCCGGCGGCGGCACAGGTCGTACTCTCCACCCCGACAACATGGCTGCAGGCCCCGCTTCTTACGGCCTGACCGACACCATGGGCAGAATGCACGGCGACGCTCAGTTTGCAGGTTCCTCTTCTGTTCCTGCTCACGTTGAGATGATGGGTCTCATCGGTATGGGTAACAACCCCATGGTCGGTGCTACCGTTGCTTGCGCTGTTGCAGTTTCTGAGGGTCTTAAATAATTAAGAGTTTTCTGAAATAAGATCAAAAGCCTTCCGATGAAAGTCGGTAGGCTTTTTCAGACAGAAAAAACGATGTGTATAATGAAAAACAACATTAATAATATTCGGAGGAATTTACTATGTCTGACAAGGAATTACAACAGATAGAAAAGGCACTTTCACTGGTGGGCGATCAGGTGTTCGACGCAGTTATGCAGATTTACCTTGATAACTATGGTCTGGATATGGAAGTCACCCGTGATAATTGTGCAGACTTTCTCGAAAGCATATATAATATTCAGGCAGGCGAAGAGGATATTGATTTTGAATACTTCTATGATGTCCTGTCAACATTTATACAGAATACCGTAGCAGAGATGATGTCTCTTGATCCGAACTGCTAAGCATTACACCCCTGAGCGAAAGCTCAGGGGTGTTTTTGTGTTGAGGGTAATGGGATTTTATTACTGTAGGGACAGCCCTCTGCGGCTGTCCGTGATTTAACGGGATGATAAAGAGAATGCCTGCGTTCTCACCTCCCCTTCGGGTTAGGTTTTGATTTAACGGAAACGCAAAGCGGGAGGGCGCAGAGGCCCTCCCCTACGGTATGTGATTCAGGGTTTTGAGGTTGCGGGACGTCGAAATCGCCGTCCCCTACGGTGGGGTGTGGAATTTCCTCTGTAGGGGCAATTCACGAATTGCCCGTTTTGAATGTGAACGAAACAGCCTCCCGATGAAAATCGGAAGGCTGTTTGCAGATAAATCATTGCTTGCGGTGGTTTTTCAGGACGACTTCATCGCTGTCGCCGCATAGCCAGTCCATAGAGACGTGAAGCGCCTTTGCAATCATGCGCAGCTCTGCATCGCAGACATGGCGTTTGTTCTGTTCGATTCTGGAAATTATCAGCGGCGTGATTTCCATGCCCATTAACTGAATTTCTCGTGCAAGGTCTTCTTGCTTCATAGGAGGTACCTGCAAAGCACGTCCGAGACGTACTCTTTCTCCACATATATTTCCTTTTACCAAGAACATCTGCCTTGCCATAAAATCACTTCCAATATCTATTGTAGATATTTTTTATATTGCCTATTGATTTTATTACAAAAATGAATATAATATTATCTATAAGAGATTGAAAATATCTAATATAGATAGTAGCCTAATAATTTTGTTATAAGACCGCCATTAAAAATAGATTGTCAGTGGAAGCGCAAGCTGCTTGTTTGCTGACTCTTGTTTTGCAAATAAGGTGCCACATCTGTCTTGTGCCTGATACTGTAGCTGCTCAGGCGGCAAAGATTGAATGGCTCGGTTCTTATAAATATACGAAAAGCTCCCGTCATTACGACGGGAGCTTTTTGTCATTTAAATTCTATCGTAGGGGCAATTCATGAATTGCCCGTGATTTAACGGGAGGCTGATATCCGTCCCCTACGGTGTGTGATTTATGGCTTTGGGGTTGCGGGACGATGTGGGCATCGTCCCCTACGGAATGTAATTTATAGCTTTGGGATTGCGGGACGTTGCGAAGCACCGTCCCCTACGGTTGGTTTTGGATTCCCGTCGTCCGTTTCGCTATCAGCAGAATGTCTCCATAATCTCTGCAACCTCATCGGGAGAGAGTCCTGTTGCTTCGGCTATCTGCTCGGGGTCGGGATCGAAGGACATATTAGCCATGACGAGATCGTACTTCTTTACGTCGATGCCGTCAACTGTCAGCACACTTCCGTCATAGGTGAAGTGATTATATTTCTCTACCCACTTATCAATACATTCGGTGTCTGCATCGAAGCAGATTTCGGGGAATTTTTCCACAATCTTCTTAAAAAGCGGGAAAAGATAGGTAAGACCCTGATCGGAATATCCCATATCAGTGCCGTAAACTGATTCTGCGATGGAATCGCCTGCGTCCTCGGTGGAGTCAAAATCAACAGTGATTCCCTCATCGGTTTCCTCAACCTTGCAAAGCTCACTTTCCATCAGCTTTTCCATAAGGGGTCTGTAATGCGGCTTTCCTTTATACTCAAACTGCACGTTTGAATTGGGGAATACAGTGCTGAGGTAATGCTCGCGGATAAGCTCCCATACCCCTGCCTTTACTTCTTCCTTCTGTGCGTTATCGCAGACAAAATTTATAATACTCATATTTTTACTTCCTTTCGTTTATTAATGAGTATTGTAATATATTACAGGGCATTTATCAATATACCGCGCTCTGTTTTCACACACATTTCATTGCATCTCCCTGACCGCCGACTTTTTACAATTATTTTATTGAATTGCTGTGCGGCATACTGTAAAATCAAAATATAAATTATATGGAAAAAACAGAGAGAAATGCACCTGTGCGCCTGCGGTGAACCCAGCACAGACCTTTTAAGAGCTTTGCAGGCAGACGGTCTGTGTACGGTTTTGTATCGCTTATTGCGATGTTAAATTGTTTTCTCTCTGTTTTTTTGCGGGGTTTTTATGAATATTTTAAGTCGCCTGTCATCAGAGTCCGAGTGGGAAAGCTTTTTTAATTACAAATCCCAACAGGGCAATCTTTCCGAAAAAGAAAAATCCGACCTTCAAGGCTTTATAAATAACAGGGAGTATCTGCCCGTTGTTTGCCGCATACAAAACGGTGAGCCTTTTTCCGTTCCTGTGAAAAAGCTGATAAACAAATCAAAGGCAGGCAGAAAGCGTGCTGTTTACACCTTTGGCAGAGAGGAAAACTATGTCCTGAAGCTCCTTGCCTATCTCCTCCGCGACTATGACCGCATTTTCGCCCCGAATCTTTACTCCTTCAGAAAGAACAAGGGCGCAAAGGCGGCGATATGCAATATAATCGGGCTTAGAAATCTCAGCGGTTATTACTCCTACAAGGCGGATATAAGCGACTATTTCAACTCCGTGAATGTGGATATCCTTCTGCCCATGCTCCGCGAGGCACTTAAAAAAGACGAGGCGCTGTATCGGTTTTTAAGCGGACTTCTGCTCTGCCCTTATGCCCAATACGAGGGAAATACCGTAAAGGAACAGAAGGGCATAATGGCAGGTGTTCCTGTTTCGGGGTTCCTTGCAAACCTCTATCTATGTTCCATGGACGCTTATTTTCATGAAAACAGAATCCCTTATATGCGGTATTCCGATGATATTATCGTCTTTGCAGAGACCATGCCCGAGCTCGAAAATCATATAGCTGTAATCGCCCGTATGCTGTCTGACCACAAGCTCAGTATCAATACCGAAAAGGAAATTATCACAAATCCCCATGAAAAATGGAGCTTTCTCGGCTTTTCCTACGAAAACGGAATTATCGACATCTGCCCTGTTTCCTTTGAAAAGCTCAAGGCAAAGCTGAGGCGAAAGACCCGAGCGCTTTCCCGTTGGGCGGCAAATAAGGGCGTATCCGGTGAAATTGCCGCTCGCGCCTTTATCAAGCGCGTCAACGCAAAGCTTTACGACAACCCCGTTTACAACGAGCTTACATGGACGCGCTGGTTTTTCCCCGTTATCAACACCGACCGCACCTTAAAGGAGATCGATGCCTACATTCAGGACTGCGTCCGTTTCCTTGCAACGGGCAGGCGCACCAAGGCAAAATACCGCTTTAAATATGAGGATATCAAGGCGCTGGGCTTCAGAAGCCTTGTGAATGAGTTTTACAAACAAAAAGAGGAGAAAATCGAACACCCCTGAGTAAAACTCAGGGGTGTTTCTTCATATTCAGAACAGCTCGTCAAGGAGGATATAATAGCGTATCTTCTCCATGTCGGGGGTAATGCCGAGATATTCAAAGAGGAGGTTTGGGTTGTAGCCCTCGTGCTTATAGCCATAGCTGCCGTTGTAGTTGTGTTTAAGGCTTCTGTAACACAGGGCGATGTCCTGATATCTGTCCGCAGTGCCGCTTCTGCCGAGATCTATAAAGCCGCTGATTTTGCCGTCCTTATGGAACACGTTCGGCAGGCACATATCTCCGTGTGAAAGCACTCTGTCTTCCGTCGGGCGGTTGCTTTCAAGCCATGAAAGCAGGTCGGAGGCGTCTTTGAAGCCGCCCTCGCCGTAGGTCTCGGGCTCCACATCCGTATCGCACAGGTCGTTTTCAACATAATATCGAGCAAGCTTCAACTTGTTGTCAAGCCCGTTATCAACGGGGCAGTCGGACACATCGATGCTCCACAGCATCTTCAGCGCCTCTGCCATAAGGCGAGTCACCCTTTCGGGATCTGAAAGCAGGGGCTGAGCGCAGAGCATCTGCCCCTCTATCCTCGTGGTCAGCAGATAGCTCATGCCCTTTTCGTTTTCGTGGGCTATCACCTCTGACACAGGCACTTTCCCCCACAGCCAGCGAAGCATTTTACCGTGGGTGTCGCTTTCCGCGGACTGCTTCTCAATTTTCAGCACCATATCGTCAAAGCACAGCACCTGAGAATCCGACATTCCGATGCTCTCTTCTTTATACTCTTTGTCTTTTATTATATCAATAATACTATCAGGAATACACATTTTCATTCTCCTTGTTTTCTCATACCCAAATAATATCACAGCCGCCACAGATGCGCAACTGCGCTCTTTCTTATTGCTAACCCTTTCCCTCCGTGATATAATAATCACAACTTACATTTTGAGGTGCAAGCAATGAAACGACCTATACTGCGCATGATATTCGGCATTGTTCTTGCAGTGCTGATACTGGCTTTGTTTATTGTGATTTCACTTTTTGCTTCTTTATTTTTCCCCGACCGTGTTCTCTGGAATTATATTTCGGGAGGCATACGGCTGATTATGGGCATTGCCGCGGCGGCGATATTTGCAGGACTCTACGGAAAACAGCGGCTTAAGGATTCCTTTTCCTTCAAGGGCTTCGGCAGGGGACTTCTCTCATCTCTGCCCCTTCTGCTCTTTTCCGGGGTGTGTATCGCTGTTCTTTTTATCGGTCTCAAAGTTTTTTATATAGGAAGCATTGCTGAATTTATCGGCAATGTGGTCATCCTTACTCTGACCACTTCAATTTTTGAAGAGCTGGTTTTTCGCGGTCTGCTTATGGGCGGATATTTCCTTATAAAGCATCAGAATCGGCTGACGAGGCTCATCTTTGCCGTTCTTTCCGCAGGTATCTTCACCGCCTGTCACCCTCAGTATTTTACCTCTCCCCTGCAGCTTTTCAGGCTTTTTGCCCTCGGCTTTTCACTTGCCGCCGTTTTCCTTTTCTCACGCAGCCTGCTTGTCTGCACCCTGATGCACTTTATTTACAATGTTTCGGTCAATCTTCTGCCCTACGGATTCAATGTGCGGAATGAGCTGAGAACATATCTTTATATCTCCTTTGACTATATTTACATTCTGATGTTCGCAGTCGGGCTTCTTTTTATCCTTCTCAAAAAGCCATACAGAAAATACCTTCCCGAGGAAGAAGCTCCCCCTGAAGAGGAGCTGACAGATGCTATTGCTGAAGCCGCAACAGAATAGAAAAAGCGCCTCCGAATATGGCGTGATGTCCTTAAAGGACATTACGCCAACGAAATAAATCCCTTGCGGGATTTGTGAAATATCCTACGGATATGAAATATTGCTTCGCAATGTGAAATACGCTTCGGCGTATAGGGATTTATTTCATTTCACATTCG
>JAZSJQ010000104.1:0-2817 GCA_045534445.1 Acutalibacteraceae bacterium
TTTTTATTGCAAAAAACTTTCACAAAGTTTCAGACGGTTTCTTGTTCGTTATGCCGAACCCGTTGAGAGTCACTACTCTCGATTGGTTCGGCATTTTTTGTTTCCCTTATACTATTAAAAAGAAAGGATGGCGATGCCCATGAAGAAAATCACATTCAATGCTCTGCTCAATCACAAGGCTCATAACTATAAGCCGATGCAGATTGAAGTGGAGAAAGTCATTACCATATAACGTTATTGCTTTTTAGAATTAAGCAGATTTGACAACCTGCTTTGATTAAACCATACTCATATTTTCACAAACTACATATTGACAAACGTCTATATGTGTGATATACTGATACATAGAAAAATATCTATGTGAGGTGCTTTATTATGACAAGAACGGAAAAAGCAGTAGAATTATTCTCCAAAGGCTTCAACTGCTCTCAGAGTGTATTTTCTGTATTTGCTGAGAAATACGGTATTTCAGAGGAAACTGCACTTAAGATTGGCTGTGGTTTTGGAGGAGGGATGAGAAACGGCGAAATCTGTGGTGCTGTTTCAGGCGCAGTCATGGTTATCGGTCTGCGTTATGGTCATTCAAGCGAGACCGATAATGAGAGCAGGAGTGTTTGCTATCAAAAAACACGGGAATTTTCTGAAGCGTTTAAGTCAAGGGAGGGCAGTATTATCTGTCACGAACTTCTCGGTATCGATATTTTTTCGGGCGACGGAATGAACATAGCTGCCGAAAAAGGCTTGTTTAAAACGACCTGTGTTGATATGATAGTCCGTGCGGTTGAACTGCTTGAAGAACTGGGGTATTAATATGAATTACGCACTTGTTTTTAAGGCGTTGGGTGACAGCATGCGTCTGGAGATTGTTCAAATGCTGTCCGATGGCGAAAAGTGTGCCTGCAAACTTCTTGAACGCTTTGAAATAACACAGCCGACGCTATCGTACCATATGAAGATTCTTTGCGACAGCGAACTTGTCGTGGGAAGAAAAGACGGAAAATGGACGTACTACTCGCTTTCCTGTGATGCACTTGCAGATGTCCAGAAGTTTGTTTCAGAACTGAAATGCTGCAAGAAGGGTGGCTGTCAATGCGGATAATATGGGACTTTATCCAGAATCAACTTTTGGGGATGAAATGGCTGAATGACCTGCTTGGCATTTTTCTGAGCACGCTCGGACTTGATGTAACAGACAAAATAGGCGGAAGTATTCAGTTTTTTCTTTACGATACAATAAAGATCTGCGTTCTGCTGGTGGCATTGATATTTTTGATCTCTTACATCCAAACATATTTCTCACCTGAAAAAACCAAGAAGATACTGATGAAAGTCGGTGGAATTAAGGGCAATATCCTTGCGGCACTTTTAGGCACGGTCACGCCTTTTTGCTCTTGTTCTTCAATACCCATTTTCATCGGCTTTACAGAAGCAGGACTTCCTCTCGGAATGACATTCTCTTTCCTGATTTCCTCGCCCCTTGTGGATTTGGGTTCACTTCTGCTGCTTACGAGCATTTTCGGCTGGAAGATAGCAGTTGCCTATGTTGCTGTAGGGCTTGTTCTCGCAGTTGTGGGAGGAACGCTCATCGGCAAGCTGGGGCTTGAAAAACAGCTTGAGCCTAAATTATTCGGGAAAGCGGAAAAGCTCAGCAATACGGAATACACGAACAAAAAAGACAGAGCAAAATTCGCCCTGTCGGAAGCGTGGGAAACGCTGAAATATGTATTCAGATTCATAGTCATTGGCGTTGCTGCCGGGGCACTTATACACAACTGGTTGCCTGCACAGTGGATTGAAACGGTACTTGGGGAAAATAACCCATTCTCCGTAATCATCGCAAGCGTTGCGGGCATTCCTATGTATGCCGACATTTTCGCAACGATTACGATTGCCGAGGCACTCTATTTAAAGGGGGTCGGTATAGGTACAGTTCTCAGCCTTATGATGGGAGTCACCGCACTTTCCTTGCCGTCAATGATAATGCTCAGAAAAGTTATCAAGCCAAAGCTGTTAGCCATTTTCATCGGCATTGTAACGGCGGGAATAATCATTATCGGCTATCTTTTCAATGCTTATGAAGGTATATTTATATGAATGGGTTTTACAAAAACGAGCTTGAATGCTACACTATAACAACCTCCTCAAACCCATTAGCTAATTGTCGGAGCTTTTATAATCTGCATTCAGCTTAATTGCAAAAAAAGACACCCAGACCAACTGAGGTCGGGGGTTCAGAAGTCGTTACCGTTGAGCAAAAAACTCTCCAAGCAATGAAACGCTTGAAAAACCTCGTAGAATCGTCGTTTTTCAATGTTATCTATTTTGTACAAGACAGACACGCAGAATAGCCGTTTTCGAGAAATCGAGAACGGCTATTTTTTTATATTTCAAGACGTGAGGGCACTATGAGGGTACTGCGATATGTGCCAGCAGAAAGCCCTGCCCGTTCCTTGAGAAAGCGTTCAATGCTGGTATATCCTGCCTTGTGGAGCAGATGAACGAAGCAGCTTCACAGCATGGCATTCAGCCGATTGCGGTGAAATTATGAGCGCAGCAAGCGTTCTTTTCGGGAGAGTTGCATTGAAATGTGCAACTTTTCTCCGATTTTGAAACATAAGTGAAAGAGGTGATAGTTTGACGTTCAAAATTCAGATTGACAATGTGTCGTACCAGCGTAAACCCGAAAGCCGTGACGTGAGCCGGATGAAACAGCAGATCGGGCTTTCTGCCCCTGTTTCCATGACTCCGGCGGACTTCACAGCAGAGATCCTGCAGGGGAAAAGCTTCTCTCCGGCAGTGCTGCAAGGCTCAAAGGCG
>JAZSJQ010000110.1:0-2592 GCA_045534445.1 Acutalibacteraceae bacterium
CATCTATTTCTACAATCATCAACGCATTCAGATCAAAACAAAACTGACTCCACTTGAACAGCGAAGCCAGTTTGTTGCTTAACTTAATATTTCCTACTTAGGGGCGTTTTTGTGCTGTCCGTACATTTTGGGGCAGTACACAGTGTCAGCGGTGCTTCATGTTTCCCGTTGCTGGGTTATCAATGATTTTTCCGTCCTTGTCAAAGCGCGAGCCATGGCACGGGCAATCCCATGAATGCTCGTATTTATTCCATTTCAAGGCACAGCCGAGGTGCGGACATCTTTTTGTCGTGGGTGTCAGCAGGTTTTTGGCTGATTCCGAGAGATTCACCGCAAGCTGAGATGTCAGCATACTTCGTGAGGGTGAAAATAATTCTTCATATTCATTCTTTCTGCCTGTTATCATATCGCAGAGTATCATTGAAGCTGTCATTGCGCTTGTCATGCCCCATTTGTTAAATCCCGATGCAACATACAGATTGCCTGTTCTTTTTGAGTATTTTCCGATATAAGGTATGGAATCAAGGGACATACAGTCCTGCGCTGCCCAGCAGCAAACCTCTTTTGCATGGGGGTAGTGCTTCCGCGCAAACGCTCTCAGCTTATCCCAGCCGCAGCCTTCCTTGCCTGTTCTGTGCCCACCGCCGCCCAGCAGAAGGTAATTATTGTAATTGCGAAAGGAAAAGCCTTTTTCATCTTCATCAGCATACATACCGTCATAATCATCTGCATTCTCAAGGGCAATAACATATGAACGGTTCTGATAAAGCTTCATAAAATAACTCCCGTGCTTGTTTATAAATGGAAAGTGTGTTGCCACGATTATATGATCTGCGGAAATATGCCCTCGGGAAGTCCTCGCAATCTGTCTGTTTATTTCGCTCACCCTTGTATTTTCAAGGATATTAATGCCTTCTGTTATTTCGTTTATGAATTTCAGAGGATGAAACTGTGCCTGTTTTTTAAATCTCACTGCACCTGCTGTTTCAATCGGCAGTGTCAGGTTTTCGAAAAAATCTGCCCTGCAACCGATTTTTTCAACTGCAGTTATTTCGGCTTCGAGGATATTTCTGTTATTTCCGGAATATATATATGAGTCTTTTTCCTCGAAATCACAATCGATATTACTGCACATTCTTCTGTATTCTTCGATGGCTTTCTCGTTTGCATCGTAATACATTCTTGCTTTTTCGGTGCCGAAGGTATCGATCAGCTTATGATAGATAAGCCCGTGCTGAGATGTTATTTTTGCAGTTGTCTTACCTGTTGTGCCGCTGCATATCCTGTCAGCCTCAGAGACGATACACGAAAGTCCCATTTCACGAAGTTTGTATGCGCACAGTATCCCCGTTATGCCGCCTCCGACTATCAGCACATCTGTTTTTATCGGCTGTTTGCTCATGAAATTGCCTTTGATTTTTGCGGTATCAGTCCATAATGACATTAATTATCACCCGATATTATTATGCCGAGTTATAACCGTAAAACTCAGGGAAAATTAAAAAGGCAGGTTTTCGCCTGCCTTTTCTTTATCCATTATGAGTTAAGGGACTCTGTCCCTTAAAACCCAGCCCAAGGCTCTGCCTTGGGAATCCGCCGCCTTTTGAAAGAAGGCGATGCATTGATAAATCAATGCGCGAAAACTTTAGGATTTTACTGAGCCATGCCGAGCTTGATAGCAGCTCTGTTCTTCTCGATCATCTCAGCTTTTCTGGGAGGAATGCACTTGAGAAGAGCTCCGTCAATAACCTCGTCAGCGCAGAAGCCAAGTTCCTTATGAAGCTTACCGAGGAGAATAATGTTTGCGAGACCCTTGATACCGTTCTCTTCCGCAATCTTGGTTGCAGGTACATAGAAAACGGTGACGTCGTCACGCTCAACCTTTTTATCGATAAGATAGCTGTCAACGATGACGATTCCGCCGGGCTCAACAGCATTGATGAACTTATCAAAGGAAGGAACGTTCATAGCAATAAATACGTTGGGGTTTACAACAAGCGGAGAGCCTACTTCCTTTTCGGAAAGGCAAACAGAACAGTTTGCAGCACCGCCACGCATTTCAGGACCGTAGGAAGGAAGCCAGGAAACATTTTTACCGTCAAGAAGTCCTGCGTAAGCGAGAACCTTACCGGAGAACAGAATACCCTGACCACCGAAGCCTGCAAAAAGGATATTGTAATCTTTCATTATTCTGCAGCCTCCTTGTCCTTGTATACGCCGAGGGGATAATAAGGCATCATGTTGTCACGGAGCCACTGGAGAGCATCGTTGGGAGCAAGACCCCAGTTGGTGGGACAAGCGGAAAGAACCTCAACGATGGAGTAACCTTTTCCGTTGATCTGGTTCTCAAAAGCCTTCTTGATTGCCTTCTTTGCAATCTGAACATTCTTAGGAGAATCGACGGAAACACGCTGTGCAAGTGCAACACCATCAAGGGTGGAAAGCATTTCGCAGACACGTACGGGATAACCTGCGTAATTGACGTCACGACCGTAAGGTGTAGTCTGAGTGATCTGACCGGGCAGAGATGTAGGCGCCATCTGACCGCCTGTCATACCGTAAATAGCATTGTTTACAAATATAGCAGTGATA
>JAZSJQ010000032.1:0-29112 GCA_045534445.1 Acutalibacteraceae bacterium
TCCGACTTGCTATCAACGACGTTGCTAGAGTAGAGGACAGAACCTTTATTTGTACCTCCAAGAAGGAGGATGCCGGCAACATCAACAATTGGATGGATCCTCAGGAGTGCTATGCAAAGCTTTCCAAGCTTTATGCCGGCTCTATGAAGGGCAGAACCATGTACGTTATTCCTTACTCCATGAGTATAGTAGGCTCTCCCTTCGCTAAGTACGGTATCGAGCTTACCGACTCCATCTACGTTGTACTGAACATGGTTATTATGACCAGAGCAGGCAAGGCTGTTCTCGATGCATTTGATGAGAACTCCAATGACTGGGTACGCGGTCTCCACGCAAAGTGTGACATCGATGAAGAGAAGAGATACATCTGCCAGTTCCCCCAGGACAACACCATCATCTCCGTTAACTCCGGTTACGGCGGAAACGTTCTCCTTGGCAAGAAGTGCTTCGCTCTCAGAATCGCTTCCTATCAGGGTTGGAAGGAAGGCTGGATGGCTGAGCATATGCTCATCCTCGGCGTTGAGAATCCCCAGGGCGAGGTTAAGTACATCTGTGCTGCATTCCCCTCTGCCTGCGGTAAGACCAACCTGGCTATGCTTATTCCCCCCGAGGTTTACAAGAACAAGGGCTACAAGGTATGGTGTGTCGGTGACGACATCAGCTGGCTGAGAATAGGCGAAGACGGCAGACTTTGGGCATGCAACCCCGAGAACGGCTTCTTCGGCGTTGCTCCCGGTACCAACGAGAAGTCCAACCCCAACGCACTTGCTTCTACCAGAAAGGGCACCATCTTCACCAACGTTGCTCTCAACCTTGATGACAACACTGTCTGGTGGGAAGGTCTCGACAAGAATCCCCCTGTCAACGCACAGGAGTGGAAGGGCGCAAAGGTCAACGGCGTAGAGTTCACCGCTGAGGGCAACAAGCTTGCTCATCCCAACTCCCGTTTCACCGCTCCCGCAAAGAACTGCCCCTGCGTATCTTCTGAGTTTGACTCCACCGCAGGTGTTCCCATCTCTGCTATCGTATTCGGCGGCAGAAGAGCAAAGACCGCTCCCCTGGTATACCAGTCCCGTGACTGGAACAACGGTGTATTCGTAGGCTCCATCATGGCTTCCGAAACTACCGCTGCAGCAACAGGTGCAGTAGGTGTTGTACGTCGTGATCCTATGGCTATGCTCCCCTTCTGCGGCTACAATATGGGCGACTACTGGCAGCACTGGTTCAACATGGGCGAGAAGCTTGGTGACAAGGCTCCCAAGATCTTCAACGTCAACTGGTTCAGAACCGATGACGAGGGTCATTTCATCTGGCCCGGCTTCGGTGACAACCTCCGTGTTCTCGACTGGATCCTCAAGAGATGTGACGGCGAGGTAGAGGCAAACGAGACCGCTATCGGTTACGTTCCCAACGCTGCTGACATCAACCTCGAAGGTCTTGACTTCTCTATCGAGCAGCTTGAGGGTATCCTCAACGTTGACAAGGATCTCTGGACTGCAGAGATTCCCGGCATTGAGGAGTTCTACGCTAAGTTCGGCGACAAGCTCCCCGCAGAGATGCAGGCACAGTTTGACGCATTCAAGGCTCGCCTTAACTAATTAAATCACAAAGAGCCTCGTCTATACCGCCGAGGCTCTTTTATCTAAGCGCCAAAAGTTGCGTCCACCTTTTCAAAGGTGGCAGAGTGCAGAGACAGAGTCTCTGCTGGGGTTTTAAGGGGCAGCGCCCCTTAACTTCCCATGTATAAAATAAAAGTGGGCGTTCCGCCCACTTTTTAAAGTCGCCTTCCGGGCGACCTAAGAAACCCCCGGCGAGGGTTTCTTACGCCTGACAGTCCACTGGACTGTCAGGCTATCTTCCTGCGCTATTGTGTGCATGAAGATTTCGCCCTTTGCGAAGGGCGACCAAAGGCGTTGCCTTTGGAAACCACCTAAGGAAGCAAAGCTCCCTTAGGAATCCCATCATTTCTTTTAATGAGGTGAATTTATGGACTCTAAGGCTAAGAAATGCCTTGATTTATTCAAAGTATTCTTCAAAATCGGAGCCTTTACCTTCGGCGGCGGCTACGCCATGATACCGCTTATCAAGCGTGAGGTATCCGAGAAACGCGATTGGATAAAGGAAGAGGAGATTCTCGACGTTATCGCCGTTGCAGAAAGCACCCCCGGACCTATTGCCATAAACTCTGCAACCTTTATCGGTACACGCAGAGCAGGCTGGCTTGGCGCGCTGTGCGCTACAATGGGTGTAGTTGTTCCTTCTTTTCTGATAATCTTCATAATATCAATTTTCTTCAGACAGTTTGCGGATTATGAGGTCGTTAAGTTTGCTCTTATGGGACTTCGTGCAGGAGTACTTGCCCTTATTATCAAGGCTTTGTTTTCGATGGCAAAGCATTGCCCGAAAAATGGTGTTTCATACGGCATAGCTGCTGCGGCATTCATTGCATCGGTGTTCTTTGGAACAAATGTATTTGTGATAATCCTCTGCTGTGCTGTTACGGGACTTGCTTTTTCCTTTACTCCCTTAGGAAAGGAGAAGGAAGCTGAATGATTTTTCTTGAACTGTTTTTAACCTTCTTTATGATAGGCGCCTTTACCTTCGGCGGCGGCTATGCAATGCTTCCTCTCATAAGCGAACAGGCGATAAGCAAAGGCTGGGTAACAATGGAGGAGCTTACAAACTTTGTTGCTATAAGCGAAAGCACTCCCGGGCCCTTTGCGGTTAACATTGCGACCTTTATAGGAGCTGAGCAGGCAGGCTTCTTTGGCTCTGTGTGTGCTACCCTCGGCGTTATAATGCCTTCTTATATAGTTATTCTTATCGTTGCAACCTGCTATCAGAAGTTCAACTCCAGCAAGATAGTCAAGGGGATCATGAGCGGACTTCGCCCTGCTGCAATCGGACTTATCGCCGCGGCTGTTATCTCAATGGGTGAGACAGTGCTGTTCCCCAACGGCGTTGCATGGTCTGTCTTTGCAACACCTGCATTTATCTTCTCGGCAGCATTGGCTGTAATCATGTTCTTCGTAGTAATGAAGTTCAAAAAGGTAAGCCCTGTGTGGATAGTAGCAATATCTGCTGTCGTAGGAATAGCGGCAGGCTATATTCTCAAAGCCTGCGGAATAAATCTCCTCGGATAAACCTTATATAATTTCTGCCCCCTCTGACGAGGGGGCAGTTTTCGTTTTATAAATACAGAAAAATAAATTTTATATTTAACTTTATTTTGCTATTGACTTTAACAATGTTAAAGCGTATACTTAATATTGTTAAAGGGGGTGACAAATAATGCCGGTCACAAGCATACCTGAATGGATGAGCGAGCTTGATGACGAAGACCTTTCATTCATACGCAATTTTATTTTAGCATCAGGCTCACTCAAGGAGATAGCAAAGCAGTACGGTGTGACATACCCGACCGTAAGGCTTCGCCTTGACAGAATGATCCAGAAGATCCAGATGACCCAGTCTGCGGGCAACGACAGATTCATATCGCTTGTCAAGAGGCTTGCAATTGACGAAAAGCTTGACGTTGATACAGCAAAAACACTTATTTCAGCATATAAGGAAACAAGAAAGGAAGAGAGTAATGGTTAATATTGAGGGATTGATTTTTTGGCTGCTTATCATTGCAGGGTGCGTAGGACTTATCATACTTCAGATAAAGCTTTCGAAAAAAGAGGCAAAAATGCCGGGTCTTATTCTGCCCATCATATTCTTTTTGATTGCGACATCAACGCTAATATCATATGTGGTATTTGTGTTTGACAATGATTCCTTTGTGTCGGAATCTGATTCACAGGAGTATTACGATGAGATTGAGGAATATACATCAGACAGCGATGCCGAGGAATATTACGATGGTATAGTGAGTGTAGAGGAAACACACGAGGAGACTGAAGGAGCTCCGATTATAATATCTATCGTACTTGAATTTATATTGTACTATATGCCTACTGTTGTGTTCCTTGTTATCTACTTTGTCTGCCACCCAACAAAGGAAGCAGAGCTTGATAAAATGAGCATAAGCGACATGGAATAAAGAAAGGAAGAGAGTAATGTTTGATATTGGAGGACTAATTATTCTGCTGCTGATTATTGCAGTGTTCGGAGGGCTTATCGTGCTTCAGATAAAGCTTTCAAAGAAGGAAGCTGTAATGCCGGGACTTATCCTGCCCATAGCATCAGTAATTTTTGCGTTGTTTATAGCACTTGTGTTCACACTCAATACAGCAATACTGACTACGGGCGGCACAGTTGAAACAGTATCGGGCAGTGAAATTATAGTAGAAGAGATTCAGGCTGAAGCTTCGGATGTATCGAGTGATGCAGGATTTTCATTTATCCCTGTATTTCTTTTTAACCTGCTTCCATGTTTGTTTTATCTTCTTATCTACTTTGCCTGCCACCCCTTCAAGAAGAAGGAAGCAGAGCTTGATAAAATGAGCATCAGTGACCTGTAATAAAAAGCGACCTGCTTATGCAGGTCGCTTTTTGTTGTAGGGGAGGGTCTTTGCGCCCTCCCGGGAATTTATATTATCTTCTCAAAGGACATTCTCGGGCTTCCGTGATAATAAACAGTACCGCAGTATGTAAAACCTTCGCGCTCGATGATATGCCGCATCTTTTTATTGTCCTCGTGGGTGTCTATTCTCAGCGAATGGATACCTCTTGCACGGCACACCTCCTCGGAAAATCGGAAAACATTCTTTGAAACACCTTTGCCTCGTGCCGCCTTTCCGAAGGCAAGGCGATGAATAACCGCATAATCGCCGTCAGAAAGCCATTGTCCCTCAAGACCTGCGTATACAGGCTCACCGTCAAAGCTGAGGCAGAAATAACCAAAGGGCTTGCCGTGGTAGGTGAGCAGATAGCCCCTTTCGTGGGCGATATCATCAATAACGTGCCCTATATTGGGGCTTGTATCCGTCCACTGCAGAAAGCCCTGCTCACGCTGATGTGCGCGGGCATCGTCGATAAAACTCATACAGAGTTCTGTCTCATTTTCCGCAGCAAGTCGAAAATCTATCATTTGTTTTCCTCCGAGAGTATTAAGTAAAGCCTCCATATTTTCCTCAGAATACTCGATTTCAGAGGAATACATTCTTGCAATTACTGCAACAGGCTCGTTGCATACAGCACACAGTGCGCGAATTATATGTACACTGAGAGCCGCAAAAGCAATTCTCTCCTGAAGCCAGCCGTAGGAAAGACCGTCTGCAAGATGTCTGTAAATAAAGTAGATAAGAAGCTGTTCTGCTTCAATATCGGAAACATTATTATTATCAGGTACAGAACCTTTGAGTAAACTGAGCTTTTCACTCCATTCATCATCGAGCCGTTCGAGACTCAGATATATATCTGCCCATTCTGAAAGACTGATATCAGGCAGAGAGATGTTGTGTTTGCATAAAACTCGATTGATTCTTTCGTCTATGCTCATATCTCTGTTCTGAAGATCTTCAAAAATGGTGTTTCGCATAGCGAAAAAGGCATCATCTGACGATTCTGCAAATTCGCCGTCGTTTTCGAGCTCGACAAGGCGAACACTATCTTTGTTCTCAAGAATAAGCTTCGCCGCAGCCTCGCAGCAAAGCCCCAGCCCGATCTCAGTGCGGTCATCAAAATAATTGCGAAATCTCGGATGATCTGAGCATATCTGGCACAGCGCACCTTCACCAAGCTCGGATATAATATCGCAAAGCCCGTTTTTGTTCAGAAAAGGACAACGCTCCTGCTCATCGAGAATAAAGCATGGGGGATCATTGTCCGAGATGTTTTCGGAAAGTCTCTTTCCAAATTCACCGCCGACAGCTTTATAGAAGGTATGTGTGTCCTCGTCAATATCAATTTCCCAGCCGATGCAGCAATTATGTTTACATAATTCTGCTATGCATTTGAATTGCGTATAATAATCAGGCGCAATAAGCTTCATGAAAGTCCTCCGATATGCGGTGAGATAACGGGAGCCCGCAGAGGGGCTCCCCTACGATTTTAGATAGCCCAGTTGCCGCTTTCGAAGATGGCAATTTTACTGCCGTCCTTCTTTGTGCCGACAACCTTAAGATCCTCAGTGCCGAACATGAAGTCAACGTGAGTCTTTGACTGATTGCATCCTGCTTTGTCCTTCTCCTCATCGGACATTTCAACACAGCCCTTCATATTGATAGGGTATGCACTGCCGAGAGCGAGATGACATGAAGCATTTTCGTCAAAGAGAGTGTTATAGAAAAGAATACCCGTCTCTCTTATCATGGACTTGAAGGGAACAAGTGCGACCTCGCCAAGTCTCTTTGCGCCCTCATCGATGCTGAAAAGCTCTGTGAGAGCGTCCTTGCCTACCTCTGCATCGTAATTGGTGACCTGACCGTCCTTGAAAGTAATATTGAACTTATCGATGGTCATGCCCTGATAGATAAGGGGCATGGAGCTGTAAACAACGCCGTTTACGCCGTACTTATGAGGCATACAGAAAACTTCCTCAGTGGGCATATTTGCCTGGAATTCAACATTCTTGTCAACGGTTATCTCAGAACCGCCTGCCCAGAGATAGTTGTCAACCAGCTCAACGGTGAGATCGGTACCGAGGGAGTTTGTGATGTGCAGGCACTTGAGATCTGCCTTGTTGAGAATATCGCAGTGGTCGTGGAGAGCCTTGGAATGAGCCTCCCAGGAAGCCTTGGGATCAGCCTCGTCAATACGAACAGTATGATAAATGCAGTCCCAGAGCTTTTCCACAGCCGCCTGAGTGTCGAGCTCAGGGAAGAGCTTCTTTGCCCATGCAGGGGAGGAGGCGGCTACAACTGTCCACTGATTCACGCTCTTGTCGAGCTGATCGTAGAAGGGGGTGGCGGCAACGGAATTTGCCCTTGCGGCAATGCCTATCTTCTTTGCGTCAAGACCGTTGAGCGCATCGGGGTCATCAGCAATAAGGGAGATAAAGCAGCCGCCCTTCTGAGCGATATCGATTCTCGGAGCGTGAGCCCATTCGGGGACATTGCCGAGGGTTTCTTCAGATGCATACATAAAATTAAGTCTTGAAAGCTGCTCGTCAGCATAGCGGAGAGTAACATCACCTGCGTCTGCCTTCCAGCATTCCTCGGCGAGCATACGGGCAAACTCAAACACTTCAACATAAGTGGTGATATAGACGTGCTGACCGGGCTGGATATTTACGCCCACTTTTGCAATAAGCTCAGCATAAACCCTTGCGTCTTTTTCTCTGTACATTGAAATCAACTCCAAAATCTGTATTTCATAAGGCTATTTTAACACATTTGCGGTGTAAAATTAACGGAATAAGTAAATAACGGCGAAAATTTTTCCTGCTATTCAAATTTAAGGGAAATAATGTTATCATAGTAAACGGAGATGCATACGCATCTTTTTAATTATAGCATATAATATCCGATAAGGAAAGGGAAATAACATGATTACCGTAACAAATTTAAGTCTCGCATTCTCAGGCTCCAATCTTTTCAAGGATGTCAACCTGAAATTCGTGCCCGGCAACTGCTACGGCATAATCGGCGCAAACGGAGCAGGCAAGTCTACCTTCCTGCGTATTCTCTCGGGAGAGCTTGAACCCTCCACAGGCGAGGTCATAATCCCTGAAAACACCAGAATGTCGGTGCTAAAGCAGGATCACTTCGCATTCAACGAGTATTCCGTGCTTGACACCATAATCATGGGCAACCGCCGCCTTTACGACGTAATGAAGGAGAAGGACGCCCTTTACATGAAGGAAGACTTCTCCGACGAAGACGGAGAGAGAGCATCTGAGCTTGAGGGTGAATTTGCCGAGATGGGCGGCTGGGACGCAGAGACCGACGCTGTAAAGCTTCTTCGCGGTCTTGGTCTTGACGACCTTGACGAGCATACCCTTATGAGCAGCGTGCCTGACGCCGCAAAGGTCAAGATCCTTCTCGCACAGGCACTTTTCGGACAGCCTGAGATCCTTCTGCTGGACGAGCCTACAAACCACCTTGACATAAAGAGCATCGCATGGCTCGAGGAATTTCTCATGGACTACCCCGGCACCGTTCTTGTTGTATCCCATGACCGTCACTTCCTCAACAATGTCTGCACCCACATCTGTGATATAGACTATAACAGCATCAAAATTTACGTTGGTAACTACGATTTCTGGTATGAATCCAGCCAGCTTATTCAGCGACTTCTTGCCGATCAGCACAGAAAGGCAAGCGAGAAGATAGCAGAACTTCAGAACTTCGTATCCCGATTCTCCGCAAACAAATCCAAGGCAAAGCAGGCAACAGCCAGAAGAAAGCTTATCGAAAAGCTCAGCGTTGAGGAGCTTCCCTGCTCTACCAGAAGATACCCCTTTGTAGGCTTTACCATGGACAGAGAGCCGGGCAAGGAAATACTTCGAGTCAATGGCATTTCCAAGACCATCGACGGAGTAAAAATTCTCAATAATGTAAGCTTTGCTCTTAACAAAACCGATAAGGTCGCCTTTATCGCAAAGAACGACCTTGCAATGACCACCCTTTTCAAGATCCTCTTCGAGGAGCTTGAGCCTGACGAAGGAACCTTCACATGGGGCGTTTCCACAACTCAGAGCTACTTGCCAAGAGACAACGGCGAGTTCTTTGACGGCTGTGACATGAACCTTGTTGAGTGGCTGTCCCAGTGGTCAAAGGACCAGACCCAGACCTATCTGCGCGGCTTCCTCGGCAAGATGCTTTTCTCAGGCGACGAAGTATTGAAGCCCGTAAAAGTTCTTTCGGGCGGCGAAAAGGTTCGCTGTATGCTCAGCCGAATGATGCTTTTCGGCTCCAATGTTCTTGTTCTTGACCAGCCCACAAACCACCTTGACCTTGAGGCAATAACCGCAGTAAACAAGGGCGTTGAAAGCTTCAAGGGCGTAGTACTGTTTTCTTCTCACGACCACGAGTTCATGGGCACCATCGCAAACAGAATCATCGAAATCACCGAGGATGGCGTGATCGACAGAGCCTGCACCTATGATGAATATCTCGAATACATGATGAACAGATAAAAAGACGGGAATCCAAAGGGATAATATCCCTTTGGCAGGGGTTCTCAGGGGCCAGAGTCCCGCTGAGCCAGGAGTTTGAGGACGCAGTCCTCAACTATACGGAACAAAGAAAAAAGCAGGCGAAAGCCTGCTTTTTAAAGTCAGTGAAAGTTGAGGGGATTGCGATCCGCAGAATTGCGCCCCAAACCGCAATTAATGGCGCTGTCCTTGAAAATCCTGTTTAAGGACAACGTCCTTAAGAATCCTTTTATTCATCATTAAAAATATCCATATTCCTTTTTATGACGCTTTTGCCTCGCCACATATAGGCACGGTCGGCAGCGTTTGCCAGATCGTTTTCCTTGACATCGGGATTAGCTCGTCTCAAAAATGCATCTATATAGGTGTCTTCCGCATTTGCATTATGAGGGCATACGTCCTGACAGGTATCACAGCCCCAGACAGAGCCGTTCTTTCTGATAAGAGCCACCTCAAGGTCACTGAGTACGCCCTTTTTCTGAGTTATGTACGAAATGCAGTTGTCTTTTATAAAACTGTCCTCGCAAAGTGCCTTGCCGGGGCAGGCTGAGCGGCAGGCGCCGCAATGCTCACAGCAGGATACAGCTTCGCCCGTAAACGGCACCTCAAGATTTGTAACGATTTCACCGATAAAGCAGAACGTTCCGAAGCGTTCGTTTATAAGCAGATTGTTGTCTCCGATCATACCAAGACCGCAGAGAGAAGCGGTGTAAACCTCGGGGATAGGGGAGTTATCAATAAACCAGACAAAATCATGCTCGGGGAATGCATTGCGAAGAGCGAGGCAGGCATTATCGAGCATATGACCTGCTATTTCATGATAATCGGGTACGGCGGCATAAAGTGACAGATTGCCCTTTTCCACAGGAACTTTATAGGGGAAAAGAACCGAGATTACCGCCTTTGAATCCTTGGGAAGCCTGCCTTTTGCCATGCATGGCAGAAGCTTATCCTCAACAAGAGAATAGTCACATACACCAAAGTCATATAAACCGTTGGCATTCATGATAATCGACAGCATACCTGTCACAATAATCACCCCTTAAATCAAGCACAAAAGAGAAAATACAGCTCTTTTATTATATAACAATTAAGTCTTTTAGCTATTATAACACAAATTCCGAAAAAACCAACTGTTTTATGTGAAAAAATATCCATTTACATTTTGTTAATAATTTGATATAATAATATGTAACGAATTAAGGAGGAATCTCCATATGAGAAAAGTAACACTGATTCTGTTGCTTGTTCTCGTTTTGCTTATTGCACTTATAGCACCGTCATGTTCCTGCGGCGGCTCGGAAGAACCTCAGCCTCCCCTGACAAGCGGTTCGGTAGTAGTAACAAGCGGTTCGGCAATTCCAACGAATGTCGAGCCTGATATAGTCGGCAAGATAACCAGCATATCCATCACCTCTGACAAGGCGACGATGCTTGTTGAATCTGATATGACCGATGAATCGAACGAGCAGCAGAAATACTTCAAGGCAATGGTAACAGTTGATCTTAAAACAGCTATAGGCAAGGAAGAAAGCGAAGAAAGCTTCGCTCATCTTGAGCTTACCGCAGGTGATACCGTGCAGGTATGGTTCGGCTCCTCGGTAAATGAGACATACCCTGTTCAGGCGTATGCTCAGGCAGTAAAGATCATGCGTTCCGAGGTGACAAGCGATGCAATGGGAGTAATAAATCTGCCCCGTCTCGTAGTAAACTGCGGAGCAGACAGCTCACTTGCAGCAGTGACCAACGTAACATGGAACAGCCAGAGCTACAGCTACGGCACCGTTGAGCAGATACTTGCGGCAAATCTCGGCGCTCTGGTAAGTGTCAGATGCGGAGAGACCATTTCTCTCGAATTCAGCATGACTCCCGACAGCTATTCCGTGTCCTACAGACCTGCGGAGGAGGGTTCTGTTCCCACTCCCATTGAGCCGGTAGGCGGTAAGCTGAATATCCCCGAAAATGCAGCAGGCGATTATATATACACTGTGAATGTTGCTTACGGAGAAAACATTGTATCCTATGTATTCTCGGTATTTGCATTTGTCTGATAAAAATTTATTGAGCGAGGTCGAAAACAATGCTTAACACAGAAAAATCAATGGAAAAGATCGTAGCTCTCTGCAAAAACAGAGGCTTTATATTCCCCGGCTCCGAGATTTACGGCGGTCTTGCAAATACCTGGGACTACGGCCCCCTCGGTGCAAGACTCAAGAATAACGTAAAGGACACATGGAGAAAGAGATTCATTCAGGAAAGACACAACAGCTTTGAGGTTGATGCTGATATACTCATGAACTCCCGTGTATGGGAAGCATCAGGCCACGTTTCCAGCTTCTCCGATCCTCTCCTTGACTGCAAGGAATGCAAGATGCGCCACAGAGCTGATAACCTTATCGACGATTTCAATCCCGATGCTCATGCAGACGGCATGACCAAGGAGGAGATGTTTGAGTACATCAAGGCTAATTCAATTCCCTGCCCTCACTGCGGTAAGCACAACTTTACCGATATCCGTGAATTCAACCTCATGTTCCAGACCTTCCGCGGCGTAACCAACGACAGCAAGAGCATTATTTATCTTCGTCCCGAGAACGCACAGGGCGAGTATGTCAACTTCCTCAATGTTCAGCGTTCCATGCGTGCAAAGCTGCCCTTCTCCATCGGTCAGATCGGTAAGGCATTCAGAAATGAGATCACCCCCGGCAACTTCACCTTCAGAACCATCGAGTTCGAGCAGATGGAGTTCCAGACCTTCTGCAAGGAAGGCGAAGATACCGATCTTTATGAGTATTTCAAGGCATACGGCAAGAAATATTATGAGGATCTCGGCATTCCTTCCGATCACCTCAGATATCATGACCATGAGAAGCTTGCACACTATGCAAAGGCAGCCTGCGATATCGAGTTCCTGTTCCCCTTCGGCTGGGGCGAAGTAAACGGAACCCACAACAGAACCAACTTCGACCTGACAAGACATCAGGAGTACAGCGGTCAGAAGATGGATTATCTTGATCCTGTAACAAACGAGAAGTACATTCCTTATATCATTGAATCCACCTACGGTCTTGACCGTACTGTTCTCGCACTTCTTTGCGAGGCATATGATGAAGAGGTTATCGATGCAGAAAAGAACGATGTCCGTACAGTTCTGCATCTCAATCCTGCAATCGCACCTTACAAGGCTGCAGTTCTGCCTCTTTCCAAGAAGCTTTCCGAGAAAGCTATGGAAGTACGCAACGAGCTCAGTAAGTACTTCATGACTGACTTTGACGAAACCGGTTCCATCGGTAAGAGATACCGCCGTCAGGATGAGGTCGGTACTCCCTTCTGCGTAACCTTTGACTTCGAGTCCGAAACCGACGGCTGCGTAACCGTTCGTGACCGTGACACCATGGAGCAGGAGAGAATAAAGATAGAGGATCTGGCTGCTTACATCAGCGCAAAAATTTCCTTCTAAGCAAAGCCATTCACAGCATACTTAGTAGGAGGATCGCCGATGGAGCAGAACGGACATTGCGAAAATGTTCGCGTAACAGTGTCATTGACGCCTGACGATATATTCAGAGCTGAAAAAACGTATCTTTCAAAGAGAAAGAAAGGTCAGCAGAGAAGAATAGTGTTCATGATAATGCTGACCCTATTTCCCTTTGTCACATATCTTTTTGTATGGTGGTATATGCGCATAATGCGAGCAGGCGGCTGGATAGATCTTGAGCCTGCTCAGGTTGATATTGTGACTCTGGTGTTGGTGCTGATCGCAATAACAGTGGCAATAGCAGGCATAGTATATCTGGTTATCCGCAGAAGAAAGCTGCTGGCAAATGTCAGACACGGTCTGCAGAGATATGCATCGCTTTGCACATATACCTTCGGAGACGAGATATCGGTAGTGACACCGAGTACGGAAAGCTCAGTGAAGTACGCCGATATTCACGAAGTTATCGAAGACTATTACGGATATCTTATCGTGCCTGAAACAGGTGCACTGCTGTATCTGCCCACCCGTGTGCTCTACGGCGAGGAGCTTGGAAGAGTAAAGGTGCTTATAAGGCAGAAGCGCGCCGAGGCAAGAAAAAAGGAAGAGCAGAAAGGGGTATAATATGCTGTACATAACCCAGAAGACATTGCTTAGATCCAAGGAGTTTGAAGTAACCGATGAGTTCAAGCGTCCCGTGTGGATAGTGAAGGGTTCGCTTGTTTCAGGAAACAAGGTGCAGATATTTACCAATGGCGGAACCTTTGCCGCAGAGATCGATAAAAGGAACGGCCTTTTCGGAACGAAGTTTGATATTTCCGTAAACGGAGTACATTTTGACACCGTAAAGAAAAAGAACATTGCCACGGGCGTGAAGTATGAGACCACCAAGAATGGCTGGAAGCTTGACGGTGACTATATTAAAGGCGCATACAGGCTTCTTACAGCCCGTGACGGTCTTGTTATGACTCACAGTGAGAAGTGGTTCTCCTGGGGCGAGACTTATGTTCTTGAGGTCAGCCGCAAGGAAGATGAGCTCATGTGCCTTTGCGTTGCACTCTGCGTTGATTCTTCTTCCGAAGTCAATTCACTTCTTTCATAAAAAATTTAAAAAAAAGAAAAATAACCCTTGACAATTGGCGAAAACCCATATATAATAACGGAGTCGCTTGAGGCAATAAACCTCTACGACGGGCTTACGGCCCAGTAGTTCAGCTGGTTAGAACGCTAGCCTGTCACGCTAGAGGTCGACGGTTCGAGTCCGTTCTGGGTCGCCAAATTTGCTGATATAGCTCAGTAGGTAGAGCGCATCCTTGGTAAGGATGAGGTCTCCAGTTCGAATCTGGATATCAGCTCCAAAAACTCCTGAAACTTTGGTTTCAGGAGTTTTTTCTTATGCCTTGTGTTTTCAGAAGAGGTGTGGTATCATAATCTTGCCAAACAAATCATAATAACGCAAATGTGGTATGCACTTTTATTGCTTAAGGGGGAGTATACCCTTTTATTTGTCGTCCAATTTGAATCTGCTAAAAATGCAATTCCACTTGGATGACATTGGGTTTACCTTTTGCGTTTGAGATTTGTTTGGCGACAATCGGGGTTGCGTTTTTGAGTGCGACAGCTTCGGTTGTCGCACTTTTTTATTCAGAAAGAGGTGGAATGTTGGATTATGAACAATGGATGTACCGAGCTAAGAACACGATAGAAAACAAAATCCAGTCAGGAAGAAAATTTGAAGTAAAGTACCTGTTTCCTGGGCACGAACGGGAAGCATTATCCAAAGGCGACCGCATCAACTTTTGAAAAATACTTTTCCGATGCTGTAAAGGAAGGTCGATTACCTACTGTGGTGCGATGTGAACAAGGAAAATCGCATCACAATCAATACATAAGTAAATAGGAGGAAGAGATTATGGCTTTAATAAAATGTTCAGAATGTGGAAAAGAAGTATCAGATAAAGCAGCGGCTTGTATTCATTGTGGTTACCCTTTTGCGTTAGAACGACAGGATGCGGCTAAGAAAAATAACTTCAACATCAATTTCGATTTTATCAAAAATATAACTAATAAAATTACGTCAAAAAACAAAACGTTTATCTTAATAAGTGGAGTAGCTATACTTGTGTTGATTATCGGTATAGTTCTTGGCGCAATTAAGATTGCAGAAGTAAGGGAAGAAAAGGCGTATCAAATAATGATAGAGGAATCGAGAAATAATATTGCGCCTTATTTGGAAATAATCCCTTGTAGACCAGATGAAGAAACAGGTAAAGTTCTTTTGCCAGGTGAGTTGTACAAAAATATTGACAATGTTGAGTTTTTAGGACTGAAAGGATCCATATCTTTCCCAAAAGATGAGTATGGAGTAATTGATACTGTATATTGGGCTTCGAATGATTTCTTTACTTATGATGAACATCAAGAATTTGTTTCAAAATTAGATGATTATTTTGGAACAAAAGCAGTAATGGATTACGATATAATTGGACAATGGACAGAGAAAGATTATTATTGGGAAGATGAATCAGTTCCATCTGTTGTTGTTTTTTATACTTCTGTTAGAGCAAATCACGAACAAGAAACGGATAGATTCGAAGTTTATTGGGATATGGATGCTGAGATGCCAGACTAAAAAACAGGGAGCCAATCGGCTCCCTGTTTTTCTATGACTTCAAAAGCTCTATGTACTTGTTGACCGTTGTTTTGTTCAATTGTATACTCTCGCAAGCTTGCGTACATTAAGCTGTGATAAAGCAAGAGTGGAAAATAAACAAACTGCACGCATGGTTACAACTGCATTACAGCCAATGCACACTTCCTTGACACATAAAAGCAATAATGCTAATATAATTCTATAAAATTTCCGACAAAGAAAGCGGTGTTCATATGAGCAATCAGCTTAGAAAAAGAGATAAAAGCGATGAGCGTCAGGTAGTAAATTACAGAGAAACGGTGTGCGTTGTAAAGACTCCCGAAGGGCGCGCGGCAGATAAGCGTTTAGGCTCAGAGAAGGATAAGCCTGCCTACATAATCTTTTCCATACTTTCTCTTATATGCAGTGTAGGCGGAGTGCTGTCTCTTGAGATGGTCAACACTCTCAAGCTGCTGTGCATGATACCTGCGGCACTGGCGCTTGTATTTGCGATAGTTGCCAAGAGCAAACGAAGCGGAGTACTGTCCATTATGGCAATGGTATTCAGCATAATAGGCGCCGTTGCGGTCTGCTCGATTTCCCTTGCCTGCGTGTGCGTCAGAAGCCTTGCAAAGGAAATGGGCGAGGAGTATATAGCACCTCTTCAGGAGTTCTACAATAAATGGGCAGAAAAACTGCCTTTCCTTAAATAACGCAGGAGGTTGATCCTAATGCTTCCTTACCTGAATATATTCGGGCTCAATGTGCCCATGTACGGTATGCTGATCGTGCTTGGCGTCATACTGGCGGCAGTGCTTGTGGTGTACTGTGCGGGCAAAAATTCAAAGGTGACACGGGTGGATATGTTTACAGGTGCCATGATCGTGTTTATAACATCGATAATCGGTGCTAAGGTGCTGTTCCTTCTGACAGAATTTGATGTATACTGCGGCAATTTCGGACTTCTGATCAAGGACCCTGTAGCGTACTTCAAGAACCTTGCAGGCAGCGGACTGGTGTTCTACGGCGGCTTCATCGGCGGTGCCATCGGACTTATCTGCTACTGCAAAGTATTCAAGCTGAATATAATTGATTATTTTGATGCCGCAATACCGGGGATACCGCTGGCACACGCTTTCGGAAGACTCGGCTGCTTCTGTGCAGGGTGCTGCTACGGAAGAAGATCCGAGCAGTTCGGCATAGTGTTCAGAAACGCCCTGACAGGTGTTTCTTCAACGGATAAAGTCATTCCCACCCAGCTTATTGAAGCAGGCTTTAATATCCTGCTTTGTGCGGCATTGCTTCTTTATGCAAGGGGCGAGAGAAAAAGAGGTACTGTAATAGGTCTTTATATGGTCGGCTATGGCGTGTTCCGTTTCTTTATTGAATACCTGCGTGACGATGCCATACGCGGTGCGTTCCTGTGGTTCTCAACCTCACAATGGATAAGCATAGTGCTTATAATCCCCGTGGGAATACTGCTTCTCTGCGGTATCGGAGAAAAGACAGGCAAAAAGAAAGAGGAGAGCGAAAGTGCCTAGATTCTTTGTTGATAAAAATGCAGTAAGCGGAAACGTAGCTGTAATAGACGGTGAAGATGCAGTTCATATTTCAAAATCCCTGCGCATGAGAGTGGGGGAAAGTCTTGTGCTGTGTGACTGTGAGGGAACAGACTATCATTGCACCATAACAGGTTTTTCAGAAGGAACTGTAACCCTTTCGGTGGAGGAAGAAAAGCCCACTGTAAGCGAGCCCGACTGCAAAGTGACCCTTTATCAGGGATACCCGAAATCGGACAAGCTGGAGCTAATAACTGAAAAAGCAGTGGAGCTTGGCGTATCTGAAATAGTACCCGTGCTTATGTCACGTTCCATAGCCCGCCCTGACGAGAAGAGCGCCGCCAAAAAGGGAGCAAGACTTCAGCGTCATGCCCTTGAAGCGGCGAAGCAGAGCGGCAGAGGCATGATCCCTCAGGTCTCTGATATGATAAGCTTTAAGGAGCTTCTCGGAAGAATTCCTCAGCATGAGCTTGTCATCACCTGCTACGAGGCAGGAGGAGAGCCTCTGAGGGCGTTTGCAGGCAATGCGAAGGATATAGCTATAGTAATAGGACCCGAGGGTGGAATCGCTGAAAATGAGATATCTGAGCTGACAGGAGCAGGTGCGAAAACAGTTACCCTCGGCAAGCGCATACTCAGAACCGAAACTGCCGCCATTGCCGCCATAACCGCCGTAATGTACGAAACGGGCAACATGGACAAATAAAGTTTAGGTCAAGCCTTTTCAAAGGCTTGCGGATTCCAAAGGCAGAGCCTTTGGCAGGTGTTTGAGGACAGAGTCCTCAACTATTCGTAAACAAAAAAGCCGCAGGTGAAAATCTGCGGCTTTAAAAGTATTATCAGTTAAGGGGCAAAGCCCTTAAAGATCCTTTTTACTCAACAGTAACAGACTTTGCGAGGTTTCTGGGCTTATCAACATCAAGACCTCTTGCTACGGATACATGATAAGCAAAGATCTGCAGGGGGATAATGGCGCCTACAGCGCGTACAAAGGGATCGAGTGCAGGAATCTCAATAAGATTGTCGTAAACGGTCTTATCGACCTCCTGACCTTCTCTTGTCAGCAGAATGACGTTTGCGCCTCTTGCCTTGACTTCCTTTGCGTTGCTGACGGTCTTTTCAAAGAGCTCGTCGCTGGAAGCGATGGCGATAACAGGTCTGCCGGGCTCAATGAGGGAAATGGTGCCGTGCTTTAATTCGCCTGCGGCGTATGCCTCAGAGTGAATGTAGGAAATCTCCTTGAGCTTGATGGAAGCCTCCCAGCAGAGAGCGCAGTCAACACCTCTGCCGATGAAGAACAGATTCTCATTGTCCTTGTATTCATAGGCAAGCTTTTTAAACTCTTCCTCGCGGTCAAGAATAGCCTTGATATCCTCGGGAAGGGAAAGAAGAGCATCGGCACACTTCTGAAGCTTAGCCTCATCACAGCTCTTTCTGTCAGAAGCAAGTCTCAGAGCCATCATGAGAAGAACAGCAACCTGACAGGTGTAAGCTTTGGTGGTTGCAACGGCGATCTCAGGACCTGCCCATGTGTAGAGGACGATATCAGCCTCACGGGCGATGGAAGAGCCTACAACGTTGACTATTGCAATAGTAGGAATGCCGTTTTCCTTTGCGATTCTGAGGGCTGCCAGAGTATCAGCAGTCTCACCGCTCTGGGAAATGAGAACAACAGCGTCGCCCTTGCGGAAGACGAGATTCTCGTATCTGAACTCAGAAGCGATCTCGACCTGAACGGGAATGCGTGCAAGCTCTTCAATAAGGTGCTTGCCTGCCATACCTGCGTGCATAGCACTGCCGCAGGCGACTATGTAAAGGTGATCGATCTCGGAAAGATCAGGCATTTCTTTTTCAAAGATACCTGCAACACCGTTAGCCATACGGGGAACGATGGTGTCAGGGAGAGCCTTGGGCTGCTCGTGGATCTCCTTTATCATAAAGTGGGGGTGACCGCCCTTTTCGGCGGCGGAAACGTCCCATGTAGCGGTAAAGATTTCCTTCTCGATAGGCTGACGCTCGGAATCGAGAAGCTCAACGCCTTCGCCTGTAATAATAGCCAGCTCATTTGTATCAAGCAGATAGTACTTGTTGGTGTGGCTGAGAATAGCAGGGATATCGGAAGCTATAAAGTTTTCACCCTCTCCGAGACCGACGATGAGGGGACTGTCCTTGCGGACAGCATAGAGAGTATCGGGTCTGTCGGAGAAAAGAATGCCGAGAGCGTATGAGCCGCGAAGCTCAGCGAGAGCCTTGAATATAGCCTCAACGGGATCGCCGTTATAATACTTGTCGATAAGATGAGCGGCAACCTCAGTATCGGTTGCAGAGACGAAAACATGACCTTCCTCAATAAGCTGAGCCTTTAAGTGTGCATAGTTTTCGATAATGCCGTTGTGCACGAGAGTGACTCTGCCGCAGGCGTGGGGATGACTGTTTATGTCGGAGGGCTCGCCGTGGGTAGCCCAGCGGGTATGACCTATGCCCAAGTTTCCGACGGGGGCATGGGTCTCATTCATTTTGTTTTCAAGGTCTGCCATGCGACCCTTGGACTTGACGGTAACGACCTTACCGTCCTCAAATACAGAGATACCTGCGGAATCGTATCCGCGGTACTCAAGCTTTTTCAAGCCTTCAACAAGGATATCGGCAGAATTGTTCTTGCCGATGTATCCAACAATACCACACATTAAATAAAAACCTCCAAAAATTTGCAGCAAAACATAGCTTCCCTGAAAAGAGGGGAGCTTGCTGCATTAAAGAATATCCGGCAATGTACACGCCTTTGTTGGCAGATCTCTCTGTGTCTTTAAACGCGTACTTGCGGCACTGTGCCGGAGGGCGCCGGAGGGCATCCGCCGAAGATTCGATAACCCTCATCCTCGTCAACCGCAGCTAAGACATCTGCGGTCCAGGCGCTTGAAATTCCATAAATTACCTGAGTATTACCTCCCTTCCGTACAAGCCGAAGCTATACTGCGGGTATTATATCATAACTGATACATCTTGTCATTCCTTTTTTGAAATATTAACAATCTGTACAAAATATAGTGTTCTATTTACTATTTTGGAAAAATGTGTTAGTATATGTATATATTCAGGGGTCTTGCTATACAATATTCAGAAGACACCGAAAATGTGAAAAAAGGAGACAAATATTATGAAAAAGCTCATTAAGCTCAATGTTGAAGGAATGGCTTGCGGACACTGCACCGCAAATGTTGAAAAGACTCTCACCGCAGCAGGCGGCGAAAACGCAAAGGCATCCCTTGAAAATAAGACCGCAGAGGCAATGTTTGACGAAAGCGTTACCGCAGCTGAGATAATCGAAAAGATCGAAGCACTGGGCTTTGATGCATCAGAGGCATAAGAAAGGAATATCAGCATAATGGCAAAGCAGATAAGGCTCAGAGTCGGCGGGATGAGCTGTGCAGCCTGTTCAGCCCGTGTTGAAAGGGTGCTTAGAAAGCAGGGCTGTGAATCGGTAAGCGTAAATCTCGCATCGGGCGTGACGATAATATCGGGCTACGACGGCGAGATCGAAAAGCTGACAGCAGCTATAGAAAACGCAGGCTTTACTGTGGTTGACGAAACGGAAAAAAGCAATGATGAGAAGAGGCAAAGGCTTGCCCTCATTGAGCTCATCATATCAATAATTCTGTCCGCACCGCTGATGATCGGCATGATACTGCACTTTATCCTCGGAATGGATAACCCCGTAGTGCAGTTCCTCCATAATCCGTGGCTGCAGTTTGCGCTGGTAACTCCCGTACAGCTTATAATCGGCAGAAGATTCTATATCGGTGCATATAAGGCATTGAGCCACGGCTACGCAAATATGGACGTTCTGGTGGCCCTTGGCACCACCGCAGCCTATGCTCTCAGCGTATACAATATGCTGGCAGGCAATATCCACGGAATGCACGGTATGTATTTTGAGTCATCGGGCATGGTGATAACCCTTGTACTTCTCGGAAAGTACTTTGAAACAAGGGCAAAGAGAAAGACCAACGAAGCAGTTTCCTCCCTCCTTGCACTGAAGGCTGATAAAGTAACAGTAATACGCGAGGGTGAAAACGTTGAGATAGATATAAACGACCTTCGGGTCGGAGATATCGCACTTGTCAGAGAGGGCGAAAAAATACCCTCTGACGGTGTTGTCATCGACGGCAGTGCAAGCGTTGACGAGTCCATGCTCACAGGCGAAAATATGCCTGTTATGCGAAGTGTGGGCGATAAGGTCACAGGTGCGACCATATGCACCGGCGGAGTTATCAGAGTTGAGATAGAAAAGGTCGGTGCGGACACTGTTCTCTCAAGAATAATCGACATAGTGGAAAAGGCACAGACCTCAAAGGCACCTGTTCAGCGCCTTGCTGATAAGATAGCAGGAATCTTCGTACCCTGTGTGGTTGCCATATCCGTCATAACTCTTCTCGGCTGGCTGTTTATCGGAAAAGTGGGTACAGAGGAAGCCATAATCAAAGCTGTTGCAGTGCTGGTCGTTGCCTGCCCCTGCTCACTCGGTCTTGCCACTCCCACGGCGGTAATGGTCGGTACAGGGCTTGCGGCAAAGCACGGAGTGCTTTTTAAGGGCGGCGAATATATCGAGCGTGCAGCGGCTGTGAATGCGGTTGTTTTTGATAAGACAGGCACCCTTACCCTCGGCAGACCTGCGGTTACTGAGATAGTGACCGAGAAGGAAGAAAATGAGCTTGTGCGCCTTGCCGCAAGTGTTGAGAGCGCCAGCGCACACCCCCTTGCAAAGGCTGTATGCGAGTACGCTCAGGAGAAGGGAATTTCCCTTTCGGAATATTCCGAATTCAATTCAGAAGGAAACCTTGTTTCCGCGCTTTGCGAAGGGAAAAGAATAGCGATAGGCTCACCCGAGGCAGTAGAGGCAGGTGTTTATGCCGATAAGGCTGCCGAGCTTGAAAGCATGGGCAGGACTGTAATAGTCTTTTCGGAAAACGGAGAGACAAAGGGTATAATCGCCATTGCCGATACAGTGCGTGACGGTGCGGCAGAGGCTGTTGCAAGCCTCCAAAAGCACGGCATAAAAACCGTTATGCTCACAGGCGACAACGAGCGAGCGGCGAGCTTTGTTGCTCATAAGCTTGGCATAAATGAAGAGCGAAGCAGAGTAACGGCTGAAAAGAAGCCTGAGACCGTGCGTGAAATAAAAGAAAAGGGCATGGTCGTTGCAATGGTTGGTGACGGCATAAACGATGCACCTGCGCTGTCTGAGGCTGATGTTGGCTTCGGCATGGCAGGCGGCAGTGACATTGCGGTTGAGACCGCCGATGTCACGGTCATACGCCGTGAGCTTACCGTAGTGCCCGATGCACTGCTTATTGCACGGCACACCATGCGAAAAATAAAGCAGAATCTTTTCTGGGCGTTTATCTACAATATCATAGGAATCCCTCTTGCCGCATTCGGAGTTTTCAGCCCTGTCATAGCAGGCGCGGCAATGGCAATGAGCTCCGTGTGTGTTGTGACAAACTCCCTGTCCCTTCGCAGATATGACCCCGAAAGGAACAGATAAGAATGACATATGTAACGCTGTTATACCAGAGGGCAGAAACCGAGGAAGAGCTGCGCTCCTGCGCAGTGTTCCAGAGAAAGCTGTTTGAAGCTATGGTAACGGAATACGGCATGATGTGGGACGACATACTCTTTCCCTGCGCAGACGCACGCAGTGTGGTGGTAGCTCAGAGTCTTTCCGAGCCTTCGGTTTTCGGCACTCATGCACTTATTAACAGTCAGGATATATCAGAGATAAGATCCATTGCAGATAAAGTCACGAAAGAAACAGGCTGCACAGTACAGCCCCATGTAAAACTCATTCCTCTTGAGCCTGAAAGCATCAAGAAAGCTTTCCGTGTAACACCGAAGGAAAGAAAAGGAGCAGAGGGCAGGCTTGTCTGCGGCGACTTTGCACAGATGATACTGAGCGTTGGCGATACATGGAAAATACGAGACGCTGCAAGAAAATTCCTTTCATATGTGGAAACCGTCAGCGATAAAAGCGGAAAATCAATAATAGGGCTTATCGGCGGCATCGCCGTTTTCGATACCGATGAAAGCAAAGCGTCGCTTGCATCGAATATCTATGCTCAGAAAACAGGCTTTCCTGCAAAGGCAAAAATATATACATCACCGAAAAGAAGGGCGACAGAATGAAGGACAGAGGATACCCAATAGTAACAGTAACAAAAAAGGCGGAAAACTCTCTTACAAAAGGGCATCCGTGGGTCTATGATACAGAGATAGCCGCAGAGGACAGAGCTTACAATGACGGCGATATAGTAAATGTAGTAAATGCAAAGGGAAAGTATCTGGGAACAGCATTCATAAACCGCAATTCAAAGATACGCCTGCGCATTTTCTGCCGCAACGCAAACGAGACCCCAGATGAGGCGTTCTGGAAAAGGAGAGTCCGTCAGTCCCTTGCCCTTCGCAAGACCGTAATTGGCGAGCAGTTTTCTGCCTGCCGTCTCATTTTTGGTGAGGCTGACTATTTCCCCGGTCTTACCGTTGACCGCTTTGATAATGTGCTGGTAGCACAGACTCTGTCGCTTGGAACAGAAAAGGTAAAGCATATAATTTTTGCCGCGCTTCTTGAGGAGCTTTCTGCAATGGGCGAAAATGTAACTGCCATCTACGAGCGCAACGATGTAAAGATCCGCGAGCTTGAGGGAATGGAGCAGTACAAGGGCTGGTACACTGAAAACGGCATAGAAGCAGGAAACAGCACCGAAGTGATAATCACCGAAAACGGTATCCGTTATTATGTGGATATCGAAAACGGTCAGAAAACAGGCTATTTCCTCGATCAGAAATTCAATCGCGCGGATATCGGCGCACTGGCAAAGGACAAGAAAGTCCTCGACTGCTTTACCCATACAGGCTCCTTTGCCCTCAATGCCGCAAAGGGCGGAGCACTGTCTGTTACGGCAGTCGATATTTCCGAAGAAGCAATAGAGCAGGCAAGGCGCAATGCCGAGCTCAACGGTCTTGAAGGAAACATGGACTTTGTATGTGAGAATGTTTTCGATCTTCTCAGCAACATGAAACCAAACGGAGATTATGATTTCATAATCCTTGACCCTCCTGCCTTTACAAAATCCCGTGCGACCCTCAACAACGCCATCAAGGGCTATAAGGAGATAAATCTTCGAGCAATGAAACTTCTTCCCAAAGGCGGCATACTTGCCACCTGCTCCTGCTCCCATTTCATGACCGACGAGCATTTCAGAGAAATGCTCCGTTCAGCAGCCGCAGATGCAGGGGTTCAGCTTCGTCAGCTCAAGGCTTCACAGCAGGCACCCGACCACCCCATAATGTGGAATGTGCCCGAAACGGATTATCTGAAATTCTACATTTTCCAGATAGCATAATCTGTAAACAAATTTAAAATCATTAGACATAATATTGTTATTTGCGGTATTCTGTGATATAATCACGCAAACTGAAAAAGTTTATCTTTATTGATTCCGAAAGTAGGATAGTAATGAAGCTGAAAAAATTACTGGCAATTTTAATCGTTTTTGCTGTTGCGGTCTCCACCTGCGCACTGAATGTACTGGCAGCCGCAGATGTTGACTTTACACTGCACCCCGTTACTGAGGGAGTCAGCGAGTTTGCACCCGGCAATGAAGTCAAGCTTGAGGTTTTTGTAACTACCCAGACCTCCAACGGATACGACAGCTTTACCCTTGAAATTGAGTACAATGCAGACGTGCTTGTATACAGCGATACCGCCTTTGATGAGGACGGCTGCAAGGGCAGTGCATCAAACGGCGTACTGACCCTTTCTTATACAAACCCCGAGGGCAAGAACTCAAACCTTGGTGACAAGGACGTTATCATAGTCAGATTCACTGTTCTCGAAGGCGCTCCCGGCGGTGAGACAGGCTTCAAGGCAACGGTCAAGACCTGTACGGGAAAGAATACCACAGGTGCAACCACCAACAGAACCTATGCGAAGATCAATGAGCGATTCATTACCATCGCAGACATATCCTCCGACCAGGGTACAGTGGTAACAGACAGTGACTACGGCGATATCATAACCAATCTCACAGGCGAAGAAGAGGACGAGGTAACAAGCACCGTTACCGTGATCGAGAAAAAAGGCGGAATGCCCGTGTTCTGGGCAATCGTGCTTATCCTTCTTGCTTTTGCGGGCGGTCTTGTAGTCGGATTCAAGATCTGTGAGAACCGCGGAGGCGGCGGTATCAGACGACGCTATGACGATATCGAAGACGAGGACGACGAGGAGCTTCCCACATTCACAAAGAAAAAACAGCCTCTCCGTAAGCCCTCTCTTGAGGAAGATGATGACAGCGACTTTGACACCTCCTATTTCGGCAGAGCAAGCGAAGTTAGCATCGGCTCTGACTTCTTCGATAAGTACAACGACGATCAGAGAAGCTTCGAGGAAGAAGAACCTGAAACAGAGATCCCCTCTGTATTCAGTGAGGTTGACGAGGACGACAGAGGCTTCCCGGGAACATTCTTCCCCAGAAATTACGCAGGAAGAAAAGACGTGCAGGACGATGACGGCTTCGGCTCCTTTGATTTTGATGCGGCAGAGACAAATGCAAAGGCCGATGCGGCATTCAATTTCAATTTCAGCGACGACGATTTCGGCGGTGACGATGATGATTTCGGCGGCGATGATTTCGGTGACGATATGGATATGATTCTGAGAAGAAGATAAAGCAAATGGGAGTGTGAATTTCACACTCCCATTAAAAATAATCTGAAAGAGGAAGAAAATATGAGTATAAGAAAAGCGGAAACTGCAGATTTTGATATCGTAAAGAAAATCACCTCTGAAACAATAAAAGCAATATATCCCCACTATTACCCCAAGGGTGCCGTGGAGTTCTTTTTAAATCACCACAACGATAAAAATATTATCAGCGACATAGAGTGCGGAAGAGTTTTCCTTTGCGTTGATACAAATGAAAATGCAGTAGGCACAGTCACACTCAATGAAAATGAGATAGGTCGTCTTTTTGTTTTGCCTGAGTATCAAGGGCATGGCTATGGACGTGAGCTTCTCGACTTTTCTGAAAAGGCGGTGTCAGAAGAATATGACTCGATTGTATTGCACGCATCTTTACCTGCAAAGAACATATACCTGAAAAGAGGGTTTAAAATAGCAGAGTCCCATGTTATCAATGCTCCCTATGGAGATTTTCTCTGTTATGATCTGATGATAAAGAATTAAAGATTCAAGCCGTCTGCTATCAACAGGCGGCTTAGCTTGTCAAAAAAGTGTGTTTTGGTATAAAATGCGAAATATCAGTCTCGGCTTTATTATGCCTTCTCCTCAAGGAGAAGCCTATCACGAAACATTTATTATTAATATCTTTCTGTAAGATGTATTAGTTATTTGATATTACTGTAATATCAATCCTTTACATATTCCGCAATATCACTCAGTGTACAATCAAGAGCGGCACAAAGCTTATTAAGTGTTTTTGTCTCGATATTATCATTCGCACGAAGTCGTCTTACAGTCTTGCTTTCAATGCCGCATTTCTCTCTGAGCTGATATGTGGAAATACCTTTTTCTTTCATCGTCTCCCACAGCTTGTCATAAATAATCATCTGATCGCCCCCATATTGAAAAATACGCCACTTTTGATTTCTGTCAAAAGTGGCGTTAAAAACTATCCGATCATATCATTCATGTCATAAAGACCTGCCTTCTGACCCTTCATAAAGACAGCGGCATTTACAGCACCTGCTGCAAATACGCCTTTACTGCCTGCGGAATGGGAAATAGTCAGAACCTCGTCGTGACCTGCAAAGATAACGTCATGCTCACCGACGATAGTGCCGCCGCGGATTGCATGAATACCGATCTCCTCTTTCTCTCTCTTACGACGGACGCTGTGACGGTCGTACTCGTAACGGGAGGGAATGGTGCGCTCCTCGGAGATAGCGTCAGCTATCATCAGAGCAGTGCCGCTGGGAGCATCGATCTTCTGATTGTGGTGCTTCTCAACGATCTCAATATCAAAGCTTTCGCCGAGAATGTTGGTAGCCTTTCTTGCCAGAGAAATAAGCAGGTTGATACCGAGAGACATATTTCTTGAATAGAAAACAGGCAGTTTCTCAGCAGCAGCCTTTATCTCGGCAACCTGACTGTCGGAATAACCGGTGGAGCAGATAACAACGGGCATATTCTTATCCTCTGCATAGCCGAGAATATCGGAAAGCAGGGAGGGGTGGGAGAAATCAACGATAACATCAGCCTCAGCGGTGATATCGCTTATCTTGCTGTAAACCTGATAGCCGCAGAGACAGTCGGTGCGTATATCGACACCTGCAACGATAACGCAATCATTGCGCTCCTCCACAAGCTTGCTGATAACGTGACCCATCTTGCCATTGCAGCCGCAAAGAATTATCTTAGTCATTTAAAACTTCCTCTCACAGGGAGATATTATATCATAACCCAAAGGCGAAAGCCTTTGGGTTATAAATATTATTAAACAAGAGAATGAGCCTTGAGCACATTGTAGAGTGCTTCCTTCTTGTCGTCGTCCATCTCGACAAGGGGCAGCCGGCAGGGACCGACATTGAGTCCCATCATGTTCATGGCAGCCTTTACGGGGATGGGGTTGACATCCCAGAACAGACCCTTGCAGAGATCGAAGTACTCAAGCTGAAGCTTTCTGGACTCCTCAACCTTACCTTCAAGGTAGAGAGCAGCGATGTCATGAGCAGCCTTGGGAGCAACATTGGAAAGAACGGAAATTACGCCCTTGCCGCCGCAAGCCATGATAGGCAGGATAAGATCATCGCAGCCGGAGTAGATATCAAGATCATCACCGCAGAGACGTGCGATCGCAGTGACCTGAGAAACATTGTCAGAAGCTTCCTTGACAGCAACTACATTGGGCAGTGCGGAGAGAGCTTTGCAGGTCTCAGGAAGGATATTCACGCCTGTTCTGCCGGGAACGCAGTAAAGGATCATGGGCATATCGCAAGCCTTTGCAATAGCGGTAAAGTGAGCGATAAGACCCTTCTGGGAGGTCTTGTTGTAGTAAGGAGTGATCTGCAGAGAAGCATCTGCGCCCAGCTCCTTGGCTTCTTTGGTAAGCTCAATTGCAAAAGCGGTGTCGTTGCTGCCGGTGCCTGCGATGACGGGAACTCTGTGATTTACGATCTCAATGGTTCTCTTGACAACAGCGATATGCTCTTCTCTGCTGAGGGTAGAGCCTTCGCCGGTGGTACCGCAGGTGATAATGGAATCAGTGCCGCCTTCGATCTGCATTTCGATAAGCTTCTCAAGGCAGTCATAGTTTACGGAAAAATCATCGTTAAAGGGGGTTACGAGCGCAACGCCTGCGCCGGTAAAGATAGTGTTCTTCATTAGAATAACCTCCTGATATGAAGTTTAAGATCAGATCCAGCCCTCAGCGCAGAGAAGCTCTGCCATAAGGACGTTGCCGCCTGCAGCGCCGCGGAGGGTGTTGTGGGAGAGACATACAAATTTGTAGTCATACTGGGTATCCTCACGCAGTCTGCCGATGGAGATAGCCATACCGCCTTCGAGTTCTCTGTCGAGCTTAGCCTGAGGACGGTTCTCCTCCTCGAAGTAGTTGAGGAACTGCTTGGGAGCATGGGGAAGTTCAAGCTCCTGAGGTCTGCCTGCATACTCAGCCCAGAGTGCCTTGATCTCTTCGATAGAGGGCTTGTTCTTGAATTTTACGAAAACAGCAGCGGTGTGACCGTCAGAAACGGGAACTCTCAGGCACTGAGAAGTGATCTGAGTCTCGGTATCGAGAACGATCTGATCGTTTTCGATCTTACCCCAAACCTTGAGGGGCTCGATGTTGCTCTTCTCTTCCTCACCGCCGATGAAGGGGATGAGGTTATCGACCATCTCGGGCCAGCGCTCAAAGGTCTTGCCTGCGCCGGAGATTGCCTGATAGGTGCAGGCGAGAACCTGCTCGATGCCGAACTTGCGAAGGGGATGGAGAGCGGGAACATAGCTCTGGATGGAGCAGTTGGACTTAACTGCGATAAAACCTCTTTTAGTGCCAAGACGCTTTCTCTGAGCGTTGATGATCTCAGCGTGCTCGGGATTGAGCTCGGGAACGAGCATGGGAACATCGGGAGTCATGCGGTGAGCACTGTTGTTGGACATAACAGGGCACTCACGCTTTGCATAAGCCTCTTCAAGAGCCTTGATCTCGTCCTTCTTCATGTCGACAGCGCAGAAAACGAAGTCAACAAGAGAAACGATGGTGTCGATGTCTGCGGTAGCATCGTAAACATTGAGGTCTGCCATAGTCTCGGGCATGGGAGTTTTCATGACCCAGCGCTCGCCGACAGCTTCACGATAGGTTTTACCTGCGGAACGAGCGGATGC
>JAZSJQ010000039.1:0-28068 GCA_045534445.1 Acutalibacteraceae bacterium
TGTCAAGAGCAACATGGTTTACAGATTGTGCAACCACATGGTTTACACATTTGCTCTTGGATCGCCCTCCAAGAGATAAGCTTTTCTCAATGTATAGGCTCGGGTCTCGAGATCAATTCGGCCGATTTTGAACTGACGAAAAACCAAAGTGATTTGCCCTGGGAGACGGGATTCCCGAACCGCAATGGTCTTCCCGCCAAATGCTTCGCTGAGGAAAAAGCCTTGCCCTTTGTAGTTAAAATAACCGGTTTCCTTTACCTTGCACAGCTGATAGTCGGAACCGTAATCCCATTGTGAAATCTGTTCGGGCATTTGCCTGATGCTTGGTTCGTATCTGGAAACAGGTGCATCCATATCCAGTGCGAAGTGAGGCCTGATTTCGTTGTAGAAGACACGATATTCATCGAAGCACTCTTGTGCATGAGCTGTGTCCGTAAATATTTTCCCTTTCAGGCACTCTCTCTTAAATGATCGATTAAACCGTTCTTCCTTGCCTTGTGTTTGAGGATGCCTAGATCGCCCGTGAAGAGTCAGAATTCCTAACTCCATCAGCCAAACCTCGAATTTGCTGTATCCGAGGCTTTGCGCCGTTCCCCAAGGATTTCCGTTATCGCAAAGAAAACTGAATGGAAGCCCGTAATCTCGAAAAACGCGTTCCATGACTGGTTTTACAGCATCAAAAGTCTCATTCATCAGAGCCTCTATGCAAAGATTAAAGCGGCTGCAATCATCCACAATGTTCAATGGATGGCACTTTAATCCATTTCCCATTCGGAAATGGCCTTTGAAATCTGCTTGCCACATTTCATTCGGACTACTTTTTTCGAACCGTTGATATGGTGTAGCTGCTCGGCTATCCTCCAGTACTATCAATCCATTACGCTGGAAGATATTATTAAAGGTTCTTGCGCAAGGCAAATCTTGATAACCCTCATTTTCCATGATCTTTCGCAGTTTTACAGCCCCCAGTGCAGGGTAGGTCTTTCTGATGTTGATGATGTCATTTTCCATGTCAGCCGATGTTCTGCGAGGGCAGTTCTTTGGCGCGCGACTGCGATCCGACATCGGAGACCCTTCCACGAATCTCTTGATCCATTTATCACCAGTAGGGCGACTTATACCATATTCACGGCATAGGGCGGCCTTGGTACCTTCCTTTGCAAGTACTCTCCTTACAAACTCTTCTCGCATTTTCTCTACAGTCCTTTCTTCCCACGCCATACCAATCTTTTCCTTTCTTTCTGGTATGACTTGAGTATATCAAAAACTGTAAACCATGTCTTTGCGTGATGTGTAAACTATGTTACTACACCATACATCACGAATGACCCGTTGGAGAACACGAACTTATACAATAAGTATATATTCAGCAATATTGCAAAAAATGCTGAAATACGGAAAATAATATAGAACGAAAATTCTTAAAAAGTACTTGACTTTTCAGTACGGATGTAGTATATTAATTAGGCACTCAGGCGAGTGCCATATATCGCGGAGTAGAGCAGCTCGGTAGCTCGTCGGGCTCATAACCCGGAGGTCGCAGGTTCAAATCCTGTCTCCGCAACCATGAAAATCGGCTTAACCATCAGGTTTAAGCCGATTTTCTTTTGTCTGTACCCTTATTCGTACCCTTTACGTTTCGGCATAGTCTTATCAGGTTTTAGATTGATTGGAAATATTATATTCTGTGTTTGTAGAAAAAAGATTAATTATGATTGAGAGGGAATGGGATGCATTATTACATTAATTTCTATTTCAGAAACTTGACTTATAGTGATGATTTTTATCGTGGAACATTTTGGGCACCGGACTGTGATATCATTTGCGAATTTGAGTACTCCAGAAAAACCGGACAATGCCGTATATGGAATAACAACAAGCCTGAGGAAGAAATCCTTCCAATTCCAGTTGGGTGGTTGGATCGAAAACTGGAAAAAAACGGCAAATTAAATACTAATGAAAGTAAAATCAGTTATTAGTTCGATCAGCATTATTCATTCTTCTGTTTTAGATTGATTGGAAATATTTTTAAAGTATAGATCCATGCGGCGGGCGCTTTCCTGTCTCATCCTGTCTGATACATGACCGTAGACATTCAGTGTGAAAGCCGCCGTGTGATGACCGAGATTCTCCTGCAGGGGCTTGATGTCACCGCCCGACTGCAGCGCCGCTATGGCATAGGAATGACGCCGCAGATCGTGGAATCTCGTTTCGGGCATGCCGATGCTTGCAACAATACGCTTGAAGTTCCTGTATACATTCGAATGATAAAGATGATGCCCCAACTCATTGGTAAATACAAAGTCTTCGGGATTGCTCCATGCCCTTGCAGCTTCTCTGCGCATGGACCCCTGAAGACTTTTTTGCTTTTGCAGAATGTCCATTATCGACTGTGCCGGAGCAATGACACGAGTCTTTCCGTTCTTGGGAGAGGTGAGCCGATATCCTCCGCTGCCGTCACGCAGGTGTATGAGCTGTTTGCTGTGGCAGATGTTATGGCTATCGGAGCCATCAGAGCTCTGCATAACAATGGATTGCGCGTTCCTGAAGATGTGTCGGTAATGGGCTTTGACGGGCTCCCGCTGGGCTCCTATCTTGTGCCGCAGCTCTCTACTGTTGTGCAGTCGTTCAAGGAAATGGCAAAGCGTGCAGTCAGAATACTGATTGAACATATCGAGCGAGGGGGAGAAGCCTGCCACGAAACAGTACAGTATGCACTGTATCAGAGGGAAAGTACACGCCGCATCGGAGATTAACATTTCCACCTGAAGATTGCTGGCAAAAATCACGGTGGTTTCGCTGATGAGAGGCTTTTTGCCGGGGTTTTTGCAGTAACCTTTCTATATGAGAAAGGCATGATCACATTATGCGAAATAGTGGTATATTAATGCATATAACCTCTCTGCCAAGCTCTTACGGCATTGGCAGTATGGGAAAATGTGCTTATGAATTTGTTGATTTTCTCCACGAAGCAGGTCAGACATACTGGCAGATATTGCCTTTGTGTCCCACGGGCTTCGGTGATTCACCCTATCAGTCCTTTTCAACCTTTGCGGGCAATCATTATCTTATCGATATTGATATGCTGATAGAGGAGGGACTTATAAAAAAGCAAGAGGTCGATGATATCTGCTGGGGCACGGACGAGACCAGGGTTGACTACGGAAGTATGTTCAATAATCGGCTGGGAGTGCTTCGCAAAGCCTACGAGAGGTTTGAGCCTGATGACGATTTTGCGCGTTTTGTCAGCGATAACACCGACTGGATTGAAAATTACGCTATGTTCATGGCTCTGAAGGAGCACTTCGGCGGAGATGACCGGCTTAAATGGCCATTGGAGCTTGTGAACCGTGAGGCTTCGGCGATGGAGCACTACCGCAGAGAGCTGGAATCGGATATCAGATTTCATTGTTTCCTGCAGTATGTGTTTTTCCGTCAGTGGGAGGCTCTTCGCAAATACACCAACGAAAAAGGTATAAGGATCATCGGGGATGTCCCCATTTATGTGCCTCTTGATTCTGCAGATGTGTGGTCAGAACCGCATCTGTTCATGCTCGATGAGAACCGCAGACCAAAAATGGTTGCAGGCTGTCCTCCCGATTCTTTTACAGCAGACGGTCAGCTATGGGGCAATCCGCTGTACGACTGGGAGAAGATAAAAAACACCGGTTATGAGTGGTGGATTCGCCGCCTGAAATCAGCCTCAAAAATTTACGATGTAGTCCGCCTGGATCATTTCAGAGGCTTTGAGAGCTATTGGGCAGTGCCTGCAGGGGATAAAACCGCTGCAGGAGGCTCATGGCAGAAGGGACCGGGCACAGACTTTACCAATGCAGTCTGCCAAGCTATTCCTGATCTCGATTTCATTGCCGAGGATCTGGGATATATGACCCCTGAGGTTCGCAGACTTCAGCAGGATTTTGGATATCCGGGCATGAAGGTAATGCTGTTTGCTTTTGATTCCAGAGAAACTTCTGATTATCTGCCCCATACCTATCCCGTCAGGTCGGTCTGCTATTCGGGTACCCATGACAACATGACTGTTGCCCAGTGGATTGACGAGGCGCCGTCGGAGGATGTGACCTTCGCAAAATCCTATCTCGGACTTAACGAGGAAGAGGGTATGGTCAAGGGTCTTATTAGAGGCTGTATGGGTTCAGTAAGCGAGCTTTGCATCGTTCAGATGCAGGATTATCTCGAACTTGGCGCCGAAGGGCGCATGAACAGCCCCGGCACCCTTTCCGTGAAAAACTGGACTTGGCGCGCAAAGCCGGGATACATAACCGAAGAACTGACAAAACGCATTCTGGAGACCTCCAGACGATACGGAAGAGTTTGATGCAAAAAGATGGGATATGAGCTGCCGGTCAATGCCTGCAGCTCATATCCCAAATTCTGTGTAAAATAAAAAACAGAATATAGTATAAATTTTGACCGTTTTCGTCTCTGATTTTAACGACATTCTTAATCCCCTTTTTCGAGAGAGAAGACCTTTTAATTCATTTACGACACATAAAATGTTACTGCAAAACCCAAATATCATAAATCTTTTCACATTCAATATAATAGGAAAATTTCACATAATGAAAAGCAGAGGATACATACTGAATGTTCCTCTGCTTTCTCTATATCGTGATCAGTGTATGCGAAACTTACATTCCTACATCAGTTCCGAAACCGTCGCTGGGTGCAGGTTTTGTTGTAGTAGTTGTGGATTTGGTCGTGGACTTGGTGGTGGATTTAGTTGTAGACTTGGTAGTCTTTGTTGTTTTTTTGGTTTTGTTCTCGCTCTGAGTTTTCTTTGATGTAGTTGTTGCAGAGGTTTTATCCGCATTTTCGTCTTCTTCAGTGAGAGCGGTTGCGGCAGTGGTTGTTGAAGTTGTGGTGGTAGTTGTGGTTATTGTTGTGGTTGTTGCAGTCATATCGGAAAGCTGGGATTCAAGTGCTTCAATACGCTCGTTCTGCAGGCTGTTTTCTGTTTCAAGCTCCTGAATTTTTTCATCGCAGCTGCAATTTGCGTGAGGATCGGTATCTTTGCTGCAGGCACCAATAATTACTGCAAAGGCGAGTACGAGAATTGAGATTATAAATACAACGAGAACTTTTTTGCCTGTGTTATTCATATTTTTACCTCCTGTTTTTTACATTCCGACTTCGGTTCCGAAGCCATCGTCATTAGGGTTCGTTTTTGTTGTGGTGTTTTCATTCTCACTGCTCAGCTGCCGGTTTCCGGTGGAACCTGTGCTGTTGCCGCACTTGCAGGCAGAAATGCCTGCAACAGCGAACATGACGACAAGCAAAAGCAGCACGCATACGATTCGCAAAGGTTTATTCATACTGTCATATCTCCTTACGCTTCATAGTATGCCTTGACGGCCTCGTAGAGGGCGATGATGTCTCTGGTTACGGCCTTTTCTGTTTCGGGGATAGACTCTATGCCGAGGTTGATATTCATTATCTTCAGCATGGAGTTCTGTTTGACAGTGCCGTAAACATACGAACCGTCCTTCATCACCGTAAAGGGTACAACATAGTAGACATCGGCGATATCTTTTGATGATATGCCCTCGGTGACAGTTCCATACCAGCGTTCTCCTGAGGCTTCTTTCACCAGTGTGCCGTCGCTTTCTCTGAAAACATAGGCATTTGCGTTAAGGCGCATGGCATCGGGGTTTGTGCTGTAGGAAGAATCGTAATGAGCCTCACTGAGGATGACCATTCCGCGCTCGGATATGTTCGAGGCATTGCTTCCGTCATACTTTGCAAAGTATCTCAGACCCCAGGGTTCAATAAGTCTGGATGCACCGGCAACAACATTGGGAGCGACTCCTGCATTTTCGGTTGTCACAACGTTGTTCGCTGCACTCTGGCTGCTGCCTCTGGGTACATTCATATCGATGGAGGCTCCGGGAACTCCCGACGCTTCGTAATGAGCTGCCACGCTGTCTTTGAGCGAAAGGATACAGCGGCAGATGGCTTTTTCAGTGTCCGATATCGAAGAAAGTCCCAGATTGATATTGAGAATACGCTCCATGGAATTGCTCTTGATTGTTCCGTAGATGATATCACCGTTTTCCATGACCGCGAAGGGCACAACATAGTAGTAAGAGGCGATGTCGTAGGAATAGATACCCTCGGTAAGCGTTGCGTAATATCTGCCGTTGGGATTGCTTGCAGATGCCTCCTCAAAGCCGAGCTCTCCCTTTGAATCGAGATAGACAAAAGCGTTCTCGTGAGCGGCAAACTGCTCAGCGGTCATATCGCTTGTATAATATTTATCCTTAAGGATTACTATACCTCTGTCGGTTATCTTATCGATATCTTTTCCGTTGTAAGCTGCAAAATAGCGCAGCCCCCAGGGCTCATAGAGCTTCGATGCACCGCCGTTGATGTTGGGTGTTACATCGTAATCCATCGGCTCAGGTTTGATGACAGGAATCACTTCCTGAGGCACAAGGATCTCTCCGCACACTCCGCAGTGTGAGCCCTCTGTAAGACCTTCCTCATCCTCGGTTGGAGCAACTGCTTCATCGATGACCTCGGTGTGACCGAGAGCCGTAATGGGTTCGGTGTAGGTATGAGTGCTGTCGTTTTTGCAGATGTAGGTGGTCACACCGTCCTCGGTACAGGTTGCATTCTTGGTCACTGAGCTTTCGTAATCGTGACCGAGAGCAGGGATAGTATCTGTGTAGGTATGACTGCCGTCATTTTTACAGGTATATGAAGCTATACCGTCCTCGGTACAGCTTGCGGGTACAGTTACTTTACACTCATAATCATGACCGAGAGGGTCAATATCCACATAGGAGAGCGTTTCCTTGCAGCGGCTGCAGATATAAGAGTCAAAGCCGGCGGATTCGCATTTCGCCTTAATGCGAATGTATTCTGTGAAGGTATGGGTGCACACCTCAGGCTTTTCATCCGAATAAATAAAGCCGCTTATCTGAGAACGGTCAATATTCGGGTCGACGCTGTAGGTGATTTTCTCTATCCATGCGTCGTTGAAGAATACCACACCGGCGGTGGATGTAAGATTATCAAGCGAGAATGAACCGAGGGAAATCTGCCTTTTTCCGATTGACAGATCGTTGTCGATAGGAGCATAAGAGAGGCTGAAATCGAACACGGCAAAAACATCGACCGTTCCCTGTTCGTAGTTATAGACACACCTGATATCCATTCCGAGTATAGGCGTGTTAAGATTGGCGGGATCATAAGAATTGATTAATGTGTTGTCCTTTTTGGCCTCGGAATCGATACCGTCAAAATAAATATTGCCGCTGACATTGTTACCGACTTTTTCTGCGCCTGCGGTCGAGATATCAATTGAGGTGGCTTTCCGGTCATTCCCCCATTCAATGGGTACGACTCCGCCGGTGTTCTTGTTTACACCGTAAACGACACCATTGAGATCCTTGTCGATTCTGACAGTCCTGCATCTCAGGGCGTAGCTGTTGAGCATGGTGAGTTTTGCACCGTAATATGCCGTATCGTCTTCAGCGTAGATTATAACAGGAAAGTCACCCACGGGATTCATACCCGATGGGATTGTAAGGCTTGCTGTAAAGACCTGATATCGATCATTCCACTCACTGTCGGAGAACATATACACAGGAGGAAGTGAGTTTCTTGACTTGTTTTCCTTGATTACCTCGGAATTGAGATATGCTGTCTCGCTGTAAAGCACCTGCACGAAATCGCTGTCAGGATTACTTCCCGCATCGCTCAAGGTGACCCGAGGCTGTTTGTGGATATCATTTATGGGAGAAACAAATGGAGTACGAGCCAGATAGGATTGAAGGATACCGCCATCCTCCCTTGAAACAATGCCGTTTTCGTCGGTTATGAGCAGAGCATCCTCGTTTGCAAAGTCGTAGACATAGGTCAGAGGACATTTTTCATCATCCGAAACGGGAAGGTCATATTCGATATCAAATATCAGCCCGTTTGCATCGGGTATCTCTGTAACAACGCGAGATGTGCTGTCATATCCGTAATAGAAAAGTGACGGCTCCTGCGCTCCCTAGAGCCAGACGAGGGTACCGGGGACGGCGCTGTCCTTCCAGTTGTTCTCGTTGTACGCATAGACCTGGCTTGCAGGAATATACTTTTTCGACTTCGCCATGGAGGTGAGGTCAAAGTTGTTATTTACACAGTTTTCTTTCAGCAGAGTGTCGGAGCAGAGGAACTGAACCTGCTCCTTTGCCCCTGCGGCATTGCCTGTGATATTGCCCGCAATTCTTGCGTTTGAAATTGATGTGACAGTCCTGTCTCCGTCCTTGTAAATAGAGGTTCTGCCGTCAAAATTAAAGTAGGTGGTATAAAGTGTGTTGCCTGCGCAGAAATTGTTGCCTATCAGACGAAGCCCATCGGAAACGTGCATGAGAGTGATGTTGCCTTCACGGATCTCCGGAGTCCACGTTTCTCTGGGAACATTATCGGGTCCTGTCAGGTGATTGGTGATATCAACGGTATCGCAGTGGGTCAGAGCGTTGCCGGCGAAGATATCATTCTCGCCGAACTGGAAATTCCATACATAGTCAAAGACGTTGCCCACATAAGCTGAATTGCCCTTTCCGCTCAAGCGGAAGCCGTTGGTCAGCTGCATGAATTCTATCCAGCAGCCGCGCATGGTGGAATTTATAAAATCTGTATCGGTGAGAAAATAGGCGTAAGTGTGACCTATGCCGTAGTCACAGATACTTCCCGTGGCATACGCATTGCATATAACGGAATTTTCGAATACGGAGCCTTTCATGATTCCGAAAGTGTTGTACTGGCTGTATCCTCCGTTAATTACAGAATCGTTGAAGGAGCATTTCTCAAAGGCTGTCTCCATGGTACTGAAGCGGCAGTTTTTGAAAAGCATTTTATCAAAACGAACCTGATGGAATACGGTTCCGCTGCGGTCTGCGGCAGATACACGACCAACATTGTTGGGATAGATGTTCAAGTTCTGAAAATAGCCGCTGATTTTTCCCGTATCATCCTTATCCTGCACGAATGCGCCGGTGCTGCTGAGATTCTCGTTTTCAACATTGAGAGAAAAGCCGCCGCCGACAAGCTCGTTATTCTGTGTCGATTTTCCGCCGATGCCGACAACGCGGTAGGTGCAGCCGCCGCGAAGGAGGATTGGCGTGGTTATGTTGTATGTGCCTTTGATAATAAGAATATCTCCTGTTTCGGCGATTGCATCAAAGGCTTTCTGGATACTTTGGCTGTCGCTGCTGCGGTCATCGGCTGTTGCGCCGAAATCAGAGAGATATACAACCTTTCTGCCGGCAGCAATATCACTTGAATACTGCATACCGACTGTTTCGTGCAGCAGCTTTTCATCAGCACCGACCGTCCCGAGGCTTTCAACGCCGAGAGTGACATTGTTGTCGGGATTAAAGAAGCAGGAAAGGTCGATCTTGATACAGCCGTCAGGGTCGTAATATACGCAGGCTTCCTTCGAACTCTTGCGTGCAAGGTGATATTTGGTGTCCCATTCGGCTCGCATACTGTTGTTTTTCAGATTTATATTGTCTCTGAATATGTTTTCCTTCTGATAGGAGTCAATATCGTATGCATTGTCGAGAATCTGGGTATTTGTAAGGGCAGTTTTTCTCGTTGCATTACTGAAGTATCCGAAACGGAAAAGCTCGGTATCGGCAAGGTTTTCTTCCTCGAATTTGCAGTGAGTAAGCGCGGTTCCGCCGTCGCATTCGATAACGCAGGAGCGGTTGTAGTCATACATCTTGTTCAGCGTTTTTCCGAACTGAGTGTAGGATACAGTGTGTATGGCATAAACATCAGTACCTGCTGTGCCTGTGTACGGTGTGTATCCAAGGGATTCAAAGAATGCTGCGATATCGCTGTAGCTGTTGTTTTTGAACAGACATCGGCTTATGGCACCGCCGGAGTGAAATTTTATTCCGTAAACAGTATCATAGGTGTTGTTTGAATGAGCCACTCCGTAGGAATCGGAACCGTCGGAGCCGTAGAAGAAATTTTTGATATAGTTATTGTCGATGTTAGTGAGATTAGCACCCATTCCCGTGGTGAATTGCGGCAGATCCATCACGCCGTTGTTCTCAATAACTCCACCGCAGAAATAGTTGTCATAGATAAAGCAGTCGATAAAATGTGTACCATTGAATGCCACGCGGCAGGGACCGAAGGTGTTGCCGTGTATACGGGTACACATGTGCCCTTTTACTCCTGCCAAAGGAGAGTCAAATCCCGATACGGTACAGTTGTAGATATTCACCCATGATATATTCATGTTCTGAAGCCAGTTGTAGCCAATAACGGGAACAATCTTCGGGTTGAGTGTCTGCGCCATGATGTCAGCGGCGGAGGATTTTTCGTCAAAAACGGGATGCGCACCCTTTGCGACAAAGGTGATGTCTGTTATGTTGCATCCCTGATAATAAGTCTGGTTTGTGCCTGCTTTGAATAGGGCGGTATCATCGCTTTCACAGACGAATACGGTCTTTCCGTAAATGCCGTTTAGGGAGAACTGTCCCCAGACCTTCATAGTACTGCCAAAATAATAGACGCCCTCTTCTATCCTTATCTCATAGCTTTCCTTGCCGGAGGCGGAATTGTTGGCCTCCTGATTGATTGCATATTCGAGCATAGGAGCGTAGTCATAGCCTGCTTCGGTGCTTCCGGGGAACATAAGGTCACCGCTCTCGTTTTTCAGAGATTCATAGTATGACGGAAACAGACGGAAGCGATCGCCTCTGTAAACAACGTTATTAGTGTCGTTTTCTGCGCAGGCACCGACTTTGCTGACTACACCGTATTCAATCGCACCGCCGTTCGGATCATAATCGATGGAATATACGGTTCTGTCATCTTCCGCAAGGTCAGCAGAGTTTTCACCTGCTGTACCCTTGGGATACGCAATGCTCATCGCTGCGGCATCAGCCGCAAAGCCGACAGGCAGCGACACGAGCTGCAGCACTATGAGAAGCACTGCCAGCAGCATACACATGGCTTTGCTGAATATCTGTTTTGGATTGTGCGATGCAATCGGTTTCATGACGCATCCTCCTAATATGGCATATTGAATTATATCCTGATGGAACAATAATGCAGTTTTACAAACAGTGCAATACTTTTTAATGTTTGTTTACAAATGATGTGTAAAAATGTAAACGATATTTCTCAAATAGTTGTTGAATCATTAACAGATTACATTAAAATATCTGCTAATGAGAACGATAACAGTGCCTGCGATAGCAAAAAACGGTGCATATATAACGGCTATAAAAGCGGTGGTTTTTACGCCGCTATATATGTTAAAAGCAGGGAGAGTAAAAACTCTCCCTGCTTTGTGTCAGGTATCGGTTGTTATGCCCGAAAGAATTCAGTTCTGTTCAGTATCGTTCTTGTGCGATGATCTCTTTGCAAGGAAGAAACAGAAAAGCATTGCGAGCATTGAAAGCTGCATAACAAATACAGCAGCAGTCTTTGCATTGCTGTCGTCGCCTGTATCGGGAGAGGAAGAACGGTTCTTTTCGTTGATGAAAGCTGCTCTGGAGCCATCTTCGGCGACAGTGCCGGAAGAACCGGTTTCGGTAAGCTTATAGCCTTTTCGATCGATTTCCGTGACCTTGTAGGAGACACCGGCAGGAAGGTTATATATCACAGCAGTTTCACCGTGGGCAAGTTCTATAATATCGCCGCTTCTGATCGTGGTGATATTATTTTCAGTGCTTCTGGTGATGCCTGTAATGATGCATTCATAGCTGCCATCCGTCTCAAACTCAACCCTGAATGGGAATTTGAGTGTTTTGTCAGCCATATTGCCGATAACCTTGTTTGTGATCTCAAGATTACCTGTAGGAGGCAATTCAAATCGGTTCGAGAATTCTGCCATGGAGGGGACAGCAGAGATGACACCTTCGATCTTTCCGTCGGAGGGAGTGAGAACGAAATTCTCAACCTTATCCTGAGTGACAGTGAACTTAGCACCGACAAGCATATCGGATATGGTGATGCTTTCTCCGTCTCTGAGGGTGATCTTATCCCCGGAACGGATGGAACCGGAGAAAGAGCCGGTATAGGGATATTCAACCTCGCTGTCGAATATCACGGTATATACAAACTCCGCATCAGCAGGAGCGTCCTCACCGGATACCTTATTGGAAACGGTAAGAGAGCTGTAGGTAAATATACCGACATTGACAATATCGATAGTGATATTTCCGTCACTGTCTGTTTCAGGAGAAGAAAGCTCTGTGTCGTAATTATCGATATCTTCCACCCGTACAGTGTAGTTAATGACATTGCCGGAAGCATCATAGCGATTAAGATCGCTGAAAGCATACTCAGTTGTTCCTGCGGGAACGGTGACGGAATCAATTACATCATCGCCGACCGTGAGATTTAAAGTGATATCAGGTTCTGTTTTGCCTGCCGGGATTTTATCCCAGGAAACAGAACCGCCAACAGTAATTGTGGGCATGATGTATGTGTTCTTTATGCCGTAGGTAATGGAATCGACCTTTCCGTCATTGTCCGTATCAACTGCCACGGGAGGATCATAGGAAGTGCTGTAGTCAGAAAGGCTTACCTCATTGATCGTAAATGAGTGACCTTCAGCACTTGTTCTGGGGATAACAACAGTCTGAGACCAGTTATTTGACTCGGACAGCGATACAGTTTTATAAAGAGTGCCATCGCAGAGCAGTTCAACATCGATGTCTGAGGGTATCTCATTGGGGCATCCTGTATTATCCCATGTCTTGGTAATTGTGAATCTGTCTGTGTTATATGTGTTTGTGATGTTAAAGCCTGATATGACAGAAATGTACTCATCAGGGACAAGATCTTCTCTGATCGAATAGGTATAAGCGTTGCCGTTCTCGTCGGTTTCTTCAAGACCGATGAAGGAATAGCTTTGCTCATTGACAGAAAGATCCTTGTCTATTCTGTAGTTATCAAAAGGCTGATCGTTGCGGTAAAGGATAATGGTGATGTAATCGGGACGGGTGAATCCTTCGCCGTTTTCGACCCATTTTTTGGTGCCGCTGACGTTGACGGTGTTGCGGAGCCACCTGCCGTAGAGGGAAGTATCATCGGTAACAGCGGTTCCGTCGGTGAATTTCGATGTACAGTTTTCATCGGTGTACCAGCCGTCAAAGGTGTAGCCTCTGATTTCAGCAGGGACAGATGCGGTATAGACTGTGCCGTGGTCAACGGTGATATCCGAAGGCAGAACAGCCTTGTTCGGCGTGATTCCGACAGTATTGTAAGTTACATCATAGCGGTTGATCTCCCAAAGAGCGGTGATGGTCACATCATTGGCAGGGATGGTATCGGGCACAGCCTTGTCCCAGCCCTTGAAGGTATAGCCTGTTTTTGTGGGAATTTTGGGAGCGATAACAGCAGTGCCATAATTCTGAGTGATAGGCTCAATCACTGAACCGCCGTCAGTATCAAAGGTGATGGTGTACTGATTGATCTCCCAAAGAGCGGTGATGGTCATGTCATTGGCAGGGATGGTATCAGGCACAGCCTTGTCCCAGCCCTTGAAGGTATAGCCTGTTTTTTCTGGAGTTTTGGGAGCGGCAACAGCAGTGCCGTAATTCTGAGTGATAGGCTCAATCACTGAACCGCCGTCAGTATCAAAGGTGATGGTGTATTCATTTACAGTCCATTTTCCGTGGAGAGTAAGATTCTCCATGATGATGGTACTGTTTTTGAATATTTCGGTAAGAGCACTGTCCGTAAACCAGCCGGTGAAGGTGTAACCGATAATATCGGTTATGGAGCTTGCGGAGTACGCAAGACCTGAAGCGAATTTTGAGAGTGGCGGAAGCTGAGCGCTGTCGGGGATATCGCCGGTCCATGTATAATCTACCTCAACGTAAGGGGTAAGACCTATATCAATATGCTTAGCATCATAAGTCTGATTACCCATACTGTTGCTGAAGGGGATAGAAATACTGTCAACGCAAGCCAGTGTACCGATCACATCAGCATCGCTGTCAAAATTATCATTGTTGCCGGAATCCTTTGGAGATAAACAGAAAGAATCACCGTCAAAGTCTGCAGACATGAAATAGGTACCTGTGGGCAGTTGAATGAACGAGTAATTGCCTTTAGAGTCAGTGACGCAGGTGAAAGTATCGTTGGTGTCTTTGTTCAGAAGAGTGACAGTATATCCGCTTATGGCGGGCTCGTTGGTATTCTGAATACCGTTGCCGTCAGTGTCATTCCAGATGCGGCCGGAAATCTCACCCCAGGTTATCTGCATTGCAATTGCATCAGAGGTAAACCAACCTGTATATCTGCGGTTCTGATCGTCGGTGATGTCTTCGAAGTACAGTGCGTGGAGAATATTTGTCTCGCCCTTGTCCGCAGTGGCGTTGTCGATGGAAATAGGCAGCTTGAAGTCTGACGGAGTATCGTCTGAGGGCATGCCTTTAAGCGCAATACGAATGCAGTTGGCATTCTGGTTGTAATCGCCCCAGTTAATGGAACTGCTTCTGAGAGCAGAGCCGATTGTGCTTATGTCATGAGAGGGAGAAAAAGACGAAGTGTTGATATTTGCGTATTCAACATCAAAAATAGCCTTATCGGGATTTTCCAAAGCGGAAACAAGCTTTGCAGTGAAGGTGAAATCCGATGTTTTGTTTCCGTTTTTATCAATTCCGCTGTTAAGAGAACCCCACTCATCGCCTTCCTTGGGGATAGGAATGTAAACGTAGGTGATCTTGTCGGGGTCTGTGCTTGTGGGATTGCCGGAACCGTTGAATACGCCGAATTTCACATCGTACTTGCTGCCGGGTTCAATAGGGAAGTATACATCAGATCCGTCCCATGAGGAATATTCGCCCGCAGAGTCGTCTTTAATCCCTGCGGAGACGGAAATATCCGCACGCGAAATAACTATATAATAACCTTTTAAATGTGCGCTTGTGGGTTTTAGTACCCCGATGCCGCTTGTTTTTTCATCGTTATTCACATCGTAGGGGTCTGAAAACTGCATTGCAGAGTTGCGGTTAGATGAGTTTGTTATCGAAGCATCGGACAGAAGGACAGCGTCATGCATATAGTGAATGACCTGACCATCGCCGTAAGTGCTGGATGGGGTGACCGAATATTTGAGAGTCAGAGTATGATTTTCTCCGTCAGCACCGAAGAAGCCGACAGCTGCAGCATAGTTATCCTCTTTGAGGGGGAGAGCCGAAAGAGGATTGGTATCGATCTTGTATACCGTTGCCATCTTGCCGTCGTTGTTGTAGTCCACTGTTTCGGTGTGGCTGTATCTGACCTTTACATAGTCAGAGTATTTTGTAAGTATATCAACACCGTCGTTGTTGATAAGCTGAACGTTGGATACGCCTTCTCCGGTCTCGTCGCGTATATAGATTATGGGATAATGGGTGAAGCCGACGCAATAAGCAAAGCCTGTGGAGGAACGCCAGTAGGCACTGATCTTGGCAGAGAAGTGGAAGGTAGTACCTGCGCTTGCTTCGATTGTCTGATTACAATCGATATGGAGATAGTTATAGGCTGCTGTGGAATATGCGGATTTCAGAGCAACCTTTCCGGTATCAGAGACTATGGATTCGCCTTCGGCAACCTTGTCGTATACACGGACATAAGATGTTGCGGTTGTGCCGCTTTTTTTCGGTCCCAGAAATACACCTGCGATAGGGACATAGGTGCCTTTGTAGGCGGTGGAAGTAGCACCGGGAAGGATACCGTAATGGAAATCGTCGGAAGGATCGGAGGGGGTTCCGTTATTATCGACAAAATCGAGCTCATACTTGAAAGCTGCAAAATAGTCATCTTCGTTAAGACCGAGAGAAACGTTTGAAACGAGAATATTGCCCAGTGAGGCAGAACCGGACAGATTTACCGATTTTTCACGCCACTCGGAATCACCCTTGAGTTTATACCAAACTGTGGTGATCTTCTGACCCTTGCCGGCTACAAGAGTTACATCGGTAACACCGATATTTTCAGTATCAAACTCAAATTCCACGACCTTGGGAACAGACGGGTCGGCACCGGTGTTCCTGAGTGACCAGCCGGTGAGCTGATATACTGCATCGGGAGAATCTGCACGGAACTGAACGTTGTGGGAGAAGGTGCCGGCTGTAACGATCTCGTTGCGTTTGTTGGGGTCGACAACCGTATAGGTAAGTGTACCTGTGCCGTCGCGAGTATAAATATTATCATCGCCGTATAGCTTCCACTCAGCTTTTACAGCCTTTACGACAGCTTTTTCATCGGGTTCATATTCGCTGAAGGGAATGATCCATTCGGGAGTGACGCCGATAGTATAGTTGTTTATTTTATCAACTCTGAAAACATAAGTGGTAATATCACCGTTTGTTTCCTGAGATTTTAATTTCCATCCTGATATAGCAGAGGTGTGGACACTGTTTCCGGGATGAGCGTTTGCGCCTGTGACAAGAATGATATTGCTTGGTGCCTCATATGTCATCTCAACATAGTCATACAGGCGCTTGTGAGATTTTCCGCTGCCGGAGGTATATGTGTTGATGACCAGCGGAGAACCGACGATAAATACGGTTTCGTCGGGTTTTACAAAAGCGGAGTAATTGTTGTTGGAGGTCTGAACAATATCAAGCTGCTGGGGCTTCAGGGTCTTCAGCGAGGCGGCTGCTTTCTGATTTTCGCCCGCGACAGAACAGCTTGCCTCGGCAATAACAGCGTCAGAAATGCTTTCAAAGTTTGTGAGGATTGTCTTGGTGACCATTATTTCGATATCGACGGTCTCTGCACCGTTTGTAAAGTTGTAGGTATATGAACCGTTGCCGAGCTTCTGACCGTAGACAGTTGACTGATTTTCGAGAGCACTTACCGATTCAAGCACAGATTCAGGAATGTTGGAAGAACCGTTGATGCTCCAAACAAGACCTTCCTTGAGAGTTATCTTAAGCTTTTTGTTTGTGGCTCCGTCAGGGAATATGACGGTAAATCTTATGGTGACAAGATCACTCTCAAGATTATTGTCATGTCCGATTGAAGCAACGGCAGAGGAAGAACCGTCAGAGCTGAATGAGATATTCTGATTATCAGCTGCAGTTCCGTAATCCCATACTCCTCTGACAGACAGATTCTGCTGATCTGATGCCCACATAGGTTCATTTGGAGAAAGCAGGGCAGCGGAGTCGCTTGAAGTGATTACAGGTTCAGCATCACCGGAAGTGACGACATTTGCCTTTGAGATGCAGGTATCATCGTGAATATGAGCTTCCATGCCGCAGGTGAGTGCATAGCATTCAGTTGAATGAGTGTGATAATCCTGCTGATCGCTGCCTGAAACCGGACATAAAATTGAATAGCAGCCATCAGTATGAGAATGCTCCTCAATAGGACACTCAATATCGGCAGCATCTACTGCAGACAGCAGTGCCGGAAGCACACTTGCAAATATGAGCAGTGACAGCATAAATGCTATCACGCGTTTTCTTGCATTTTCAAGTGAATTGTTTATAAATCGTGCCATAATCGTTCGCCTTTCTGTTACGGCTTTTGCTGTGTTTTCATATTTCGTTCCGATTCTTAAAATACCGTCAATATTGTGATGGTCATATGATGTATATGTGATAGAAAAAACGCATTGCTGTGCGATTTGTACCGAATGAAAATGGATTGGAGTATTTGCAGTATGAATATGATTAATTGTATCATAATTACATATAAAAGACAATAGAAACACATGAGTTTGGAACCTGCTTTTGCAATTCTGTGCAAATGATACTAAACCTTGATGCGGCGATTGTGTGTTTCGATATAGAAACAGGAAAACGGATCAAAACAGGCGGCTGAGAAATAAAAAAACAGCCCTCGGAGCTTTGCTCCAAGGGCTGTGCTGACGGATTATTTGTCCTTCTTTTTCTTTGAGAATATCTTGTTAAGAACAGCAGTTGCGACGATGATAACACCGATAACGATGAAAATACTTATCATGCCCATGGCAAGCTTGGGAAGCATTTCAACAAATCTCATGGGGTCAGCATTCTCGATTATCTCAAGAAAGTTGCCGCTGTCAGCATTTACGGCGACATCAGTAGGAGTCACGGTAAGGGAGGGAGCGCTGTCAGATATGATAGCGGCATCTGTGGGAGAAGAGGTAAGAAAATCTAAAAACATTTTATGCAGCCTCCTTTATTATAAGAACAGGCTCAGGATAAGACCGCCTGCGATAACAGATGCGATCTGACCTGAAACGTTGACACCGATGGAGTGCATGAGGAGGAAGTTCTGGGGATCCTCAGCAAGACCCATCTTATGAACAACACGACCGGACATGGGGAATGCAGAGATACCTGCAGCACCGATCATGGGGTTGATCTTCTTGCTCTTGGGGAGGAAGATATTGATAAGCTTTGCGAAGAGAACACCGCCTGCGGTATCGAAAACAAATGCAAAGAGACCGAGACCGAGGATAATGAGGGTGTCGATTCTGAGGAACTCGGTTGCCTGCATACGGGCGGCGATGGTGATGCCGAGGAAGATGGTGATAAGGTTTGCAAGAACCTTCTGAGCGGTCTCAGAGAGGGAGTCCAGAACACCGCACTCACGGATAAGGTTACCGAACATAAGGAATCCGATAAGAGAAGCGGATTCGGGAGCAACGGTACCTGCAACAACAGTGATAACGATGGGGAAGAGGATCTTCGTTACCTTGGAAACCTCAGCAGGCTTGTAAGGCATTCTGATCATACGCTCTTTCTTTGTGGTGAGCATCTTGATTACAGGAGGCTGAATAATGGGAACGAGAGCCATGTAGGAATAAGCGGCAACCATTATAGCGCCCTGATAATTGGACTGAAGCTTCTGAGCAACAACGATGGAGGTAGGACCGTCAGCAGCACCGATGATAGCGATGGAAGCTGCGTCCTTGTTCTCAAAGAAGATAGCAGCGGTGCAGAGGGTGAAGAAGATACCAAACTGAGCGGCGGCGCCGAAGATCATGAGTTTGGGGTTTGACAGCACAGGGCCGAAGTCGATCATTGCGCCGATACCGATAAAGAGTATCAGGGGGAAAAGCTCATTTGCGATACCTGCATCAAAAAGGGTGGTAAGAGCGCCCTCTTCGCCTACAGCACCGGAATTGGGAATGTTGACGAGGATAGTACCGAAGCCCATGGGGAGGAGCAGGGTGGGCTCCATTTCGTGTTTGATCGCCAGATAAATGAGGATTCCGCCGATAGCCCACATGACGATGTATTTCCAACCGTCAGCGGCGAGGAATTCCTTGAAGTTTTCGATAAGGAATGAAAACTCGGAAAGCCATTCTAACATTTTCTTCAACCTTTCTTTTCTTTTTTTTGAGAGCTGCTGCAACTAAAAAGAGACTTATACTGCGCTTTGAGAACACAGTATAAGTCTCGCTGTTTAATGCATACGCGGGTCATATTGCGACCGTATTGACGCATGATGCAGCGCTTTTTAAGCGTCAGCTACTCCCTTAAACTTGCCATTATATCATATAATATTTTTACAGAAAATTCAAGTGATATTACGGATTAGTTAATATATGTTTCAGCACACAAAGCCGCCGATTATTTCAAAGCCCAGCTTCTGATAGAATTCCTCAAGCCCCATGAAGCAGGTAGTGTAGACCTGTCTGTCGCCGAGCTTTGAGAGTATGGATTTTATGGCATAGGAAGCATATCCCTTGCCGCGGTAATCGGGTGCGCAGGCACAGATAGTAAGCAATGCGCTGTCCTCGGAGAGGTGTGCAGCAACGCATGATACGGAGTTTTCACCATCGCGGACGATGGCGGAGATAACACTTCCGCTTCTTGTACGGTAAAGCATATCGCCGTAGAAGCCTTCAAAGGAAGGGATCTCAAAGCCCGAGGCATCGCATATTTCCATAACGGAATAAAGATCCTCTATTTTGGGATTTATCTGAACATTGGCGCCAACCTCAAAGTCGTGGACAGGCTCAGCAAGGCGCATGATAAGACCTGTAGCGGCCTCATTGGGACGGACAGGACGGGTGAAGCGTGAGGTATCATTCATCATGCTGACAAAGGTATCAACAGCTTCATAGTCATAAGCACCCTTTGCGTAAAGGGTCATGCCGTCATCAAGCTTGTTTATAACACCGAGAATTTCATCGTTGTCATCGAACATGAACCAGAACTGAGCAAAAGGTCTGTCTGTGCCGTAGGCAGCAGCGGCAGCGGCAATGCGGCAGCCGAGAGCGCTTCCCTTGCAGTAGTCAAAAAGCAGAGGAAGCTGATTTTCCTGAGCAAGTTTAATTATCATTGTCTTTTCCTCACAGCTTGTTTACATAATCCTTGAACATTTCGCCTCTGGTCTCATAATTGGGGAACATATCAAAGGAGGCGCAGGCAGGGCAGAGAGAAACGATATCGCCGTTTTTGGAAAGCTCACGAGCCTTGTTGACAGCCTCTTCGAGGGAAGATACACGAGCAATAACAGGATTACCCTCAGAGTAGTTTTCTGCATTGCGGACAGAAGCTTCGATCTTATCGGCAGTAACACCCATAAGAATGATAGCCTTGACCTTGTCGCATACAACGGGACCTAATTCATCAAAGGGAATAAGCTTGTCGTAGCCGCCCGCTATCATGACTATCTTCTGCTCGTACATGGCGAGAGTGCCCGAAATACAGCGGCTGGGGGTGGTTGCGATGGAGTCGTTGTAATATTTTACACCGTCAAGCTCTCTTACAAACTCTGCTCTGTGTTCAACACCGCCGAATTCTCTTGCAACAGCCTTGACGGTCTCAAAATCAACAAAGGGAGCAACAGCACAAATGGCAGCCATGTAGTTTTCAACATTGTGCCAACCGGGAATGCGGATGTCAGACTTGTTCATGACAAGCTGCTTTTGGCCGTTTACAACATAGTAGATATTGCCGCTTTCGTCTGCATAAGCACCGTTGAAGGGAACCTCCTTACGGGAGAACTGCAGGAGCTTTCCGCGTGCGAGCTCATCAAACTTGCTGACTATGGGGCAGTCCGCATTGATGATGGCAGTGGAAAAGGCATTCTGATGGAGCATGATGTTCTTCTTTGAATCAACATATTCATCCATATCCTTGTGCATATCAAGGTGATTGGGAGAGAGGTTTGTAACGATTGCGATATCAGGACTCTGACGCATGGAGATAAGCTGGAAGGAGGAAAGCTCAACAACAACGAAATCCTCCTCGGTTATCTCGTCGATAAAGGGCATCAGCGCAACGCCGATGTTGCCGCCGAGATAAACCTTTTTGCCCTGCTTCTCAAGAAGCTTTGAAATAACGGTAGTGGTAGTGGTCTTGCCGTTTGAACCTGTGATGGCAATGATCTTGCCCTCGCAAAGCTCAAAGAACAGCTCCATCTCGCTGGTGACGACCTTGCCCTGTCTGCGGTATTCGCAGAGCTGGGGAAGATAATATCTCATACCGGGGGTGCGGAAAATGATGTCTGCTTCAATTCCGTCAAGGTAATCCTCGCCTGTCTTGAGAACGGCACCGCAAGCGATAAGCTCACGTCCGACCTCACCGAGAGCCTCCTCTGAACGCTTGTCGCATACAGTGACATCGAAGCCCTTTTCACAGAACATCTTGATGAGCGGTGTGTTTGTAACACCGACACCGCAGAAAGCAACGCGCTTTCCTTTTATACTTTCAAAAAACTTAGCTGCTCTAAGATTCATAGTTGCAAAACTCCTTCGGAAAATAATGCCTTAAAACTCTATAATTTTACCACAATCAGTATGTGAATTCAATATCGGTCAGGCATTATATAAAGGCATCAGCCGAGAATTTCCCTGCGTGCGGTCTCCATAGCGGCGGCGACCCTGTCGCACCATGCGTCAAATTCGGGGTCCTCCACCTGATATTCCTTGTGAGCAAGGACATAGTCAAGAGTCTCCGCAATGCCTTGATCGAAGCGCTTAGTTGCAGCAAAGCCGGGAACGAGACGGTGAAGCTTTGTATTGTCAAATACAACAGAATTTGCCTTGTCGCCTATAAGGCTGCCTTCAAAATCATAATCACTGACTGAGCGGAGGAAATCAGACGCAACGTAAAGGGGATTGAGCTTTACGCCGAGATGGTCAGCTATTGCTTTATATATCTGATTCCAAGTAACGGTCTCGTCGGAGGTTATCTGCACAGCTTCGCCGATTGCGTGGATATTACCCAGCAGACCGATGAATGCCTTTGCGAAATCACTGTTGTGAGTCATAGTCCAGAGAGAGGTACCGTCGCCGTGGATAATAACGGGCTTGCCATCCATGATGCGCTTTACTACCTGCCAGCTTCCGTTCTTGCCGTGAACACCCAGAGGGACAGAACGCTCGTCATAGGTGTGGCTGGGACGGACAATAGTTACGGGGAAGCCGTTCTCGCGGTACATCTTCATGAGAAATTCCTCGCAGGCTATCTTATCCCTTGAGTACTGCCAGTAGGGATTTGCAAGAGGAGTACCCTCGTTTATGCGATAATCGCTGAGAGGCTTCTGATATGCAGAAGCGGAGCTTATGAAAATGTATTGCTTTGTCTTGCCTGCGAAAAGGCGGTAGTCACGTTCCACCTGAGAGGGTACAAAAGCAATAAAATCGCATACCGCATCAAAGGTCATGCCGCCGAGCTTTTCGGCAGCTGCGGCTTCATCGTTTATATCCACCTGAATGGAATGCGCTCCCTCGGGGAGTGCATCGTTTCTGTTTCCGCGATTGAGCAGATAAAGCTGATTTTCGGGGTTCTTGAGCAGTTCACGGGAAATGGCGGTGCTGATGGTGCCTGTACCGCCGATCATTAATACTTTCATTTGTTTTACCTCCTGCAATTTATATACGGCTGTATTTTATCATATAACAGCACCGCAGGCAAGAATTATATAAAAAAGCAGCGCAATTTCGTGCGCTGCTTTGATACTATTTGCCGTCGCTGAGAGAGAGGATATCAAAAATAGAACGTGTATTTAAAAACTTATAAGATTGTAGAATATCCTCGGCAGAAAGATGGGGGGATTTTGCCACCCATATCTGTATAGTAGCCGCAAGATTGAAGGCGAAGTGGAGAGCCACGGTTTCGGGTGAGAGCTTTTCGGGAAGCTCGTGCTTTGTTATTGCGCGGACAAGAGCAGTATCAGAAATAATAAAATTCATAATGCTGTTTATCATTATTTCCCAGAAGGAATTCTGCCCTGTGACCTCAAAAGCTTTTTTGTAAAATTCCTTATCATCTTCAATGGCGGCAAAAATAAGCTTGAGAGCCTCCTCAAGCATACCGCGCTCAAGAACAACACGCACGGGGAAGAGAAGCTGAGAATATACTATCCATTCAAGAACCTCGTATTTATCCTGAAAATGATAGTAAAAGGTGGGACGGATTATCCCTGCTTTTTCGGCTATCATGCGGATAGTAAGCTTTTCAAAGCTCTGGGTCAGCATGAGCTCCTTGACACCTGAAGCTATCAGATTTTTGGTAAGTTCTTTTCTTTCATCCACTTTGCTTCACCGCCTTACTTATCGGTAAAGAGTCGGACGAAAATGTCTATAGCCGCAACAATAAGTACGGCACCGCCTATCTTATAAGCGATGTTTTTGGGCTCGAAGCCCAGACGGTAGCCGATATATATGCCGAGATATACCGCCGCAACGGTAACGACAAAGAGACAGACGGCATAAGTCCACCATTCGGCGGGCCACATGGCGATGCTTGCGCCTGCAAACAGAGTGTCGATGCTTGCGAGAGCGGCAGTGCCGGCATATTTTTTGAAATTGATCTCACTGCGCCTTTCAAGTACAGGCTCATTTTTCCAGCCCTTGTAGAAGAGAAACAGTCCGACGCCGATAAGGATAATGATAGAGCAGACGTAGCTGAGACGCCAGCCGGCATCAGTATCGGTCTTAAAGATGGGAACATAGGAGAGCAGAGCGCCGAGAATGCCTGCGGCAGTCTGGAAACCGCAGAACATCAGAGCCAGCTTTGTAATTGCTTTGTAATTCAGCTCACCGAGTACCGAGCCGCAGCATATTGAAAGCGCAAGGACGTCAAAGGATGCGTCGATGCAAACAAGAATAACTTCAACTAACATGATTTTCCTCCTAAACAGCTCGTAAAAAGATTTTATTATTACAAAAAAAGAAGAGCCATATACAAAATCAATTGAAAGTCAGATTTAATATACAAAATCAGATGATTGTATAAAATGTTGTTACATTGAAGAAAATGTGAAGATTGTGATGGAATTTGTTCCATGGTAAACTGTTCTATGTAATTTGGCAAATTAGGTAGAGAAAGGAATGGAACGCATGACGATCACAGTAGTATGCGATGTGCTTGGCAGGGAAAACAACGGTACAACGATTGCTGCCATGAATTTTATCAGAAGTCTGAGGGCGAAGGGGCATAAGGTGCGGATACTGTGTCCCGATGCAGATAAAAAAGGTACCGAAGGTTATTATGTAGTCCCCATGCTCAATGTGGGACCGCTTAACAACTATGTAAAGAAGAACGGAGTATGCATTGCCAAATGCGATAACGAGGTCATAAAAAGTGCACTTGAGGGCGCTGATGTTGCCCATATTATGACACCGTTTTTGCTTGGGACAAGAGCAGTAAAAATCGCCAAGGAGATGGGAATTCCTGTTACAGCAGGCTTCCACTGTCAGGCGGAAAACTTCACCTCACATATATTTATGAAGAATTTCAAGTTCGCAAATGACACTACCTACAGAGTTTTTTACCGCAATTTCTACAGGCACGTTGACGCGGTGCATTACCCCACTGAGTTTATACGACAGACCTTTGAAGGGGATAAGAGAAAAACAAATGCATATGTCATCTCAAACGGGGTGAACAAAGCCTTCGTACCCATGAAAGCGAACAAGCCTCAAGAATATAAGGATAAGTTCATTATACTGTTCATCGGCAGATACAGCAAGGAGAAATCACATAAAATTTTAATTGATGCCGTGGAAAAGTCAGAGTATGCAGATAAAATACAGCTTGTCTTTGCAGGAGACGGACCATTGAAGGAGAAGCTTATGAAGCAGGGCGAGCGGCTGCCGAATCCGCCGCTGTTCAAGTTCTTTTCCAGAAGCGAGCTTCTTGACATGATAAACTGTGCCGATCTTTACATACACCCTGCGGAGATCGAGATCGAAGCGATATCCTGCCTTGAAGCCATAACCTGCGGACTTGTGCCCGTTATTTCAAATTCCCCCAGAAGTGCCACGAGATTCTTTGCTCTTGATGAAAAGAACCTGTTCAGATGCAACGACAGCACTGACCTTGCCGAGAAGATAGACTGGTGGCTCAGTCACCCTGAGGAGAAGGCAGAGCGAAGCCGTGAGTACCTTGGTTATACAAAGCAGTTTGATCAGGATGTATGCATGGACAGAATGGAGCAGATGCTGTTCGATGTAACGAGCGGGAAGACAGAGGGTGTACACAGTGAAGCAGTCTGAGATAAGATACTACACCAATGAGCTAAATGACGATTTCGCAGGAACGAAGATAAACACCTGCGAGATAAAATCGGATTTTACCTTTGTAAACAGGAATATTCTGTGGAGAATATGTGAGTTCATCGTCTACAGAATCATCGTCACGCCGCTTGTGTGGCTGTTCGGCAAGGTGGGCTACGGACTGAAGATCAAAAACCGAAAAGCGCTGAAAAAACTCAGGAAAACAGGTTATTTTCTTTACGGCAACCACACCCAGGGAGCAATGGACGCCTTTACGCCAACGCTGTGTACCTTCCCGAAGAAGGCGCATATCGTGGTAAATCCCGATGCGGTTTCAATAAAAGGTCTGCGACAGATAGTGCTTATGTTGGGCGCGATTCCCCTGCCTACCGACCTCAAGGGCTACAAGCCCTTCAAAAAGGCACTTGAGACAAGGATAGACGAGGGCAAGGTGGTGACGGTCTACCCCGAGGCTCACATATGGCCCTACTATACAGGCATTCGCCCCTTCAAAGCCACTTCGTTTTCTTATCCTGTCTCTCTCGATAAGCCATGCGTTGCCTTTGTGACGACCTATCGGAAGAGAAAGATATTCAAAAAGGCACACCCCTGCATCACTGTCAGACTCAGCGAGCCGTTTTATCCCGATACATCATTGCCTGAAAAAGAAGCAAGACAGAAGTTGAGGGACGAGGTCTATAATTTCATGGTATCAACCGCAGAAAGCAAGGATAATTACGAATACATAAAGTATGTAAAGAAAGCATCATAGTGTTTTGAAAAGCTTGATATATAATCAAAATCCTGCCCTTATGGGGCAGGATTTTCTCTATTCAGGGATAAATTCATTAGGAAAATCGCTGTATACCTCAAACCATAATATTCTGACCGTTGTGCCTGTTTCGATCCCCATTTGACCGTCCTTTTCCGCGATGGAATGATGCTTTGTCACACCCCAGAGAACAGCAGAATATGTAACCGTACCGCCGTCCCTATATTGAATAGGCATTGGAATAAGCAAAATGGCGGCAATTATAATAGCGATAATGGATATAATAATTCTCTTTTTCATAATACTCCCTTCAGCAAATTCCGCGGCGAATGGCTTCTTCAATAAGCTTTGGCTGAATAAGGGGATAAGTCCAGTTATCAGGCAGACTGTCCAGTATAAATATTTTCTCTATTTCGCTGTGCAGCTCTTTTTCAAAGGAAGTAATATCCGCAAAGAACAGCATTCCAAAGGTCTCCTGACCGTCAGAAGATGTTACGGAATAAACGCAGACAGGTTCTATTTTATAGTCCACTGCGCCTGTTTCCTCATAAAGCTCACGCTTGGCAGTGTCGAGAATATTTTCGCCCTCTTCGCGATGACCGCCGGGAATCTCCAATGTGTCCCTCTTTTTATGCTTGCAGAACACCCATTTACCCTTGTGCTTTGAAATAATGACAGCAAATTTCAATAAGCCGTCGTTGACCTTATCGCAGAACTTAACTATCATGATTTACTCCTGTGTATATGTTTTTCAAAATAATTATACTATATATTATAACAGCGTTCAACAAAAAAACAGCATACACGGCGGTAAAAACAAAATGCGGTACGCGAAAGCGTACCGCATTTTGTTTATCTAACCCCGAAGGGTCAATTTATAATTAGTTGTTGTTGCCGTAGAGAGCCTGGAGCTTGAGCAGGTGCTCATAACGTGCAACAGAAGCCTCCTCAGCCTGAGCGAAGAGCTCGTTAGCGCGCTCGGGGAAGGAACGGGTGAGGGAGGAGTAACGTGCCTCGTTCATGATGAAGTCACGATAGCTTGCGGTAGCAGGCTTGCTGTCGAGGGAGAAGGGATTCTTGCCTTCAGCCTTGAGAGCGGGGTTGTAACGGAACATGTTCCAGTAGCCTGCATCTACAGCCTTCTTCATCTCAGCCTGGCAGTTGACCATACCGCCCTTGATGCTGTGCATCTCACAGGGAGCGTAGCCGATGATGAGGGAAGGACCGTTGTAAGCCTCAGCCTCCATGATTGCCTTGAGGGTCTGGTTCATGTCAGCGCCCATAGCGATCTGAGCAACATAAACATAACCGTAGCTCATAGCGATCTCAGCAAGGGACTTCTTGGAGATAGCCTTACCTGCAGCAGCGAACTGTGCAACCTGACCGATCTGAGAAGCCTTGGAAGCCTGACCGCCGGTATTGGAGTAAACCTCGGTATCGAATACCATGATGTTTACATCCTGACCGGAAGCGAGAACGTGGTCAACACCGCCGAAGCCGATGTCGTATGCCCAACCGTCGCCGCCGAAGATCCATACGGACTTCTTGGAGAGGTACTCGCTGTGAGCAAGGATATCCTTGCAAGCAGCACACTCACAGTTGCAGCCCTTAAGAGCCTCAACGAGAGCCTTGGAAGCCTCAACGTTCTTGGAGCCGTCGTTGACAGTTGCGAGGTAAGCCTCAGCAGCAGCCTTAACGTCAGCGTTGGAGGTGTTCTCTACGATTTCCTTAGCATCGTTGATGAGGCGATCGCGGAGAGCCTTCTGACCGAGGTACATACCGAAGCCGTGCTCAGCGTTGTCCTCGAAGAGGGAGTTAGCCCAAGCAGGACCATGGCCGTCCTTGTTGGTGGTGTAAGGAGAGGGAG
>JAZSJQ010000067.1:0-16777 GCA_045534445.1 Acutalibacteraceae bacterium
ACGCCACAGGGTGTTGTAAAGCTATTCTTCTTTTCAGCATCTCCGCCTACTACAGCAATAGCCTCGAATTCTGTGTTCCCTTCGCTCACAGCCTTGAAAACAGCCGCACGCTCCGCACAGCAGGTAGGCGCAAATGCGGCATTTTCTATATTACAACCCTTATATACCTTTCCATTTTTGCAAAGCAGAGCGGCTCCTACCTTATATCCTGAATAGGGTGAGTATGAATTCTTCTGCGCCTTCTCAGCCTTTTTTATAAGTTCTTCTGCTGATTCACTCATGACTATACGTTTGCAAATGCGCTCAGCTTCTGTTTGAAATTCAACATTAAAAACATCTGCAATAAACCCTGCTATGGAATCAAATCCACAGAAAGTCCCCATATTCACAGGCTTTATCCTGTCGCCGTATATCAGCATGGGAACATACTCCCTTGAATGGTCAGTGCTTTCCGTTGCAGGGTCACAGCCGTGATCGGCTGTGATTATCAGCACATCATCGGCCTTAAGTTCATTTATAAACCCGTCAAGCCATTCGTCAAATTCAGATATTGACTCAGCATATCCGTCAATATCGTTGCGGTGACCGTAAAGCATATCAAAATCAACCAGATTTATAAAGCAGAGTCCGTTGAAGCTGCGCTTTGCTATCTCCTTCGCTCTCGCCATTCCGTCGCGGTTGTTTTTGGTTGGATAGCTTTCTGTTATTCCTTTTCCTGCAAAGATATCATTGATCTTTCCAACTGAAATAACATCTCTGCCGTTTTCCGAAAGTTTATCAAGCAGAGTATCACAGGGAGGCACAACACTAAAATCATGGCGGTTTGCGGTTCTTTCGTAATTGCCGCTGCTTCCGATAAAAGGTCTTGCAATGACTCTTCCCACAGCGTATTCTCCCACAAGTATTTTTCTTGCAATTTCGCAATATTCATAAAGCTTTTCAGGCGGAACCATATCCTCATGTGCCGCTATCTGAAAAACACTGTCGGCTGATGTATAGACAATCAAGCTGCCCGTTTCAAGGTGTTCATCTCCGTAGTCATTTATTACCTGTGTACCCGAATAGGGCTTGTTGCACAGCACACCTCTCCCCGTTTCACCGGAAAATCTTTCAATTATTTCATCAGGAAATCCATCAGGAAAAACCGGAAAAGGAGTTTCAGACACAAGTCCGGCAATTTCCCAGTGACCTGTAGTCGTATCCTTTCCTTTTGAACGCTCTGACAGCTTTGCCGCTGCCGCCTGATGTTTTCCGTACGGTTTCCCGCAGTACACACCGTCAATATCAAAAAGCCCGAGTCTTCTCAGCGTATCGGCTTTGAAGTACTCTGATACAGATGCTGACCTGAGGGTATTACTCCCTTTATCGCCATATTCAGAAGCATCGGGAAGTTCACCTATACCCATGCTGTCAAGAACTATTAAAAATACTCTTTTTATCATTTTCCATACCTCCGCAGTGTATCAGTGCAGGTATATTTTGTGTAGTTTGTATTATATAGTATGATCTATTCAATGTCAAATGCCCAAACTATCCAATATCTGCATAGTCAAAAATTTGACCGATTATACCCGAATCATCTCCGTTTACATTGGTGTAAGAATCAGGTATTTCTCCAACAATAATTGTTTCTGCAATGAGGTATTCACTTTCAATCTTTATATTTTCGGAAAACGATGGAGTTATAACCGTTAAGTCTGCCGAAACAATACAGGTTATTCTGTGTCTTGTCTGGTTAATTCCAACTGAAATAAAGCTGCTTTCAAGCCTTGCAGTCACACCACCGTAAAACCTGAGTTTTATTCTGATATTCGGACCTCGCCCGTAAAGTATGCCAATATCGGTAAGGGTCCCCAACGGAACAGATATTTCCGTAAATTCGCTGTCTCTCAGAAGTTCTTTCACTTCGCCTGCCAGTTCACTTTTAAATGTATTCACAGCCTCGCTTTTGGCTGACACCGAACACACTGAGCCATCTTCTCCTTTTGAAATTTCAATGAAATCTTCATATGTATATCCTTTTTCCTCAACAATGTCCGCAACAACATAATTAACGGCAACAGCCGCTTCATTTTTTGAAATCGTTAAAGCTGTATCATATATCATTTCCGTCAGTACTGTGTTGCCAAGCACTGCTGTTATACACACTGCCCCAACAATAAGCCACCGGTTCCGACATACTTTCTTTTTTTCTCTTTTAGGTTTTATGTAGTACAAGATATCCCCTCGCTTTCTTTACTACAGTATACATATAAGCAAATAGATGTGTGCGTTGATAAATCTTGATTTATAAGTAAAAATGAATTAAAATATAAGAAAATCCATAAACAGGAGTGTTTTTATGAAAAAATTCAAGTGGGGTATTGTGGGAACAGGAACCATTTGCAGCAGTTTCTGCAGCGCTCTTCAGACGCTTGACAACGCTGAAATATATGCCGTCTGCTCCCGTACTCAGGAAAACGCCTCTTCATTTGCAGAAAAATTCGGCGCAAAGCTTACATTTACGGATATTACAGAAATGGCAAAAAGCGATGTCGATATCATATACATAGGCATTCCTCACAGTAAACACGCTCAGGCGGCTTACAAAGCTATAAGCGCAGAAAAGCCTGTTCTCTGCGAAAAGGCCTTTGCTCTGAATCTCAGACATACCGAAACAGTTATCTCCCTTGCAAAAGAGAAGAATGTTTTTCTTATGGAGGGTCTCTGGACCCGCTTCCTTCCTGCAATCCTTAAAGTCAAGGAATGGATAGACATCGGGCTTATAGGTGAAATCGGTGAGATCCAGGCAGGCTTTTCTTTTCCTCAGCGCGATACTTCTCCCGAAGGACGTCTTCTCAACCCTTCTCTCGGCGGAGGTGCACTTCTCGATATAGGTGTTTATCCTATATTCATATCTCAGTGGCTCCTTGGCGGACAGCCCGAATCTATCGAAACATCTGTTGATTTTTCAGATACAGGCGTTGACAATGACAGCACAACCGTTCTGCGCTATAAGAACGGTAAAAAAGCATATATATCAACAAATTTCCTCTATGAAGCAAATCATGCAACCATCGTCGGCGAGAAAGGCTGTATATTCATCCCCAATCTCTGCTGTGCCTTCAGCGCTTACTGTATTGTGGGCGGCAATCTCACAGAGAGTTTCTCTGAGCCGCTCGAAAACGGTCTCAAATATGAAGCTGCTCACGTTATGGAATGCCTTGAAAACGGACTCACCGAATCTCCGCTTTATCCTCTCTCCATGACTATAAATGAGATGAGCACCTGTGATAACATTCGCTCGAAATGGGGACTCATTTACCCTGACGATTTCATTGACATAACCAGCAATTGATACAGTATTTCTATTCTCTTATAATCACCTCTGCGCTTGACTATATTATCATTATTTGGTATTATTAAAGAGTGCAGAGGTGATTATTATGGAAATTAAAGGCAGTAATCAAAGCCTTGTGAAAACCACAAACCAAGCTCTTATAATTAAAGCAATAAGGGAAAACGGGAAAATGTCCAGAAGTGATATTGCAAAGCTGCTTTCTCTTTCAAATCCCAGCGTATCAAAAAATGTTGATAATCTCATTGAAAAGGGACTTCTTATCGAGACCGGTTCGCTGGTCACAGATGTGGGAAGAAGACCCATAATGCTTGAATTCAACGGTCGTCACGGATGTGTTGCCGTAATTGACTTTTCAAGCAGTGACGGAAGAATCTGCATAGCTGACCTCGACGGAAACAAGCTTAAGTATTCCCGTGTCGAGGGCGGTAAGATCATTTCAAAAAATATGCTGGAGGGTGTAATCGTTACTCTTCGCAGTATGCTGAATGATATAGGCAACAAGTGCGGTCCGCTGATCGGTATATGCATCGGTGTTCCCGGTCTTGTTGACCCCGCAAACGGAAAAATACACTGGTCTGCTCGCATAGAAGATTTCAAGAATCTCGACCTTGCCGAAATGTTCAGTACAGCCTTCGGTGTTCCCGTAACTATAAAAAATGATGTAAATCTTGCCGTTTGCGGTGAACGAGTTTTCGGATGCGGCAACAATGCGGAAAATATGATCTACATAAACATCGATGCAGGTATCGGTATTGGTATCGTCCTCAACGGAAAGCTTTATGAAGGCAGCCGCGGCTTCGCAGGCGACCTTGGTGTTCTTCTGGCGGATATGAATGATGCTGTCGAAGGTAATCCCTGCCTTCACATGAAGCGGCTTCTTGAAACCAAAATCTCAACCTACAGCATGGTAACCGAAGCAGGTGCAATGCTCGACAGCGGACGTGAAACCCTCCTTCGCGGCATTGTTTCAAACAGCTCTGAGATAGTATTCAGTGATCTTGTAAAGGCATACGGCATGGGCGATAATGCAGTTCGCGAAATTTTGACAAAGCACGCAAAAAACATCGGTCTGCTTATGAAAAATCTTGTAAGTCTCTTCGATGTTGATCTGTTGGTATTAGGCGGTCCTACAACAAGACTCGGCAGTTCTTTCATTAATGATATGACTGACTTTTTCCTCTCTCTGCCCGGTTATGCCACTGCGCAGATTCGAGCTTCAAGGCTTCTTGACACTGCAGTCATATACGGTGGTATGTATACTGCTTCTCAGGCGGCAATCAACTCAATAATAGAAAATATACGCAAATAGCAGAAAGAGGTAACCATTATTCGGTTACCTCTTTTAAATCATATTCGTTTTTCATAGAGATATGCCCTTCCACGCTTGCCCACTCTCTCAAGCACTCCTATGTCGCTGAGAAAATGAAGTGCCCAGCCTGCAGTATAGTCAGAAATCACGGCTGTTTTCGCAAATTCCTTTACTGTAAACTGCGACGGCAAATCCTGAGGAATAAACATTCTGTAATCTTCAAGACTTTTTAAGTATATCTCATCATGAAGCGCTGTAGGAAGTCTGTCACTTTTGAAGTAGCCTTTACTGCTTCGCTGCTTTTTCCCTCCGTGCCTCGGTATCTCTCCGCCGTAAAGCCTGATTTCTTCCACATCAATAAGAATCAGACAAATTGTCAGAATTTCATCTCCGAGAAATTCCTTTATTCCCCAGAGCTCCTCAATGGCGGTATAGATATTCTCGTGCTTGGGAGACTTTCTTTTTGATGTCACCGCACCTGTTGCTTCATCAATACATATAACAGTTTTATTCACCGTCACAGGATGAACTACTGTTACAGGAGCAACCGACAGAAACTGCCTGAGTTTCTTTTTCATCTTTCCGAGGTTCCTTGTCTGAATTTCGATGATTCCTTTTTCGCCTACAATATCAGCCACAAAATCACCGATACCGACTTCCTGACAATCCGAGTGCGGTTCAAAATACAGTTTCAACGCCGCATGAAGAGATTTTTCGCAAAGCGTACCTATTGAACAGCGCTCTCTTATCTGTTCTGCGGCTGTTTTCGATGCCCATTCAAACTTTTCAATATCCAATGGCTATTCTCCTACTAGTCATATAAACCCAGACTTATCTTCCATCTGATTATCCTCAACACAGATTCGTCGAGCCTTTCCTGACTTATCGTTCCGTCATTCACTGCATCAAGGAGATTGTTATAGGCTTTTGCAGGATCCTTCGGCAAGCACAGAATATCAACACCTGAAATGAAAGCCTGAATGCTCGGATCCTTTCCGTCGCAAAATTCTATAATAGCCCCCATATCAAGAGCATCCGTTATTACAACGCCGTCAAACTTAAGATAGTCGCGTATCAGTGACATACACTCAGGGGACATTGAAGCCGGGTTCTTTGAATCCACCTCATCAATTATTGTATGAGTGACCATTATGGAATCTGCACCTGCATTTATACCGTATTCAAAGGGAATAAGATCCGATGCCTTCAAGGCACCGATACTCGATGAATTATGATCGAGCCCTTTATGGGTATCTCCCTTACTGTTACCGTAGCCCGGGAAATGCTTTATGGTAGAACCAACCTTGTTTTCCTTCATTGCTTCCACAACGGTTTCAACATACTCACCTGTTGCATCTGCATTCTTTCCGAATGCCCGCTTATACATAAACGCAGATTTTTCTGTAACCACATCGGCAACAGGAGCAAAATTGACATTTACTCCGTAAGTTTTCAAAAACTCACATTTGTTTACAGTATCTTCTCTTATTCTCTCATAGCCTCCCAGCTTATAGAGGTCCTGCGGAGACTTGTATTTTTCAGAACGAAGTGAAGAAAACGAACTCATACGAACAACCGTACCGCCCTCTTCATCAACGCAAATAAGAAGCTTTCCTCCTCCTGCCGCCTGAAATGCAGCATTCATATCAATTACTTCCTGCCTGCTTTTTCCTTCAAAATCACTTTTAAAAAGTACGATCCCGCCAACCTTGCACTGGGAAATCAGCTCTGAAAAAGCATCTGCACTCTTACCGTTTGAACGTATAAGAAGCAATTGTCCCACCTTTTCCTCAGTTGACATATCGGCGAGGATCTTCAAGGCTCTCGCCTTATCTATATCAGTTATCGACACTTTTGGAATACTGATGTCTGTACCGCTCGACAACACAGAACTGCCATTTTCCGATTTCTTGTTTTCAACATCGTCAAGAACTGCAAAAAGGATAAAATTACCGATAATTATTGCAAAAACAATAAAAACAACTATAACCTTTTTTCCGATGCCCCGACTTTCATTCTGAGCACAAAAAGCTCCGTTTGTCGTTCTTCTCGTATTTTCAGTTCTTCCGTAACCCGAGGTTCTGTAGTCATCATGCCCTCTGCGGTATGAACTTCCGTAGCCGTCTCTCATGTCGGTACGTCTGCGATAATCATTACTGTATCTTCTGTCTGCTCTGTACCCATTATCTCTTCTGTATCTGTCAGCCATATTCTCACCTCTGATTGTTCGACTTATTTTACACTAATTATCCTTACTCTTCAACCTGATAAATTTAATTAATATAATTTTCAGAAAAGAGATGCTTTTATTCCTCGTATATGATAAAATATTTTCACACAATATCTTCAGGTGGTTTCAATGAAAGAAAAAAAATTCAGCAACCGCGTGCTTTCTGCTGCGACACTTTCAGCAAAAGGAAAGATCGCACGCGCTTTAACAATATTTGCAAAGCTGCGAAAAAATGCAGACACACCTTACAAGACAGCTTTTCTTGATTATTATGAGGCAAAAAGCGAAATGCAGCATAATAATTTCGAAAAAGCAGCCGCAATGCTCAATAGCTGTGCGGAATATTTTTACAGCTCAGACCACAGAAACATGGCGTGTACATCATATCTAATGCTCGGAAACGCTCTTGATTCCCTGAAAAAATATGACGAAGCCAGTCATGCATATCTCAAAGCAGAAACGCTCACCGAAAACTCGATGCTTCTCTGTGAAATCAAGACTCTTTGTGCTGAGGCTCGAATGAAAAGTGACACTGTTTATGATACCGAGCTTTTTACCGAACCCTGCGAATTTATACAGCAGCTCATAAATGATGATAAACCTGTAAGCACCGAGCATTTCATACGTTCCTGCCTGATTGCTGCTCAGGCAAGCTTTGCCGCAAACAAACTGCTTGAATGCGCTCAGTTCTGTCTGCTTGGTATGGAAGCATCTATCACAGAGAAAAAATACCAATCATCACCTTTTGCATTTGAATGCGTAGTTATTATCTGCAAGAGTGCTGTTTTGACATGGAATAATTCAATTATTGAAAGCACCGCAGACAGAGCCTGTAGTTTTATTCATGATAATTTTCCTGATGTACCCGACAGTCATTGGATAAGACTTCTGCATACACTGACTCTGATACGCAGAAATGATAAGAAAAATGCACAGCTTGAATTATTATCTCTTGACCGCAAAGAACTGTCTGAACAAAACATTCTTTTCTTTGATTACTGCAGCGAGTTATGCAATAATAATGTCTATAATCCTGACAATGCCTGCATACCCAAAGATAATATAGACGAACTGTTCTTGCTTGCAGAGTCAATTATCGACAGAGGTTTTACGGAGCTTGCTGCAGAAATTTACAAATACAGCCTCTCAATATATAGCGATCACCGCCCTCTTATACTTCGTCCGTTAGCTTCTCTTCTCTACAGGCTCGAAGAATACGAAGAAAGCGCGCAATATTACAGTGAGTTAATAACCGAAGATTCTGACAGTATACTTCACCGCGCATATGCATTGGCAAGCCATCGTTCATACGACAGCGAGACTGCACAGCAGCAAATGCACAGGTATGTCGAAACATCAAAGGACAGGGAATCCGCCCTGACTATGGCTGCTCTTCTTTCAATGGATGAAGGTTTCTCACCGGAATTCAGTGCATCGCTGTACGAACAGCTTACAGATCTTCTTGAGCAGGATAAAGCATTCACGCAGGAAATCGTCGATGCCTATAACCGACTCGGCATCTGCTTATACAGAAGCGGCGCACCTCTCGAAACAGAAATGAATGCATTCAAAAAAGCGATTTCCCATGCCGAAGCCTGCGAAACCGCTCGTAATACAAATATTCATGCTGTTATAATCTGCAATCTTGCCGAATGCTATATGCGCGACGGCAAAGTTGACCTTTGCTATGATACATTCAAGCGTGCAGATGCCATTTTTTCAGCGCTTGATGACCTTGACCTTATCCAATATTCCACCTGTCTCAAATTCATCGCAGATATTCTTATTACCCGCGATGATAAAGAAGGTGCTGTTGAGATTCTTAAAAAGGCCATAAATCTGCTGGAACCTCATGCCGATGACGACCCTTCCGTTGCGCGCCAGCTTTCTCTATGCAGAAACGCTCTCGGTACAGTTTATTTCAAGCTTGGTAAACCTGAGCTTGAAATACCTGAGCTCACAAAAGCTATTGACCTTGTCCGTGAAAACCCGATTGACAATTCTTCTCTGGCTCTTCTTTACTCAAACCGCGGTGAAGCCTATGAACGGATCGGCAAATATGATTGCATGGCAGAAGATTATGCGATATCACTCTCCTTGAGCGAATCTGACAATGAATCCGACAGCGAAAATCAGATTTCGAAGGCCGCAAAATGGCTATCTATCGGAAGATACCGTGAAGACTCCATGCTTCATGACAAAGCCATCTCCGCTTATAAAACCGCGCTTGATCTTCTTAGCTCTCTTACTTCATCAGATGAGCCTGAAGCAAAAGAGCTTGCCGCTTTTGCATATTACCAGCTGGGAAATGCCTATTGCCATCATAGTATCAAGAATTTCAGCGCCGGTTTGGCTGCTTATACCCGTTCATTGAATATTCTTGAAAGTCTCCCCTCCTGCCCTTCTTCAAAAATGCATCTTGCATCAACTTACGATGCAAGAGCATCCTTTTATGAAGTCTTTGGCGAACATTCACTTGCCGTTGCGGACTACAAACGAGCAGAAGAACTGCGTGCCGACATTCTTTCCTGACAAAACTAATATAACTTACTCAAAGCGGCGCACACCCACAGCATCAGGTGTGCAGCCGCTTTTGTTTCAGGGGACAGAAATGTTATGGCATTATCTGATATTTCACTTATCATCATTATTCTGTCATAATCAATAACTATTGCATTTTCCTGCTTCCCTTCCGCTGCTCTTCCTTCCTTTGTTACCATGAAAATCCCAAAAACAAAAGAAAACAATATAAGCGTAATTATTGCCGACAACAGAAAACTTTTAAACGATCTTGACATTCTTATTCCCCCTTTATGTATTCCGAAAGAACTGCCGACAGTGATTTCGATACCAGCAAAGCTGTATACTGCGCCTCCTCAAGGGTGTTTACTTCTGTACCTATTTCAATAAGCAGGGAGTTATGTGTCATGTGCATATTATACCTGAACGGAGCAAAATAAAGGGGTCTCGCAAGTCCCGGCCAATCTTCTGTAAGCTGTTTCTGCAGTCTTACCGCCATTCTGAGATTATATTCCCAATCCGGAAAATTAAGATCACCCTCATCATCACATCCACTGATTATCATTACCTGTGCTGCTTTTTTGCCTTCGATCATAGCAGTGGGTTTTACCTTAGTCCCGTCAGTTCTTGTAATCGAATCGCGGTGTACATCAATTACCATTTTTATGGTCGGATATTTTTCGAGATACTCGCTTATAGTTTCCTTTGCTCTTGTATATGCTCCGTTGTATTTTGGATAATCGTGCTTTACTGTTACATGAAGAGTCTTTATTCCTGATTTGTTCAATTCTTCCGATATTATTGCGCCTAAGGATGTTATATTTTTATTCCCGTCCGTTGATCTCCATTCCGTGTCTGTGTCATACCAGCTTCTGTCCTCTGCCGCATAGCTTTCAGTTGTGTGAGTATGAATTACAAGAACCTGATAACCCCCATCTTTCTCTATTTCACAGTCGGGTTTCCGACTGAGCATTTCCTTTATATTAATACTGTGATTCTTGTTCGTATTCTTAACATTGATTTTTCCGTAGCTTACAGTACCTTTAATGAGCTGTTCTTCACTTACCTTTTTTATATTTTCTCCTGTTGGCACTGTGGTTGTAGTTGTTGAAGTCACTGTAGTCACTGCTGTTGAAGCAGATGTGGTTGTCGTTGTTTCAATTGTGGTTGTTGTCTCTGCATTGGAAGAAAATGTAATGATATTTTCTTCCTTTTCCGCAGGTATCACGCTTTTCGCAGAAAGCACGGTCATATTCTCTATCAGAATTATCAGACCGTCATCCCTTATTATGATGTCTCCCGCCTTGATCACTATCGCAATCACAGCACAGGTTATTGCAGTACGCCATACTAACGAGATTATTTTCCGCCCTTTTTCAAACTTCATATTACACCTCCGCATTCTTTTATCAAATTCTATGCAGAGGAATCACCAACTATACCGCATCCGAAAGTTCCCATGGGTCATAATCAGGATGCATTGCCATATTTATTGACAGTGACAGAAGCTTAGATGCCCGATCTATAACAAGGTCTATTTCTCTTGGAGTTACAAACATCTGAACCCTGTTAATTGCATCACTTTGTGTAAGAGACGCAATGCTCTCTTCAGATATTCCTGATGCTTCAGCTGACTCCATCACTAACGAAACAGCATCAACAACAGTGGGGACCCCTATTGCAATGACAGGTACCCCCATGCTTTTTTTGTTTATGCCCGGACGGTTATTTCCCACACCTGCCCCCGGGGAGATTCCGGTATCACATATCTGTATTGTGCAGCCAAGCCTTGATGAACCACGCGCTGCCAGTGCATCAACTGCAACTATCGCTGACGGTTTTATTTTATCTGTCAGCGAATAAATTATTTCTGATACCTCAATTCCCGTCTGTCCCAGCACTCCGGGTGCAAGCACCGCAACCGATCTCAGTTTTTCCAGTCCGGCAATGCGCTCAAACTCACCGCTGATATGCCTCGTTGCAAGGACACCTTTTGCTGTCATAGGGCCAAGTGCATCAGGGGTTATCGCTGTATTCCCAAGCCCGACAACAAGAACTGTCCCTTTTGGTGGTATCATTTTCGAAAACTCATCTGCCAGTATTTTAACATTTTCACTGCCGCACACCGTATTATCGCTGAGCTTCGGCAGTGTTACGGTTACATAATGACCTATAGGCTTTCCTGTGAGTTCCTCGCCATATCTGTCCTTTATATACACTCTGTCTATTTTCAGCATACCCTTTTCTTCACAGATATGTTCTATTCCTTCTGACTGTTCATTTTCTGTTACTTCAAGAGCAAGGTCGGTTCTGCACTGCATATATTCCACTTCCTTCCAATGACATTCTCCCCTTTTATTTGGGTTATATGCAAAAACGTCGGATCAAAAGATCCGACGTTTCTATTTATGCTGTATTGGCGGTGTGGATTCTGTTATGGGCAGAATTATATAGCCTTCTGAAAGCAGAAATTCAATGATCTCCGGCAATGCTTCAACCGTAGTCTGCTTGCTTGCACCTGTATCATGCATAAGAATATCAATAACATTCTTATCCTTGGAATACTTTTTGATATTATCTATAAGCTTTTCTGCGGGAACATTTTTCCCCGATGCATCACCGCTGTCCACATTCCAGTCATGATAGATGTATCCTTTTTCTGTTACAGATACTTTTAGTCTTTTCATCAGCCCTTTGCAGTACTTCCTATGTACTGTATTGCTTGAACCGCCGGGAAACCTTATGATTTTTGACCGTACTCCCGTGATATTATATACCTTATCATCGATTTTACGCAGATCCTCAAAATATGCGTTCTCACTTTTATAAATCTTTGAATATGTATGGCTATAGGCATGAAGTGCAATCGTATGTCCTCGTTCAACTATCATACGATATTTGCTGTCCATATTTTTTTTGCTGATAACAAAGAATGTTGCCTTAACTCCATACCTGTCAAGTATATCAAGGATCTCTTCGGTATTCTCAGACGGGCCATCATCAAATGTAAGATATGCAACCTTTCCTTCAGGCAGTTTGCTTGTCTGCGACGGTTTTCCTGTTTCTGTTGCCGTAGTTGTTTCCGGCGTCTTTGTTGCAGGTACCGTTGTCGTCTCTGAAGTGGTTTCAATCGTAGTCTGTGACACAGTTTTTGTTGTTTCCGACATTGTTTTTGATGTGTTATTCGCAGTACTTGCAGATTGAGACTCGTCTGCATAAACACCTGTCATAACCGCCGATGTATCCTCTTTAAGCGAATATGCAACCATAAAAACCATGCAAACAACCGCAAAAGCCATTATTACAAGCAGCATAGGCTCATTTTTCTTTTTATTCATATTCTTTCCACCCTTTTCTATAATACAATTTTACATAATTCCATCACACAATTCAAGTTCCAGTATCGTAACATTTTAGTTAACAAGTTGTTATAGAAATTATTTTAAAATGGATTGACATAATTAATTTTATATATTAAAATATAAACAAAGTATTAACACAAGAAAGGGGAATTTCCTTGAATATGCTTTCACTTAATCTTTTAAGCTTTATGTCTGAGCCGCAGGCTGCACCTGCTCAGGAAGCCTCTCCTCTGTCCGGTATCGTTACAATCCTCGTAGCTGTAATAGTCGGCTTTTTTGCGCTTAAGATACTGAAGCATACAGCAAAGACTGTTTTTGTAATCGCAGTTGTAATCGCAGGTGTACTGCTTCTTACAGGTATTATCGATTTTGCTATGATAAAATCCGCAGGCTATACTATCTGGGACTGGCTCCTCAAAACTGACCTCTATCAGGAAATAACCAATAAAATAGGCAGATAAGTAAAACAGCCGCTCATAAAAGCGGCTGTTTTTTATAATAGCTCCACTGTTTTAGTTGCTATATTTTCGCAAAATTTTTCATCGTGTTCAATAAATAATAATGTTGGACTATATTCTCTGAGAAGATCTTCTATCTGGATTCTTGAAATAACATCAATATAATTCAGCGGTTCGTCCCATATATAAAGATGAGCCTTCTCACTGAGGCTTGCGGCTATAAGCACTTTTTTCTTCTGTCCTGCCGAAAACTCTTCCATTCTTTTGTCAAACTGAGTCCTTGCAAAGCCAAGTTTTCTGAGTATCGCCTTGAAGAGACTTTCATCAATGTCTCTCTCCCTGACAAAATCTTTAAGATCGCCATTCAGGAAAGAGGCGTTCTGCGGCACATAGGAAATTTTTATGCCGTTTGCAACGTTAACGGTTCCGCTGTATTCTATATCCTGACCGGTTATAAGCTTTACTATGCTGGATTTTCCGCAGCCGTTGCTGCCTTTCAAAGCTACCCTCTCACCGTTGCTCACCGAAAACGTTACGCCGCTGCACACTGTTCTTTCGCCATAACGTATGGACAAATCGCAGATATTTACAAGATATTTTGCGTGGTGAGTAAGCTGTGAGATTTTAAGAGAGTCTGATTGCTCAAGATTTTTAAGCAGCTTTGACTTCTCTTCGATCTCTTCATTCTGCCTGCGCTCTATATTCTTTCTTCTCTGCTGCATAGCTTTTGACTTTGCGCCGATGTACGCTCTTCGGCTGATGGATTTTTCCACCTTTGGACCCACTGCCCCGATTTTTGATGCTTCGATGCTGTCGGCTTTTTCCCTTGTCTGACGGGCTGATTCCCGAAGTCGTTTTATATCCTTTTTTAAACGCTCGTTTTCATTAAGCTCGTGTTGATCTTCTCGCTGCTTATTTTCCCACCACGACGAGAAATTGCCGGACTGCACATCGATGTTTGCTCTGTTGATCGACAGCACATGATCGACACAGGAATCAAGCAGCGTTCGGTCGTGAGACACAAGTATATATCCCTTTTTACCCGACAGATACTGCCCTAACAGCCTTCTTCCCAAAGTGTCAAGATGATTTGTAGGTTCATCGATAAGCAGGAAGCTGTTCTCTTTCAGAAACAATGATGCCAACAGCACCTTTGTCTGCTCACCGTTTGACAGAGTATTGAAAGGTCTGTACAGTACATCTTCGTCCACATCAAGCAGATTAAGCTCTTTTTTGATCCTCCAGTACTCAATGTCTTCAGAAATTTCGTAGAAAATATCTATCGTATTCTGCGTTTCATCCTTGACTCTGTAAGGGAAGTACTCAAAATCAACCGATGCCGTGATTCTTCCTTCGTATTTATGCTCACCGAGCAACAATTTCATAAAGGTGGTCTTTCCTCTTCCGTTTCGCCCGATAAATCCAAGCTTCCAGTCTGTATCTATCCTGAAAGAAGCATTCTCAAATATATTGTCATAGCTGCCTTCATAGGCAAATGTAAGATTATTTACTTCGATCAAAGCCATAAATTATCACTCCCTGAATAAAATAACACCGCAGGAAGACATACCATTCCTGCGGTGACGTATTTTATCGGGTAAAATAAAACAAGTCGGCAAAAACGGCAAATCTCACTGCTGACAACAGAAATAAACGCAAAGGACGCAAAAATCCTTTACAAACTGCATTTCTGTTTTAAATCAGACAGCTTATTTGCGCATCTTTCCAACTCCGTTTCAATTAAATATCTGTATCTATTATATACAACATATCTGTTTTGTCAATAGAAAAGCCTCGCACCCATTCGGGCACGAGGCTATATTCATTAAACGGGATGAACCTTGTTTGCAATGTCAGCATGGGCACCGTCGATACCATACTTCTGGTTTCTTCTGTGCTCAAAGAACTTGGTTGCAACATTTCCGAACTGAGCATAGGAAAGAACGTCCTCTTCCTGCTCATAGAACTCGGAGATCTCACTTCTGAGCTTATCAAGCTCAGGCTCGAGAAGGTCTGCAGGACGGCAGGTGATGGGCTCCTCGTCACCGATGATCTTCTTTCTGAATTCATCGCTGATCTTAACGGGAGTCTGACCGTAGTTGCCCTTGACAAGACCCTTGAATTCCTTTGTGCAGGTCTTGTAGCGCTCACCGCTGATGATGTTGAACACTGCCTGAGTACCAACGATCTGGCTGGTGGGAGTAACAAGAGGAGGATAACCTGCATCCTCACGGACTCTGGGAACTTCATTGAGAACCTCGCTGAGCTTATCAAGCTTGCCTGCTTCCTTGAGCTGGGAAACAAGGTTTGAAAGCATTCCACCGGGTACCTGATAAAGAAGAGTCTTGGAGTCAACAGACATGACCTTCGGATTGAGGAGGTTCTTGTCGAGATACTTCATGCGAAGCTCCTCAACATAGTCACGGATCTCAGAGAGAAGAACAAGATCAAGACCTGTATCGTACTCTGTTCCCTGAAGTGCTGCGACCATGGACTCGGTTGCAGGATGGGAAGTACCGAGAGCAAGAGGAGACATAGCGGTATCAACAACATCTGCACCTGCCTCGATTGCCTTCATGAGGGTCATGGAAGCAAGACCGGAGGTGTAGTGAGTGTGAACCTGAACAGGAATCTTAACTGTACTCTTGAGGTCTCTGATAAGCTGTTCAGTGCCATAGGGGGTGAGCAGACCTGCCATGTCCTTGAGGCAGATGGAATCTGCACCCTCGTTTTCGAGAGTCTTTGCATAGTTGCAGTAATACTCATTATCGAAAACAGGACCTGTGGTGTAAGAGATAGCAGCCTGAACATGACCGCCGTACTTCTTTGCGGAAGCGATGGAGGTCTTGAGATTTCTGATATCATTGAGAGCATCGAAAATTCTGAGGATATCGATACCGTTATCAATGGACTTCTTTACGAAATAGTCAACAACATCATCGGCATAGTGTCTGTAGCCGAGCATGTTTTGACCTCTGAAAAGCATCTGGAGCTTTGTATTGGGGCACATCTTTCTGATGGTGCGAAGTCTTTCCCACGGATCCTCGTTAAGGAATCTCAGACAGGAGTCAAATGTAGCACCGCCCCAGCACTCAAGAGAATGGAAACCGACCTTATCGAGCTTTTCGAGCATCGGGATCATTTCTTCGGTGGTCATTCTGGTTGCTATCAGAGACTGATGAGCATCACGCAGAATCGTTTCAGTAATTTTAATCTGAGCCATAGTGCCCTCCTTAGCTCAAGGAAATGAGCGCAGAACCGGAGTTTACAGCTTCACCCTTGGAAACGCAGACAGCAGCGATAACGCCGTCTCTGGGAGCAACGATCTCGTTCTCCATCTTCATTGCTTCGAGAATAACAAGAACATCGCCGTTCTTTACGCTGTCGCCAGCCTTGACCTTGATGTCAAGAATGGTACCGGGCAGGGGAGCATCAATGCTCTCAGCGCCTGCAACAGGTGCTGCAGCTGCGGGAGCAGCGGCAGGAGCGGGAGCAGCAGCAGGAGCGGGAGCAGCAGCAGGTGCTGCAGCAACTACAGGAGCTGCAACGGGAGCTGCG
>JAZSJQ010000083.1:0-10033 GCA_045534445.1 Acutalibacteraceae bacterium
GCCGGGTCGTCACCTACTATGATTACCGCAAGTCCCGGATTAATGTTTTTTTCCTTTAATACTTCTACTTCGTTTCTGAGCTCGTCCTTTATTCTCTTTGAAACTTCTTTTCCCAGTAACAGCTTTGCCATTGTTATTATTCCTCCCTCTATTTTCTCTTCTTTCCGGTCTCAGCAGACATCTGTCCGAGAAACCTATTAAATCTTCTCTGTGTGCGATTTTAAGCGCTTCATAAACAAGCTTGCGGTTTTCAGGTCTTCTGAATTGCAGAAGTGCTCTTTGCATTGCCTTTTCCTTAGGCGACTTCGGGACGTATACCTTTTCCATTGTGAACGGATTGAGCCCTGTATAGAACATACAGGTTGATATCGTGCCGGGAGTCGGATAGAAATCCTGAACCTGCTCAGGGTGAATCCCTTCCTTTTTCAGGAACAGTGATAGCTCAACAGCATCTTTAAGGGTGCTTCCGGGGTGACTGCTCATAAGATACGGCACCAGAAACTGCTTCTTTCCGACCTGTCCTGTCAGCTCATAAAACTTCTTTCTGAACTTAATGTAGGTTTCAATATGGGGTTTGCCCATGGAATCAAGCACGGCATTGCTGCAGTGCTCAGGAGCTACCTTGAGCTGGCCGCTGACGTGATGAGCAACAAGCTCGCGGAAAAACTCGTCATTCTCGTCCTTCATAAGATAGTCAAATCTGATGCCTGAACGTATGAATATCTTCTTGACTTTCGGTATTGATCTCAATTTACGCAGTATTTTAAGATATTCTGAATGGTCTGCAACAAGATTCTTGCAAGGTGTCGGTGCAAGGCATCTCCTGCCTTTGCAGAGACCGTTCTTGCTCTGGATATCGCATGAGTTTCTTCTGAAATTTGCGGTAGGACCGCCAACATCATGTATATAGCCCTTGAAATCGGGCATTTTGGTAATTTCAGTGACCTCCCTTATAAGAGAAGCTTCACTTCTTGTTGTTATCTGCCTGCCCTGATGAAATGCAAGTGAGCAGAAGGCACAGGCGCCAAAGCAGCCTCGGTTATGCACCACAGAGAATTTAACCTCTTCTATCGCAGGGACTCCGCCCATTGGCTCATAGGAAGGATGATAATTTCTCTCGTACGGCAGTTCGTAAACTCTGTCAAATTCTTCTGTTGAGAGCGGCGGCTGCGGCGGATTCTGAACAAGAAGCATATCACCATGTCTCTGAATTACGGTTTTTCCTCTTACCGCATCATGTTCATCCTGCTGAATACGGCAGGATACCGCATACTCCTTCTTTGATTCACAGACAGCTTCAAAACTCGGACACTGCGCAACTGAACGGGGTTTGTATTCTGATGCGGGAATGAGAACACAAGTACCACGAACATCGTTGATTGCTTTTATCGGCTCGTAAGAAGCAAGTCTGTGAGCAATCTCAAGGGTCTGGTATTCTCCCATACCATAGCTGAGAATATCTGCTCCCGACTCAAGCAGTATGGAAGGTCTTATTGCATCATCCCAATAATCATAATGGGCAAATCTTCGCAATGAAGCTTCCAGGCCTCCTATTATTACAGGCACATCGGGATATGCCTGCTTTGCAAGGCGCGAATATACAATTGTCGGACGGTCAGGCCGTTTTCCTGCCTTGCCTCCCGGAGAATAATAATCGTTACTGCGCTTTCTTTTCGCTGCCGTATAATGAGCAACCATTGAGTCGATATTTCCGCCGTTGATCATGAATCCGAGCCTCGGCTCGCCGAAGCGTCGGAAATCATTCTCATTTTTCCATTCAGGCTGAGCCAGAATCGCAACACGAAAACCATCAGCTTCAAGTATCCTGCTTATGATAGCAGTACCGAAACTGGGGTGATCAACATAAGCATCAGCAGTTACTATTACGAAATCAACCTGCTCCCAGCCGAGCAGGTCGATTTCTTTTTTTGTTGTAGGTAAAAAAGCCATATTAATCCTCGGTATCGTCAATATCAAATGGTAATTCGTTATCCGCAAAAACGGTCTGAACCGCAGTCTCAGAGGACGACATATTCATTTCAAGCCACTGAGTTCTGGTCATCAGAACCTTTCTTGGCTTGGAGCCTTCATAAGGTCCTACTATGCCCCTTTCCTCAAGCTGGTCAATAAGCTTTCCTGCTCGTGCATAGCCGACACCAAGCTTTCTCTGGAGCAGAGAAACTGATGCCTGTCCTGCCTGAATAACTGCTTCAATAGCCTTTGACATTGTAGGATCCTCATCGTGGAATCCGCCTCCGTCATTGGAAGATTCACCTTTGCCCTTCTCGTTCTCAGCAGCCTTGCGCTCGATCTCCTCGGTGATACTTTCATCATATTCAGCATCGCCGTTTCTCTTGAGAAATCCGATGACATCGCCAACTTCCTCGTCACTGACAAAACAGCCCTGAACACGCTTGGGAGTTGTTGCTCCCATAGGGTTATAAAGCATATCACCGTAACCGATAAGCGTTTCAGCACCGCCTGCACCGAGAATTGTCTGAGAGTCTATTCTCGAAGAAACGGTAAGCGCGATTCTGCTGGGTATATTGTTCTTGATTGTACCTGTGATAACGTCAACAGAAGGACGCTGAGTTGCAAGAATGATATGCATACCTGCAGCTCGAGCCATTGCAGCAAGTCTTGCAATGGAATCTTCGACCTCTTTCGGAGTCGTCTGCATAAGATCAGCCATCTCATCGATAACAATAACTATCTTCGAAAGCTTCTCAAATTCACCGGTTTTTTCAGCAAGCTCGTTATAGGAATTAAGGCTACGGACATTCTTTCCCTGAAGCATCTCATAACGCTTTTCCATCTCAACAACAGCCCACTGCAGCACACCTGCAGCCTTCTTTGCGTTGCTGACAACAGGCACAAGAAGATGAGGTATTCCGTTGTAAATCTCAAATTCAACCTTTTTCGGGTCAACAAGCACAAGCCTCATCTCATCAGGCGTGTACTTATACATAAGGCTTATAAGCATTGAGTTTACGCACACTGACTTACCTGAGCCTGTTGAACCTGCGATAAGCAGATGGGGCATTTTGGTAAGGTCACAGGTAATGATATTGCCCTCGATATCCTTTCCGAGAACGCAGGCAAGTGAACCCTTAGCATTTCTGAAGGTATCCGAATCTATAAGCTCACGAATGGAAACAGTATTTCTCTTTGCATTAGGAATCTCAATACCGACGGCAGGTTTTCCCGGAATAGGCGCCTCAATACGGACAGATTTTGCCGCAAGCCTGAGCTTGATATCATTTGCCAGCGTAGTTATCTTGCTTATCTTTACTCCGGGCGCAGGAACGATCTCGAATCTTGTTACCGTAGGACCTCGGCTGATATCCGAAACAGAAGCCTTTACGCCGTACTCTTCAAGAGTTGCAATAAGACGCTTTGCATTCTCACGAAGCTCAACCGTCATATCGATATTTTCATTTTTAGCTTCTTTGAGAAGATCAATGGGAGGAAATACATATTCTTCCCTTTCAACACTCTTCTGGGTATTATTTTCTTCAATTTCAGCAGCAACAGATTCGGCCTGTTCTGCAATCTCCTCAGACTTTGTCAGCTTTCTTTCAGCGGCAGGCTGTTCGGGAGCACCGACCTTTCTGATTATTTCATCAAGTGTGTTTTCTTCAGGCTCTTCCTCATGCCTGATTTCAGCGGCAGGCTTTCTGATCGGCTTTTCTGCCTTAGCTGCCGTATTTTCGTTTTTGGTGTTATTTTTAGGTTTTATAACGAGTATGTCAGGCGAAGAACCAAGACTTTGCACGTTGGGCTTTCTGTGCTTTTCAGTCTCAGTCAGTTCTTCACTCTCATCGCCGCCGTTATAGGCAGTATAAAGCTTTCTGAATTTTTCGTTGAGTTCATCGTCAAAAACATCTTCATCTGCATATTCAGTATTCTTGGCGAGCTTTCTTTTGGGGCGAGAGTAGTATTCTCCGTCATCATCGGTAAGCATATTTGCGCCTTTTTTATTATCTTCAATTATTCTGTATCGGTGCTTACGCTGAGATCTCACCTGTTCTGCAGGCTCATCTGCAATATCTTCCTCATAGGCCTCTTCGAGCTTTTCAGCGCGTCTTGCCATTGCCTTTTCTCTGCCTGCATCGATTCTGTTTTTAGCATTGCCGAACAAGCCCGAAAAAACTGCAATAAGCTGAGCAACCGAAGTTTTTGTCGTAATCATTATGAAGGCAAAGAAAGACAGAAGCCATATAATTATTGTGCCTGCTCTTCCTATGTACTTTACTGCAACGCCTCCTGTGACACCGCCGAAAACACCGGCACCCGAATACTCTTTTCCTCTTTCACTGCAAAGAGTCAGCATTTCTTTGACAGATACGGAATCAACTCCTTTTATCGTAAAAGCAGTCAGACCCGAGGAAACAAGCAGAAGAAGCACAAAAATCCATGCTCCGCGCAGTACAATTATCTTTACGGGTTTTTCCTGTGCTATAAGTACAGTAACGACTATCAGCGCAACAAACCAGAGTACCGTAGGCAAGCCGAAGAAGCCGTACAATGCTTTGTGAAGGCTCTCCCAATATCCCGAGCCTCTTATAAGAGAAACGAATATAAACAGCATTCCCATCGTAAAAAGCACGACCATTGCCACCTGTCGGCTGAAGGTATTATCGGCAACAGGCTGATTATTCGCTTTTTTTGCCGCGGAAGACTTAGCTGATGCACTTTTTCCCGAAGCACTTTTTTTCTTCATCTGAGACTTCGGCGTATTTTTCGCTCTTGCCGGAGTCGTTCTTTTTTCCGCCATTTAGCAAACCACCTTGTTTATCCGATAGTAATTGCAGCAGCAACATCAGTTGCAGAAATCAGATCAGTACCGGAAATATCGGCAATCGATGAAACGAGTGCATCGGTTGCAGTGATATCTGTTCCTGTTACATTAATGATTTCATTGATATTTCTCATGGATTCCCCGGTGAAAATATTGTTGCCGGTTGAATACTCGATAACAGAAATAACAACTACTACAAAGCCCATAGCCAGACAATACCAGCCGAAATAGTTGAGCTTGTTATTGTTTACGATCCATTTGAGACCAATAATTGCAAGGATTCCGACAACAGCAGAAACAATAACACCGACAATAACGTCAAAAGCCCCGAAATTTGTGATTCTTTCACTTGCAGGGGTATCAATAAATTCATCTTTGATATCAAGGAGAGTTGCTGCAAGAACTGCAGGAATGCTCATAATAAAGGACATACTGAGCGCGGTATTCTTTTCAAGACCTGTAATCATACCTGCTGTTGTGGTTGCACCTGAACGGCTGATGCCGGGCATTGCCGCAAAGCACTGTGCAATACCCATTGCAGATGCATTTTTAAGTCCTATCTTTTCCACTCCGCCCTTTGTCTTTGAAAGATATGTAGCAAAGAGAAGGAGGACGCCCGTAACAAGAAGGAACAGACCTTCAGCAAGAATACCCTTATCCTCAGAAAAATAAGTTGAAAGATCAGCAAGATTTTCAACAGCCTCGCCGTCTGCCATTGTAAGAGAAAGACCGCTGAAGAAAGGAACAAAAAGAAGTATTGCAAATGCTGATGCAACAATGACCATTACAACCATTCTTCTTGTATTATTCATCTCAGGAAGTTTTCTTACGGCTTTTGCGGCATTTTCAAAGGGCTTTTTGGTAAGCTTCAGCCAGAGAACCTTACACTGATCGATAAAATATCTGAAAACATCTCCGCACATTTTGAAAAACTCTATTATAAGCTCAGCAATAAGCTTGCGGTAAGCAACAAATACCGCGATAAGAGTTCCTACATGAAGGAAAAGCGTGAAGGTCTGAGCACCGTCTCCGCTGTTGCCCGAAAGGTGCTGATACAGCGAAACATGACCGCTGCTGGAAACCGGCAGAAATTCTGTCAATCCCTGAATTATCGCCTGAAAAATTACATCCAAAAAACTCATTATGTACTCTCCCTCGATTAATATTAAATACAATATAAACTATAACAATAGTTTTTTCAAGAAAATTATGTAAATTAACTTTTTGATGAAGCCGCGTCTGCGGCTTCATCGCGGCTTGGCAGCTTTTATTCTGATGCATCTGCCTGGATAAACACTCGTAATAAGATAATGCCGCGGGTCGGAAGAAAGAAGTCTTTCTGCATACAGTTTACCGTCACGACTTATATACTCAACAGGTATTCCTTCAGATGTTATCCCGTACATTTTATCACACTGTTCTGCTGAATGTTCCGGAAACCAGTATAACGTGCTAAACATTATCCTTTTCCCCGCCGTTCTCAATCTCATTATAAAGCCACTGAATTGCACTTGAAAGCGATCCAAGCTCATCGATAAGCCCTTCTGCTACCGCCTGCTCACCGTCAAGCACCGTTCCGACGTCCATAACAAGCTCCCCGACCGTTCGGGACAGCTCCAGAAAGCGTTCAGGTGAAATACCGGAATTATCAGACACAAAACGTGTTATTCTCTCCTGCATCTTGTCAAAATACGAAAGTGTCTGCGGAACACCAAGCACAAGACCGCTCATTCGCACAGGATGAATCGTCATCGTCGCCGAAGGAACAATAAACGATCTTTTTGCTGAAACTGCAAGGGGAACGCCTATGGAATGCCCTCCGCCCAGCACAAGAGAAGCTGTAGGTTTTTTCATTCCTGCCACAAGCTCGGCAATCGCCAGACCAGCCTCAACATCTCCTCCGACAGTATTCAGCAGTATAAGCAGACCTTCAATCTCCTCAGCTTCTTCGACTGCCACCAGCTGAGGAAGTATATGCTCGTATTTGGTTGTCTTATTCTGAGACGGCAATACCTGATGCCCCTCTATCTGCCCGATGATCGATATACAGTGAAGAACGTGTTTACCGCTTGTTGTTGCGGCACTTATGTCTTTTATTCTTTCGATGTCATCAGGACTTATCGTTTCATTTTCATTATCATGACTATCTTTATCATGCTTATCGTCGTGCATAAATTTCACCTCTTGAATATGTTGCCCTATACACCTTACGATATGCACAACCCAAAACAATAATAAGTATATCACAATTTAACAATATCTGCAACCAATAAAGCACAATATTTAGTGGCTACTTAACTGTTAAAGGATTGACAATGAACGAATTTTATAAGATAATAAGAAATAATACAGAATTTCATATGAGGTGATATCAATGGGTTATACTATCGCGCAGAAAATCATCAAAAGCCATTTGCTTTCCGGCGAAATGAACGTCGGCGAGGAAATCGGTCTGCGTATTGATCAGACACTTACTCAGGACGCAACCGGAACAATGGCTTATCTCGAATTTGAGGCTATCGGAGTTCCCAGAGTAAAAACAGAGCGTTCTGTAGCTTACATAGACCACAATACTCTGCAGACAGGCTTTGAAAATGCAGACGACCACAGATATATCCAGAGCGTTGCCAAGAAACACGGCATCTGGTATTCCCGCCCCGGCAACGGCATTTGCCATCAGGTACATCTTGAAAGATTCGGTGCTCCCGGCAAGACCCTTATCGGTTCCGACAGCCATACTCCCACAGGCGGCGGTATCGGTATGCTGGCTATGGGTGCAGGCGGACTTGACGTTGCTGTTTCCATGGGCGGCGGCGCTTACTATATTACCATGCCCAAGATGGTAAGAATCAACCTTAAAGGTTCTCTTTCTCCCTGGGTAAGTGCAAAGGACGTTATCCTCGAAGTTCTCAAACTCCTCACCGTCAAGGGCGGCGTAGGCAAGATCATCGAGTACGGCGGAGAAGGTGTTGCAACCCTTTCTGTTCCTGAAAGAGCTACTATCACCAATATGGGTGCTGAGCTCGGTGCTACCACCTCTATCTTCCCCTCTGATGATATCACCCGTTCCTTCCTCAAGGCTCAGGACAGAGAAGATGTATGGGTAGAGCTCAAGGCAGACGAAGATGCTGTTTATGATGAGACCTATGAGATCGATCTTTCCTCTCTCCAGCCTCTTGCAGCTGCACCTCACAGCCCTGACAATATCATCTCCATTGAAGAACTCGACGGCAAGAAGATCGATCAGGTACTTATCGGCTCCTGCACAAACTCAAGTTACCTCGACCTCATGAGAGTCGCAGCTATCCTCAAGGGCAAGACCGTCCATCCCGACGTCAGCCTTGGTATCGCTCCCGGCTCCAAGCAGGTTTACAATATGCTCGCTCAGAACGGCGCACTTGCTGATATTATTGCTTCCGGCGCCAGTATTCTTGAATGTGCATGCGGCCCCTGCATCGGCATGGGTCAGTCTCCCAACTCCAAGGGTATTTCACTCCGTACCTTCAACCGTAACTTTGAAGGCAGAAGCGGCACCGCAGACGGTCAGGTGTACCTCGTAAGCCCCGAAACCGCTGCAGTCAGCGCGATCGCCGGTGTATTCACCGATCCCAGAAAGCTTGGCGATGCAGTTGCAATCGACCTTCCCAAGGCTTTCCTTATCAACGACAATATGATCACACCTCCTGCTCCCGTTGAGGAAATGGACAGTGTTGAAATTCTCCGTGGCCCCAACATCAAGCCCTTCCCCGCAACCGAGCCCATGCCTGCTGAGATCAGCGCAAAGGCAGTTCTCAAGGTTGGCGATAACATCACCACAGACCACATCATGCCCGCAGGCTCCAAGATCCTCCCCTATCGCTCCAACATTCCTTATCTTTCTCAGTACTGCTTCGGCGTATGCGACAAGGAATTCCCCGAGAGATGCAAGGCTGAAGGCAAGGGTATTGTTATCGGCGGCAGCAACTACGGTCAGGGCTCTTCCCGCGAGCACGCAGCTCTCGTCCCCCTGTACCTCGGCGTAAAAGCTGTTATCGTAAAGTCCTTCGCAAGAATCCACATGGCTAACCTTGTAAACGCAGGCATTATTCCCTTCACCTTCAAGAACCCCGATGACTATGATACCATCGATCAGATGGACGAGCTCGTGATCGGCGATGTTCGTTCACTTGTCGGTCTCAGCGACATTACTGTCAAGAATGTAACCAAGGGTACAGAATTCACTGTTACCTGCAATATTTCAGAGCGTCAGCGCGACATCCTGCTTGCAGGCGGTCTCCTTGACTACACAAGAGAAAACGCATAAGGAGTGTTCAAAATGGACAAGAGAATTGAAGCTGCCGTTGCGCAGTTTGAAAAAGTTATGCTCAAGCAGCTTGAGCGTGTTGACAGAATGAAGAACGGCGATGATTTCGTTGACTTTGAAAAACTCGACAAGATCATCATCGGTATCTGCGGCGGTGACGGCATCGGTCCCGTTATCACCAAGGAGTCTGCCCGTGTTCTTGAGTTTCTCCTCAAGGACGAGGTCGCAAGCGGCAAGGTAGAGCTTCGCTACATCGACGGTCTTACCATCGAGAATCGTGTTGCTGTCATGAAGCCTATCCCTGATGATGTCCTTGCAGAGCTCAAGGAATGCCACGTTATCCTCAAGGGGCCCACAACCACCCCCAGAGCAGGCGATCCCTGGCCCAACATCGAAAGTGCAAACGTTGCAATGCGCAAGGAGCTTGACCTCTTTGCTAACGTCCGTCCCGTTAAGGTTCCCGATCAGGGCATCGACTGGACCTTCTTCCGTGAGAACACCGAAGGCGCTTACACCCTCGGCTCTGACGGCACAAACGTTACCGATGATCTTGCTGTTGACTTTACAGTGACAACCACTCAGGGCACTGAGAGAATTGCAAGACTTGCTTATGAGTATGCAAAGAAGAACGGTAAGGACAGAGTTTCCATTATCACCAAGGCAAAGCAGAGCGAAACTGCCGTCGCTGTTGAAAGGCTGATGAAGGAAAAGGACAGACTCGAATTTGACCTTGTAGGAGCAAACCGTGAGATACTTTTTTCAAAAGCGGATAATATAGCAAGCGATAAAAGGATAATTGTTTTTGACAAGAAGCTTGACGGAAAGCTTCTTACGGAATTTACCGAGGCAATTAAAAATAAACCCGAAGAATTTACCGCCTGCTTCTGCGGTGAAAACGGCAATTACCGCTACTGCGTTGCGAGTAAAAC
>JAZSJQ010000004.1:0-14876 GCA_045534445.1 Acutalibacteraceae bacterium
GTAAGGGGGCATCGGTTCGCGCGTTAAATTTTGAGGACGGACGATTGATAATCGCCCCTACGGGGTGGGGTTTGTTGGGTGAATAAACGGGAGCCCGCAGAGGGGAGATTGCTTGCAATCTCCCTCCCCTACGGTGTGGGGATTGGGGTTTTGAGGACGGGCGATTCGTGAATCGCCCCTACGGTGGTGATTTTGGGGTTCGTTGGCAGAATTGATAACGGGATGTCATAAATGCCATCCCCTACGGTGGTAAATGGGCATGATTCTGTCGGCAGGTTTCTCTCCCTCGTCACCTTTGGTTTGCTGCAAAATTGCTGTAAAAATTCAAGTCTATCGTTCTCCATGATGTTATCATTACGAAATAAAAAAGTCAACCCACAGCAAATCACTGCTGTGGGTTGAACTATACTTATGCTTCTTTTTTCTTGGGGGTGATCTTCTTCTCTGTGCCTGCTCTGAGGCGGGCAATATTCTCGTGATGCTTGCCGATTATGAGAGCGGCGTAGCACACTGCCAGAACGGTCATGACTATAACATACCAAAGATTTGCGTTTGCGTCACTGTTATAGTAAAGAAGAGTTATTACAAGCATTGAGAAGGGGAAGGTTGCAGTTCCGAGGATAGAAGAAAGAGAGACTATCCTTGAGAAGATCATGGAAATTATAAATGTTACTATACACACAAGGAATGCAACGGGGTGCATCATAAGGGAGATGGCGGCACCTGTTACAACGCCCTTGCCGCCCTTGAAGCCGTAGTATATGGGCCACATATGACCTACCATTACAAAGAGAGCTGCTATGCCCTTGCCAACATTCATCAGCTCATCGCCGTAGCCTGCCTGAATATTGAACACATACTTATAAAGCACAATAGCGGCAAGCACAGAAACAACTGCTTTCAGGAAATCGCCGAGGAATGTAAGAGCCGAGGGAAGCTTTCCCACGCTTCTCAGCACGTTGGTAGTGCCTGCGTTGCCGCTTCCGAACTCGCGGATATCCTTTTTAAGATATGCCTTTGTTATAATAATTGAAAAATTTATGCTTCCAAGAAGATACGCTATGATAGCCGTCAATGCGTAAACTATTATAAGTTTACCTATCAACTCAATCCCTCCTATTTTTTGTCCGACCTCTCTCTTATTACAAAGCGCACGGGAGTGCCTTCAAGTCCGAAGGTCTCGCGAATGCGGTTTTCAAGATATCTCTGATAGGAGAAGTGGAACAGCTCTGCGTTGTTTACAAAGCAGACAAATGTGGGCGGCTTGGTGGAAGGCTGGGTCATGTAGTATATCTTCAGCCTCTTGCCCTTGTCTGTAGGGGGCTGTACGCGCTGGGTAGCCTCTGCCAGAAGCTCGTTGAGCATACCTGTTGTGATGCGCATGGAGTTCTGGTCTGCTACATATTTTATAAGCTCAAACAGCCTGTCAAGCCTCTGCCCCGTTTTCGCAGATATGAATATTATAGGTGCGTAGGACATGAAAGACAAGTCATTTTCCAAACTTTTCCTGAAATCATCCATTGTTCGGTTATTCTTGACTATTGCGTCCCATTTATTGACCGCGATTATACAGCCCTTGCCCTTTTCATTGGCAAGTCCTGCGATCTTGGAATCCTGCTCGGTAAAGCCCACTGTTGCGTCTATCATAATGACGCAGACATCGGCTCTGTCAACGGCGGATTCTGCACGGATTATACTGTAGCGCTCGATATTGTCGCTGACCTTGCTTCTGCGGCGAATGCCTGCGGTGTCGATAAAGACAAACTTGCCGTGCTCATTTTCAACGGCAGAGTCAACAGCGTCACGGGTGGTACCTGCAATATCGGAAACTATCATTCTCTCCTCGCCCACTATCTTGTTGACAAGGGAGGATTTGCCTGCGTTGGGCTTTCCGATAACAGCAACCTTGATGTAGCTGTCGTCAAACTCCTCGGAATTGTCCTCGGGGAAGTATTTTACAACTTCATCGAGAAGGTCGCCTGTGCCGTGTCCGTGGGTTGCGGAAACAGCAATGGGATCGCCGAGACCGAGATTATAAAATTCATAGAACTCTGGCTGAGGCGCACCGAGGGTATCGCACTTATTGACGCACAGAACGATAGGGCGGTTGCTCTTCTGGAGCATTGCCGCAACCTCCATATCCGTTGCTACAACACCTGCGCGAATATCTGTAACAAGGATAATGACATCGGCTGTGTCGATGGCAAGCTGTGCCTGTCTCCTCATCTGGGAGAGGATTATATCATTGGAATAGGGCTCGATACCGCCTGTATCAACAAGCAGAAACTCGTGTCCGCACCATTCGCCGTCGGCATAAAGCCTGTCTCGTGTAACACCGGGGGTATCCTCGACTATCGCAAGGCGCTTGCCCGTTATTTTGTTGAAAAGGGTCGATTTGCCGACATTAGGTCTGCCGACTACCGCAACTATGGGTTTTGCCATTCTCGCCACCTCTTTCATTCGCCTAATACGGCATCAAGAAATTCATATCCGTCGTTAGAGACGACTCTCACAGGAACCGAAAGCTCCCTTTCAACGTCCTCTAACAGAGTGTCGTCAAGGAACATATCCCCCTCATGCCTCAGCATGACTCTGGGGATAAGCAGCTCATCGCCGAGGCTTTTCCCCTTGAGCTGAGCTATAAGGTCGCGCCCTGTGACAAGCCCTGCGACGGTTATAGTCTCTCCGAAAAAGTTGTTTGCTATGGGGACAACATTATATTTTACCGATGCCCATTTCTTCATGTGGGTATCGAGCATTTTTTCCAATATAGGTGCCGCAGAAACGCCTGTGGCAATTGTAACGGTGCGCTGTCTTGCGTCACCGTCGGAGTCTTCGACCGCTCTCTCAAACTCGCTTTCAAGGCTAACAACGAGCCCTACGCCATTTTCAAGCTGGGCAAATTCCTCGTATTCCTCTTCACTCGGGAAGGGGACTCCTGCCTTGATATAAAATTCATCGGCGGCATATACGATCCTGGAGCCGTTCTCTTCGAGGGATTTTTCAGCAAAGCATCGGGCTGTGTTTATTACTTCAAGAGCTTCGCTTTCACTGAACAATCTGAGATTGCAAAGTCCCTCCCTGTGCTTTGTAAGACCCACGGGAACAAGGGCTATGCTCTTTACCGCAGGGGTCAGCTTCATAAGCTCAGTAAGGGAATATTCAAGTTCCTTGCCGTCGTTTATGCCCGGGCAAAGAACGAGCTGGCAGTTTACGTCAATTCCTCCTGACGCAAGCTTTTTGAGCATATCAATTGACTTTCCTGCGTTGGGATTTTTCATCATTTCGACTCTGAGGTCGGGGTTCATGGTATGGACAGAGACATTGACAGGACTTATATGCATCATGAGAATGCGGTCAATGTCCTTCTCCGTCATGTTTGTAAGGGTCATGTAGTTTCCGAAAAGGAAAGAAAGCCGTGAATCGTCATCTTTAAAATAAAGGCTTTCTCTCATGCCTTTGGGCAATTGGTCGATAAAGCAGAAAATACACTTATTCTTGCAGGACTTCTGCTTGTCCATAAGATAAGTCTCAAATATAAGACCTATCTCCTCATACTCTTCTTTTTCTATTTCGATGCTGCGGCGCACGCCGCCCTTTTCAAGAAGAAGGGTCAGGCTTTCATAGGGCTCGAAAAAACGAAAGTCAAGGACATCGTTTATCTCATGCTCATTTATTGATATGAGCACTGTTCCTGCCTCGATGCCGCACTCCTGCGCTATGCTGTTTTCTTCAACGCCGTAGATCAGAACGGGCATAGTACACCCTCCTTTGGAAATATATCTCTCCCTCCGACTTTTCGCTTTGCGAAAAGCCAGACTTCATTTATGAAGTCTTCTCCCATCATCAGAGGGAGGCAGGGTTCAGACACACTAATAAAAACAATGACCGCAACAAATCAAGAGCGTCTGTGTCAATTAAGAAACACAGACGCACGAGATGTTACAGTCGCTAATCATGCTGTTGCCTGATTATTTGTCGTTTTCCATCTTGACAACCTGTCTGCCGTTGTAATAGCCACAGGAAGCGCACAGACGATGAGGTCTGATGAGTTCACCGCAGTTACTGCACTTTACAAGAGTGGGAGCGTCAAGCTTCCAGACGCTGGAACGTCTCTTATCTCTTCTTGCCTTTGAAGTTTTTCTCTTAGGTACCGCCATTCTTCAGCACCTCCTTTTATAATAGATCTCTGAGTGCTGCAAGTCGAGGATCAACATTGTCGATTTCGCAATCGCAATCGCCATCATTGAGATTCATTCCGCATACGGGACAAATCCCTTTGCAATCCTCAGAGCACAGGTATTTCGTCGGCAGGCCGAGCAAAATATCAGAATACGCCAGCTCGTCCATGTCAAGTATACATCCGGGAACCTCGATTATTTCATCATCGGTCTCGTCCTCAAGACTTGGGAGCAGCACATGCGAGAAGCTGTAATGCATATCCTCAATGAGCTCCTCGTCGCATCGGTCACAGGGGCGGACATACTCAAAATCAGCCTCATAACTGACAGTGGTGATTCCGCTTCTGTTCACTATTTCGCCCTTTATATGCACAAGGCTTTCAAAAGGAGATTCCTCCCCCTCCTCAAACTTCGACATATCAAGGTCATACTCCACAGAAAGGCGTTCCCCCTCCTGCGAAAAAAGGGTTCTTAAATCAAACTGCATTACAGTACCTCGATTCACTCGATGTATTATAATATATCGTGGTGGACTTTGTCAACCTAATTATTCTGATAAAATTGGTCAAACGCAAAATTTCCTGAGGGAGATTATCTCTCCCTCAGGCATTATCTCATTTTTTCTCAGATAACAGCGGTGACTTCCTCGATGCCTTCGGGAAGCTCTTCCTTGTCAGCAGAAACGGAAAGGGTGAACTTTACGTTTGCGGAAGCAGAGAGCTTGTCGAGCTTCTTGATGAACTCGCCGAGAGCAGCCATATTCTGACCGCCGATCTTAAGAGTGGAATCGATAAGGACATCGGTGATATCATAGTTGCCTGCGCAGAGACCGCAGAGGAAGCCGAAGAATGCGTCAAAGCCCTCTACTGCGTAGTCCTCGATGTTGATGAGTCTTGCGTTATAGTCAAGACCGTAGGTCAGGGTGTCGCCCTTTTCGATGCAGACAACGTTGCCCTTAGAAACCTCAACTGCTGCGTGGGTCAGGTCGATGAGTTTCTTTGTTTTGCCGGAGCCCTTATGTCCGAGAAGTAAATTTATCATTTTGATTTCCTCCGATACTTTATTTTGCAAGCTTTGCCTCAAGCTCTGCCTTCAGATCCTCAAAGCCGGGTTTGCCGAGAAGTGCATACATATTCTTCTTGTATGCCTCAACACCGGGCTGATCGAAGGGGTTTACGCCCAGCATATAGCCGGATACTGCGCAAGCCTTCTCATAGAAATAGAACAGATAGCCGAGGTTAAACTCGTCTGCTGCGGGAACTCTGATGATGAGGTTGGGGTTGCCGCCCTCGGTATGTGCAAGAAGGGTTCCCTCAAAGGCCTTCTGGTTGATGTAGGAAAGAGTGTTGCCGGAGAGGAAGTTGAGCTTATCAACATTCTCGGGATCGTTCTTTACCTCAACATCGGTCTTTGCTTTATCTATAAGGCAGACAGTCTCAAACAGCTTGAGTGCGCCTTCCTGAATGTACTGACCGAGGGAGTGAAGGTCGGTAGAGAAGGTTGCGGAGGAGGGATAGATGCCCTTGCCGTCCTTGCCTTCGCTTTCGCCGAAAAGCTGCTTCCACCACTCGGCAAGCATTACGAGGTTAGGCTCGTAGCTGATGAAAAGCTCTGCCAGATAGCCCTTTTCGTGGAGTGCATTTCTGATAGCTGCATAACGGTAGCAGTCATTCTTCTCGATATCATTGTCGCAAAGCTCATCCTGAGCTGCCTTTGCACCCTGCATGAGAGCATCGATATCAAGACCTGCAACAGCGATGGGCAGGAGACCTACTGCGGTGAGAACGGAGTATCTGCCACCTACGTTGTCGGGAACTACGAAGCACTCATAGCCCTTTACGTCTGCAAGCTGCTTGAGAGCGAAACGCTCCTTGTCAGTTGTGCAGAAGATTCTCTTTGCAGCCTCTTCCTCGCCGTACTTCTTCTCGAGAAGCTCTCTGAAAGCACGGAATGCGATTGCGGGCTCGGTGGTGGTGCCGGACTTGGAGATAACGTTAACGGAAACGTTCACGCCGTCCTCAGCGCACATCTCGAGAGCCTCGCGGAGAGCCGCGCCGCTGATGTTGTTGCCTGCATAAATGATCTTCGGGGAATCCTTGGCTACAAGATTGTAGTTGGGAGAAGTCAGAAATTCGATAGCTGCGCGTGCGCCGAGATAGGAGCCGCCGATACCGATAACTACAAGAATATCAGAATTTGATCTGATGCGTGCTGCAGCAGCCTTGATTCTTGCAAACTCATCCTTGTCATAATCTGTGGGAAGAGTGAGCCAGCCGAGGAAATCATTGCCTGCGCCTGTGCCCTCGTGAAGTGTCTTTGCAGCTGCGCTGACGCGCTCCTGCATTGCACTTATCTCTTCCGAGCTTAAAAATCCGCCGATATAACCGTCGTCCAGTTTAATTGCCATGTAAATGCCTCCTCATAATTGTATATTCATAATACAATATATCGGAGAATATTTCAAGTGCGACGGCAATTTTTGTTTGATTTTTGCGCAGATTTAATAAATTTTTCAATATTTTATGACAGTGACAGGAGATTTTCAAGCAGACACCCGAAGGCTTTTGCAAAAGTAACCCTTTCTGTTCCTTCACTTGCTATGATCCTGTATTCTCCGAGTATCCTGTCATCAAGTGTCAGCTTCATGGTTCCTACCCTCTGCCCCGAAACGACAGGGGCTTTTATTCCGCCGTCATATTCAAGCTGAATCTCAATATCCCCTCTTCTGCCTTTTTCAAATATGATAAACCCCTCGGCAACAGGCGCTGTTGAGAGACTTTTTTCCATTCCTCCGCTCACTTTTATTTTCTCGGTTTCGGGTATATAGTCGCTCACCCTCGCAACCTCCCAGTTTGCAAAACCGTAGTCAAGCAGTGCAGCCGCTTCCGCAAATCTTGTCTTGCTGTTCGGCGCTCCCATTATTACCGCGATAAGCGTCATTCCGTCACGCTTTGCCGCCGCGCTTACACAGCACCCTGCCTGTGAAGTTGTGCCCGTCTTGAGTCCTATGGCGTCGGGATAGCTTCGAAGAAGCTTGTTGGTGTTTGCAAGCTCAAGCTCGCCGTTTCGGAGGGTGTCCATCCATATTGTGGAATATTCGAGAATACCCTCGTGTCTGAGAAGCTCCGCTGATACTATAGCTACGTCCCGTGCGCTTGTAAGATGTCCCTCGGCATCAAGACCTGTGCAGTTTTTGTACGATGTACCCGTCATATTGAGTTCTCTTGCTCTGTCATTCATCATGACCACAAAGGACTCGTGAGAGCCTGCAAGATGCTCTGCAAGGGCTACGGAGGCATCGTTGGCAGAGCCTACCACCGCCGCCTTTAAAAGCTCGTGTACGGTCATCATTTCTCCTTCCTCAAGCCATATCTGAGAGCCTCCCATGCTTGCCGCGTGAGCACTGCACCGCACCTCGTCCTCATAGCTTATCTTCCCCGAATCTATTGCCTCAAAGACAAGCAGAAGGGTCATGACCTTTGTGATCGACGCTTCAGGCAGCCGCTCGTCGGCATTGTATTCATAGAGTATCTCCCCTGTTTCCGCATTCATAAGCACCGCCGCCTTTGAGGTAAGGCTCAGCGCAGGGCTTCCCTCTTCCTTTTCGGCAGAGGCAGGCACTGCCAATGTGAACGCGATGATAACGGCACATAAAAATGATATTATTCTTTTCATTTACAAAAAGCACCTCCGGCATTTTCTTTGATAAAAGCATATGCCGAAGGTGCCAATTATATTATTTTGTCATCTCAATAAATTCCGCTTCTGTGAGAACGGGAACCCCCAGAGTCTGAGCCTTTGTGAGCTTACTGCCTGCGTTCTCTCCCGCTACGACATAGGTCGTCTTTTTGCTGACCGAGCCTGATGCCTTGCCTCCGAATGAGACCACAAGGGCTTCGCCCTCCTGCCTTGTCATGGTCTCAAGAGTGCCTGTGAGAACGAAGGTCATTCCCTCAAAGCGGTTGTCTGTGTTCTCCTCTGCCAGAGAGGTCATATTGACTCCGTAGCCCTTCAAGCGGAAGACAAGCTCCTGTACTTCATCTCGGGAGAAATATTCAACTATGCTCTCTGCCATGACAGCGCCGAAGCCGTCCTCGCTCTGAATATCCTCAGCAGTCGCTTCCATAAGCGCATCAAGCGTTCCGAAACGCTTTGCAAGAGCCGCAGATGCTGTTTTTCCTATATTTCTGATCCCGAAACCAAATATAAGAGCGGAAAGGTCATTTTCTTTTGACTTGTTTATTGCGTTTATAAGATTCTGCGCGGATTTTTTGCCCATACGCTCAAGAGAGGCTACATCCGCCTCGGTAAGAGCATAGATATCCGCAGGATTTCTGATAAGTCCGCAGTCTGCAAGCTGTTCGCACACTGCCTCGCCCATTCCTTCTATATCCATGGCTTCACGGGAGGCAAAGTGTATGACATTTCTTAAAAACTGGGCAGGGCACGAGGGATTCACGCATCTTACCGCCGCCTCTTTTTCGTCCCTTATGACTACCTCTCCGCAGGAGGGGCATATCTCGGGATATTCATAGGGCTTGCCGTGGTCAACGTGGGAAACAACGGAAACCACCTCAGGGATTATCTCGCCCGCCTTTCTTATAAGCACCCTATCGCCTATGCGAATGTCCTTCTGGGCAATGTAATCTGCATTGTGGAGGGAGGCTCGTGCAACAGTCGTGCCTGCAAGAAGCACGGGTTCAAATATGCCCGTGGGAGTCAGTACACCCGTTCTGCCGACGGTTATCTCGATATCAAGAAGGGTGGTCTCCTTCTGCTCGGGAGGATACTTGAAGGCAACTGCCCATTTGGGAGTTTTTGATGTGCTTCCAATGGCTCTGCGCATGGCAAGAGAATCCACCTTTACAACAGCTCCGTCGGTATCGTATTCGAGCCCTGTTCGCTCTTCGCCTATCGCATCGATCTCGCCGATAACTTCCTCAACGGTATCGGACAGCTCACGGCGCGGAGACACGGGAAATCCGCGCTCGGAAAGCCAGTCCAGGGACTCCTTGTGGCTCTCAAACTCAATACCGCTCGCCTGCTGGATATTGAAAACGAATATGGAAAGCTTTCTCGATCTTGTTATCTCTGAATCCTTCTGACGAAGGGAGCCTGCGGCGGCGTTTCGAGGGTTCTTGAAAAGCTTGCCCCCTGTCTTTTCCTGCTGCTCATTGAGCTTTTCAAATACGCTTCGGGGCATATACACCTCACCGCGCACCTCAAGAAATTCGGGAGCGCCGATGATCATATCGGGTATATCCTCAATGGTCCTGAGATTTTCGGTAACGTCCTCGCCTACTACGCCGTTGCCTCGGGTCGAACCGCGGACGAACTCGCCGTTTCTGTACTCAAGGGAAACAGAAAGACCGTCTATCTTCTGCTCTACAACAAAACGCGCATCGGGGTACTGTTCCTTAATGTTCTTTACAAAGGAGACTACCTCCTCCTTGTCAAAGACATCCTGCAGGCTTTCCATCTTGACAGCGTGTTCCACGGGAGAAAATTTGCTCTGAGCTGTGCCGCCGACTCGCTGGGTAGGTGAATCCTCGGAGATTATCTGAGGGAATTCCTTTTCAAGCTGCTTTAATTCCCTTGTCAGGGCATCATACTCAAAGTCCTCTATCTCGGGATCGTCCTGATTATAGTACCTGTCATTATGGTATTCAATAAGCTCGCGCAGCTCCTGCGCACGCTTGTAAGCATCCTTCAGTTCCATATGCTCATTCCTTATCTTTTCTTCTTTTTCTTCGGCATACTGCTTTTTGTGTTTCTTGCCGCGGCAGGTATGCTTTTGGGTTCTTCGGGCACAGGCTCCGGTTCCTCCTCATTTTTGAAGAACTTTTCTCCTGCCTGAAGTCTTTTCTTCAGCTTCTTGTCTCTCATTTCTTCCTTCAGAAGCGCATAGAGCATTGCACACAGCGGCACTGCAAGCAATGCGCCTGCAAAACCGTTGATATTACCGCCGATGATTACAGCCGCAAATACCAGCACACCGGGAAGTCCCACAGACTTGCCCACAACTCTCGGATAGATAAGGCTTCCTTCAAGCTGCTGGAGGACAAGTATGAATACAACAAACAGTATCGCCTGAGAGGGGCTTTCTGTCAGAATAAGAAGTCCTCCGATGATAACGCCTATGAATGCACCGACCATGGGCACAAGAGCTGTGACCATGATGACGATGGAAATTACAAAGGGGTACGGGAAACCGAATATGAGCATTCCGATAAAGCACAGCGTACCGAGTATCACAGCCTCCACAAGCTGACCTGATACGAAGCTTCCGAAGGACTGGTTTGCAAGGGATGCCACTCTTATTATCTTTGCTCCCAGCTTATCAGGCAGCAGTGAATCGATAAGACGTTTTGTGAAGGAGCCTATCTTCTCCTTCTGCGCCAGCACATAGCACGCCATGATGATGCTGAAAACAACATCGATGACCGAACCGAAGACCATTGTGGTAACACCTGTCGCAGTGTTGATTATCGCAGAGGAATTGATATTTGCAAAAAGGAAGCTCATGGCACCTGATATAACCTGTGTCCAGTCGATGCCTGTTTCCGCGCTTATGACCCACTTGGGATTTATTTTGACTATTATGCTGTTGAGCCACGCAACGAACTGATCTATATATTCGGGAAGATTTTCCGATATCTTTGTGATAGTCGTTGTCAGCTCAGGCAGAATGACTCTGATGAGAAGTGCAACTATGCCTATGAATATAAGCAGTGTGGCAGTGAGGCTTACTGGGCGCAGGAGCTTGCGCACCCACGGCTTTTTCGCGTTCTTTATAAATACGAACACTCTCTTCTCAAGCGCCGACATAAGGATATTCAGCACAAAGGCTATGCACAGACCTGCTATTACGGGGCCTGCCAGAGAAAACAGCTTTGATACTATACCGAATATTACATCAAGATTTTTAAGCGCAAGGTACAGCAGTACCGTAAACGCCACAATAAGCATTACTCTTTTCGTATTTTTTGCGTTTAGTTCCATCAGTATACCTCCGGGAATTGATATTGCTTATTATACATCCCAATAATATGATTAACAACCGAAAAATTATTAAAAAATCAGCAGCCTCCGAAAAAACGGAGACTGCATTTTTCATGATATAAGATGCTTATCGGTAAAGACCCACTTGCGCTGGAGGGTGAAATTAAGCACCATGCAGAAGGAGTCGGTCAGTATCTTGACAAGCATAAGGGAGGTATTGTTCATTTCGATGTTGAAAAGCTCCATTATCATACTCATCGCAGTGGAGGACAGGACTACCAGCATCACAAGGGTAAGTATGTATCTTGCAAGGCTGTCCTTTAAAGAGCCTTTGTTCTTGAATACCGTGTGCTTGTTGATTATGAAATTCCCCGTGCAGGAAAACACCTTGGAAATCGCCTGAGGCAGAAAAGTCATGCCTGCATCGAAATTCTTGAAGGCATATTTCGTCAGCAGTGTAAAGACGATAAGCTCCACGCAATAACACCCAAAGGCGCTCAAAAGGAACTTTACAAGCTTTCCGCACATAGGCCAGTACACTCTTACGGAATCCTTGAAGGCTCTGAAATGAGAGTTTTTGTTCTCATCTATGTAGATAGTCTCTATGGGCGTCTCGATTATCTCAATATCGTTCTGAATGCACTCGATAAGAGTATTCATCTCGAAATCAAAGCGCTTGCCGGGAAGCTTTAAAAATCTCTCGATAAGCTTATTGGGTATGCCGCGCAGACCTGTCTGTGTATCCGTTATGGAGGTCTTGTACAGCATGGACATTACCTTGCGTGTTATACGATTGCCGAATTTGCAGCGCTTAGGGACGCTTTCATGGCTGAAATCTCTCGCCCCGAGGAACAGCGCATTGTCCTTATACTGCATCATCTGTGCAATTTTCACGGCATCATTTACGGAGTGCTGTCCGTCGCAGTCGCAGGTTACTATGCCGTCAAAGCCTTCGAGACTGTCGATATAGTATTTCATTCCTGTTCTCAACGCACAGCCCTTGCCGAGATTTTTCTCGTGTGCTATTACCACGCATTCGCTGAATTTTTCGCACTTTCTCAGGTGCTTTTCTGTTTCAGGGTCACTTCCGTCATTGACAATTATTATCTTCCGAAAGCCCGCATTTATAAGTCCATCGACAAATCCCGTAAGCTGCCGATCAGGATTAAGAGACGATATCAATACCGCTGCATTCATGTCGCTCTCCTCCTTTTGTCGGTTTTTTTGCCACGTCATTATAGCATTACATACACTCTCTGTCAATTTACAAAACATTAACCCATATTTGACAAAGCTGACATAACGTACTAAAATAGTTCATGCGAGCAAGCTGAACGGTCGCGTGTGAAGCGTGAAAACGCCCATATGAGGAAAGTCCGGGCACCACAGGGCAAGGATAACGGCTAACGGCCGCCGGGGGCGACCCCAGGGAAAGTGCAACAGAGATATACCGCCTGCTTTGCAGGTAAGGGTGGAAAGGCGAGGTAAGAGCTCACCGGAGCGCGGGGAACCGCGCTGCCCTGTAAACCCTATCCGGTGCAACATCGTGGTGGGACATTATGCGGCTGCCCGTCGCGTCCCGAGGAGATGGCTTGAGCTGAACGGCAACGTTCAGTCGAGATAGATGACCGTTCCCGACAGAACCCGGCTTACAGGCTTGCTCGCATTTATTTTTTAGTTTCCGGAGGGATTCTATGGATAATTTTGAATTTCTCGTTCCGACCAAGGTGTTTTTCGGAAAGGATGTCCTTTCTGCGCTCGGCACCCGTATAAAAGAATTTTATAATGGTAAAATCCTCCTCCATTATGGTGGAAAAAGTGCAAAAGAAAACGGGCTTTTAGATAAGATATACTCTATACTCAACGACAGCGGAATTGAGTATGCCGAGCTTGGCGGAGTTCAGCCAAACCCACGGCTGAGCCTTGTCCGACGCGGCATTGAGCTTTGCAGAAATGAAAACATCGGCTTTATTCTCGCTGTTGGCGGCGGTTCGGTTATCGACTCTGCAAAGGCTATTTCTCTCGGTCTCTGCCATGAAGGCGATGTATGGGACTTCTTTTGCGGCAGGGCTGTGCCTCAGAAGGCTTCTCCCATCGGCGCTGTGCTGACTATTCCCGCCGCAGGCAGTGAGACTTCAAACAGCTGTGTCATCACAAATGACGAAAATCCCGATAATATTCTCAAGAGAGGCTGCAACTGTGAGGTGTTCCGCTGTAAGTTTGCTCTTATGAACCCCGAAATGTGCTATACTCTCCCCTCTTATCAGATAGCCTGCGGCTCCGTTGATATCCTTGCTCATATAATGGAGCGTTATTTTACAAATACTCAGAATGTGGAGCTTACCGACCGCCTCTGTGAAGCTGCGATGAAGAGCGTTGTTTCTCTTGCTCCCCGTATTCTCGCTGACCCCACCGATTACGACAACTGGGCAAATCTCATGTGGGCAGGTTCTCTTGCTCACAACGGAATTTTCAGCACAGGCAGAGTCGGCGACTGGGCAAGCCACAAGATCGAGCATGAGATAAGCGCGATTTATGATATAGCTCACGGAGCAGGTCTTGCAATCGTGTTCCCTGCATGGCTCAAGTATGTTTACAAGCACGATGTCATGCGCGTCGCTCAGTTTGCAAGCCGCGTATTTGATGCGGAGTTTGACTTTTCAAATCCTGAGCGTACTGCCCTTGAGGGCATTCGCAGACTGGAGGAATTCTACAGAAGCCTCGGTCTTGCCACTACTCTTCACGAATGCGGCATTGATGATTCACGCATTGAGGAAATGTCAGAAAAAGCAACTATCGGCGGCACCTTCAGACCGGGGCAGTTTGTGTCGCTCGGTAAAGAGGATATTATTGAGATATACCGTCTTGCGCTTTAACAAAAATACAGAAAGCCTGCTGAGAAAATTCTCAGCAGGCTTATTTTTATTTTATTTTTATGCCCTTACTCAGCAAAAAACCTAAAAACGCCTCATGGCTGCCCTTTGTAAAACCCCCTTTGGGTCATTGCAGCATGGAAAACAAAGGAATGCAAGGAGGGGAATTTCAATGAAATATTTGCCTTACGGCAAATGTGAAATAATTCACTTTGTAAATTGTGAAATTTGATGCTACGCATCAAGTGAAATGAAATAAATCCCCTCATGCGTCGAAACGCATTTCACATTGCGAAGCAATATTTCACACGCACAGCGTATTTCACAAATCCCGCAAGGGATTTATTTCGTTGAAAAAGAAAAGACACGCTCTCGCGTGTCTTTTCTTTTTCTGGAGGCGCCACCCAGATTTGAACTGGGGAATCAAGGTTTTGCAGACCCATGCCTTACCACTTGGCTATGGCGCCGTATGCAAAACGGCGCAGAGTTTGCGCCGTTTCTTTTGGAGCGGAATACGAGGCTCGAACTCGCTACCTCCACCTTGGCAAGGTGGCGCTCTACCAGATGAGCTAATTCCGCGTAACGGGTTGTTTCATTCAACGTGTGATATTATAACAAAGCACACATCAAATGTCAACCCCTAAAATAATCTTTTTTCATTTTTTTCGCATGATCCATGACAGGTATCTGAAAATTCGCTCAGACACCCGCCATGGAATGTTTAAGCCTTATTTTTTGCGCAGTCTCCATGTGCAGCTGCAGTAATCCCCCTGCAGATCGACCACCAGACCGATGTTCATCAGCTCTGCGCCGGAGTACG
>JAZSJQ010000074.1:0-45082 GCA_045534445.1 Acutalibacteraceae bacterium
GAATTGATCTCGAGACCCGAGCCTATACATTGAGAAAAGCTTATCTCTTGGAGGGCGATCCAAGAGCAAATGTGTAAACCATGTGGTTGCACAATCTGTAAACCATGTTGCTCTTGACATAATATCCTCCCCTGCGATTTATTGATTAAAGGACGATTGATAAATATGAGCACAGTTCATATAAATGTCGGCAGCGGTTACGACGTAATGATAGAAAAAGGCTTGCTTTCAAGATGCGGTGAAATTCTCTGCAATGTCATCGGAAAGTGCAAAATTGCACTTGTGACCGATATGAACGTCGGCTCGCTCTATGCTGACCGCGTGGTCGAAAGCCTTGAAAACGCAGGCTACGAGGTGAATTCCTTTATATTCCCCGCAGGAGAAAGCTCAAAGAATATGGAAACCCTCTGCGAAATGCTGGAATTTCTCGCCGAGGCGGAGATGACACGCTCCGACTGCATCGTTGCTCTCGGCGGCGGCGTAACGGGTGACATGGCAGGCTTTGCAGCAGGAATCTATCTCCGCGGCATACGCTATGTTCAGATGCCCACCACTCTTTTGGCGGCTGTTGATTCCTCTGTCGGCGGTAAGACCGCCGTTGACCTTAATGCGGGCAAGAATCTGGCAGGCGTTTTCATTCAGCCTCAGGTTGTGCTTTGCGACACCGACTGCCTTTCCACTCTCACTCCCGAAATATTTGCCGACGGCATGGCTGAAGCAATAAAGACCGCTGTTCTCGACGGCGGCTTCTGGGAGAATTTTAATGAGCTGGAAATTTCCGAGCTTATCACCAGATGCGTAAATTACAAGGGCAGAATAGTTGAAGCAGACGAGAAGGAAACAGGAGATCGAAAGCTTCTTAATCTCGGTCACACTGCCGCTCATGCCGTGGAGCTTTTAAGCAATTACGAGATAACCCACGGTCACGCAGTGGCAATAGGACTTGCCATAATGGCACGAGCCTGTGCCGCACTGGGCAAATGCACAAGAGAGGTTGCAGACTCCATAGTTGAGACCCTTAAAAAGGCAAATCTTCCAACTGTATCACCCTATTCGGCTGCCGAGCTTGCAAAGGCTTCCGTAAATGACAAGAAGCGTTCGGGAGATAAAATATCCATCGTTACCGTAAACGGCATAGGCAATTGTACTTTTGAGAAAATTGATATCTCCTCTCTCAAAGAGTTCTACGGCAAGGGAATGAGATAGTGTTATATGTTTTTGACCTGCTGACTTTAGTCAGCAGGTCATTTTTTCTCTGTCAGTTGATGGCTTCGCCCTCAAACTCCCATCAAGGGGCTCTGCCCCTTGAATCCCTGCCAAAGGAACGCCGTTCCTTTGGAAACTTTACTCTTGACAAATTGGTTTATTGACTGTAAACTAAAGACAGGTTTATAGATTGTAAACCGAAGGAGGAATATATTATGGATATGAAATTAGGCGTTGTCGAAAGCCGCTTTGCGGATATTATCTGGAACAATGAACCGCTCCCCTCGGGCGAGCTTGTGAAAATATGCGAAAAGGAACTGTGCTGGAAAAAGCCCACTACCTATACCGTTCTTCGCAAGCTGTGCGAAAGGGGCATTTTCAAAAATGAAAACGGCACTGTTTCCTCTCTCATAAGCCGTGAGGATTTTTATTCCAGGCAGAGCGAGCAGTTTGTTGAAGAGACCTTCGACGGCTCACTCCCTGCGTTTTTAGCCGCTTTCACCGCTCGTAAACAGCTCACTAAGGAGGAAATTGCCGAACTTCGCAGAATGATAGATTCTTACGGGGAGGAATAATTATGGAGGCTGTATTTCTTAAACTTCTCAACATGAGCATCACCGCAGGGTGGATAGTGCTTGCTGTAGTGATTCTTCGTCTTCTGTTGAAAAAAGCTCCCAAGTGGATAAGCTGTCTGCTGTGGGTGTTGGTGGGACTCAGACTCATTCTTCCCTTCTCCTTTGAAAGCAAAATGAGTATGGTGCCAAGCGCTGAAACAATACCTCAGGAGATAATTTATGCTCAGGAGCCCAAGCCGATAACTGATGTTATAGCTGCTGACATTGCCATGAGCCCTGTGAGCGCAGATATTCTTTTTCCTGCTCCGGAAAATAGTGTTGATCCTATACAAGTAGTAATATTTATTGCGACTATTATATGGTGTATAGGCGTTGCAGGTATGCTTATCTATTCACTTGTAAGCTATCTGCGTGTGCGGCATAAAGTCCGTGCTTCAATTAAGCTGCGTGAAAATATCTATATCTGCGATGATATAAACACCCCGTTTATCTTAGGCCTTATAAAGCCGAAGATATATCTTCCCTCAGCCCTTGGCGAAAAGGAAGCTGAGTATGTTGTTGCCCACGAAAAAGCCCATTTGAAACGCTTCGACCATCTGTGGAAGCCTCTGGGCTTTGCACTTCTGACAGTATATTGGTTTAATCCGCTTCTGTGGCTGGGCTATGTGCTTCTCTGCCGTGATATCGAGCTTGCCTGCGACGAACGGGTCATAAAAGACATGGGCGCAGAGGAGAAAAAGGCATATTCCACCGCACTTCTTGATTGCTCGATACCCAGAAGAATGATCTCCGCCTGTCCTCTGGCATTCGGAGAGGTGAATGTCAAGAACAGAATTAAGAACGTGCTTAATTACAAAAAGCCTGCTTTCTGGATAATCATAATTGCAATAATCGCGTGCATTGTCGCCGCCGTCTGTCTGCTGACAGACCCGAAAAAGGAAACTGATGCAGAAGAGGTTATTATTCCCGATGTCAGCCTCTCTGACATTGCCGATATGAATATAGGCACCGACATACCCTTTATTATCTACGCAGATGATAATGTGATGTATTTTTCGGGTACCTTCGGTCTGATTATTTACGATTATCACAGCATGACCGTTCTTGACCGTGTCCCCGCAGAGGATACCGAGGGCTGCGGTTTTACCTTAACATGGGCTTCTGCCGACGGTGATACGGTATATTTCGAGCGTTTCAACGAACCGCCGTGTTATAAATATGATGTTAAACACAAGGAGCTTCGTCCCTGTGACGGTGCTGATTCCTCACAGCACTTTGACCGCGAGCATCTGACCGAAGAGCAGAGAAAGCTCCTGAATGACTTTTATATAAACGGTGATGGTGTTGTCAATACCGACGAGGGCTTTTACTACCTTCGCTCGGACGACTGGAATATGAAAAATCTCCAGCTTGTGTTCCATGACTATGAATCGGGCACGGACGATGCTCACCATATTTTTGACGATTTCACATGTAAAATTGCAGTTATATTCAGTTACCGCGATTCTGTGGAAACTATCCCGCCCACTCTGACCATCGTTCCCGAAATTCGTACTTTCATGTTTAATTATTCTGCTTTATCAAGCTACATTCCGCAGGGGAAATACAGTTTTGAGGGTAATTCTCTTGTTCTCAGAACCGATGATGGCAGATACACCTATGTTTTTGAGACTTGCGAAGATGGCTATCGCTTCGATGCAGATCGTTCCTCGAAGATACCCGAATACCGCTATTCTGCCGATTCCTATGAAACTCAGTGTCCCGTCCCCGACGGTGCGCTGTTTGAGGGCAAGGTGATATACCCTGAAGTCGAGGCGGTTGTCAAATCTCCTGATGAAGACGAAAAGCCCCTTACCCTTACAAAGTCCAGTATACCCAGAACCCCCGACTGGAAAACCGCAGGACTTGAGAGTGCAGGACTTGGAGATGCGGATTTCCATTCTTCCAACGAAAGCTCTCTCGGCACACTGCATATTCTGTCCCATTATACATATTCAAGTGCATTTACGAACATATTCTTTGCTCTTGAAAGGGAGGACGATGTTCTTCTTTATGCAGTCTCAGAAATGCGTCTTCCCGAATATCTCTATTTCTGTGATATTGACGGAGATAAAACAGACGAGATAGTTTACATGGAAAACACCGGTGGAGTCGGCGGTGCAGGTGCTCACGCCACTTATGTATGGAAGGTAACCGACGAAGGCTTCGAAACACTGCTGTACCTCAATGGCTATTTATCCTTCTTCGATACAGGCTTTGAATTTGAGCTTCAGGCACCCTTTAAGCTGCTTGTTAAAAACCGCCACACAGGCTACAGTCGCACGATAGACTTTTCAAACAGAACAGGCTATATCGGTTCTGTTTACGACGAAAAGGGAAATCCCACAGATCAGGAACGAGGAGATCACGACTGCTTCTATTACATAGTCCCCCGTGACATCGGCAATGACGGAGTATACGAAATAGAATGCACTGCGTATACCAGTCTGTACGGTCATTCCGACGGCATAGGCGATTCAATATGCACAATAAAATATGACACCAAAAGCGGAGATTTCAAGGTGGTTGATGCACGCTTTGAACTTTACGATGACATTGCAGAGGAAATAGGCACGGAAAATCTCTGCACCGTAAAGCGAAACAGTGATTTTACCTATTCCTGCGAAATAAAGGACTCTGAGGGCAAGGTTATTCATATCCTTGACGATATCCCCAAAGAGCCCGAAATCGAAAGAGTCAGCGACGCTGTTGTAAAGATCTCCTCTCAGGGCGGCACGGGACTATCCACCCGATGGACTCAGTATTTCAATGTTCTCACAGGAGAAAAGTCCGATATTTTCTATTATGTTCTCTGCGAGCATAACGGCAAGATCATATATGCGGAATATAAAAATGGCGGAAGCAGAATAGTTGTGCAGGATATTTTCGATAAGGACGCTTTTTACAAGGTCTGCCACATTGCAGAGACCTGTGCCGCGGCAGATTTTGCCGAGAATGTGCAAATCCTGTACAACGGCACTGCGGTCATCACCTGCCTGAATCCTGAGGGCAAGGACTTCCTGATTGCTGTTGATACCGTGAACGAGTCCGCTCTGCCCCTTTATTACCCTTTCCCTCTGACAATCAGCGATGGAGAGACATTATATGAAGCAAGTGAGTATTATATGGTTATCGATAAGGGTAATGAATATGAATGTGCTGTAATTGATATGAAAGGAAATGTTCTGTTCAAGGATTATGATCTTCCCCGATGGACTAATTTCCATATGATTAATGATTCGGTAGTAGGCAATTATATACAGTACGGAAGCGGAATGCTTACACGCGAAACTGTATACTATAACGTATCCACAGGGCAGGTATCCCCTACCTACTATGTTGCGTATGGTCATTACGGCAATAACGTCCTTTATGTTGAATACGACAGGGAATCAGGAAGCCACAGCATAATCGTCCGTGATATCTTCGACGAGAATGTCTTTTACAAGAAGGTCACCATAACAAACGGCGTCATTGAGCCCGTCGAGGCAGTTCACGATGTATATATTTCACCCTCGGGTATTGCAAAGGTCATCTTCGTAAAGGACAACAGCGGAACGGAATATGAAATCAAAATCGACATGACGTCCCCATAAACAATAAGATTGCACCCATATGGGTGCGGTTTTTTATCTTTAGGAATAATTACGCTCTCTTTTTGAAAACAAATACTGCGCCTGCGATGACGATCCCGTAGAAGGGCAGTGCTGTTGCACCGCCTACGCAGCCGTCTTTTGCGGCTTCTTCAACAGTATTCTCGGTGGCTTCTCCTACGTCAATGCCGAGACCTGATGCGGAAACAGTTGCAGCTCCGATGGATGCTATGATGATCATGCTCATGATAAGTGCCAGAATCTTCTTCATTTTTTCTTCCTCCTGTGACTCTTTGCAGAATATAAGTGTTCGTAAGCAGTTCACACTCCATTTATAATACTACTATATTTTACATATGTCAATTGCGGTGCGTTTTCGCTTTTATGCATATACACCCGCTTTCGTGTATATATATTCACCTGTTATACATTCTGCCTTTATGTGAATATGCACAAATTCCGTCATTCGAGTATGGTGCTGTTACATAATAAACGAGAATATTTTCAGGTTTTGTTCCAACTATTGACTTTCAAAACCGCTGAAAGTATAATTATGCATATTCATTCATGAAAATTATATGGAGGTGCCAATTATGAAGCACACTGTATTCATTGACGGCAGCGTCGGTACCACCGGACTGCGTATAAAAGAGAGAATCGGTCAGAGAGAGGACATCGAGCTTATCACCCTCTCCGAGGAAAAGCGCAAGGATCCTGCCGCTCGCAAGGAAGCTCTCAATTCCTGCGATATCGCATTCCTCTGCCTGCCTGACGATGCCGCTCGTGAAGCTGTATCCATGGTAGAAAACGACCGCACAAGAATAATCGATGCATCTACCGCTCACAGGATCCTCCCCGAATGGGCTTACGGATTCCCCGAGCTGTCTGTCGGTCACTATGACCGCATCGCAAATGCAAAGCGAGTATGCGTTCCCGGCTGCCACGCAAGCGGATTTGTATCTCTCACCGCTCCTCTGGTTGCAGCAGGCATTCTCGACACCGAAGCAAGACTTACCTGCTTCTCCGTCACAGGCTACAGCGGCGGCGGCAAGGGCATGATCGCCCAGTACGAGGACGATGAGCTTGATCCCCTCTTTGTGGCTCCCAGACAGTATGCTCTGGGCCAGACCCACAAGCATATCCCCGAAATGACCGTCCGCACAGGACTTGTCAATGCTCCCATATTCTGCCCCACCGTTTCTGATTTCTATTCGGGAATGCACGTTACCGTTCCCGTTTTCGGCTGTGACATAAACGGCAGCATGGAGGAAATAAAGAATGTCTACAAGGCACTCTATGTAGGCGAAGTTGTAAAGTATGCCGACGGCATCGACGAAGGCGGCTTTGCTTCCGCAGGTGCTCTTTCGGGTCTTGACTCCATGGAGATAACCGTCTGCGGCAATGAGGACAGGATCCTTCTCATGTCCCGTTTCGACAACCTCGGCAAGGGCGCATCAGGCGCAGCCGTTGAATGTATGAACATCATGCTCGGTCTTGATAAGACAACAGGGCTTGTGCTGTAAAGTATCAAAGGCTTCTCCTTGAGGAGAAGCTGTCGGCAAAGCCGACTGATGAGGTGGAATGCGCTGGCTATGCTTGAATTCAAACCACCTCATCCACCATTTTGCCTTGCAAAACGGTCCCCCTTCCCCTCAAGGGGAAGGCATGAAATCATATGATTATCTCAGGAGATGTAAAATAAATGAACTACGTCAAAATATCGGGCTCGGTCGCCGCTCCCAAGGGCTTTACCGCTTCAGGTGCCTATTGCGGAATCAAGCGTCTGATGCACGCAGACAATACAGTTACCGCAAAGTCCATTCTGGCAAACGAAAGTCTTCAGGCTGAGCACAAGCCCGATGTTGCTCTTATCGTCTGTGATGTCCCCTGCTCCGTCGGTGCAGTTTTTACCACAAACCTCGTAAAGGGCGCACCTATCCTTGTCTGCCGTGAGCATATGGCAAAGGCAAAGCCCCGAGCAATCATTGTAAACAGCGGCAACGCAAACACCTGCAACGCAGACGGTGCCGAGAAAGCAAAGAAGATGGCTGAGCTTACCGCTTCTGAGATTGGCATAAGCACCGAGGAAGTCCTCGTTGCTTCAACCGGTGTTATCGGTCAGACCCTCCCCATCGAGCCTTTCGAAGAAGGTATCCCCTATCTGCACAAGGCTCTTTCCAAGGACGGTATGAGTGCTGCAAGAGCCATCATGACCACCGACACCGTTGTAAAGGAAATTGCAATCAAGTTTGAGCTTTCAGGCAAAGAAGTCACCATGGGCGCAATCAGCAAGGGCAGCGGCATGATTCATCCCAACATGGCAACCATGCTTGCCTATGTTACAACTGACGCTGCTGTTTCTTCCGAAATGCTCCAGAAGGCAATCAAATACTGCGCTGACGACACCTTCAACATGCTCTCTGTTGACGGCGATACCAGCACCAACGACACTCTCTGCATTCTCGCTTCAGGTCTTGCAGGCAATGACGAGATAACCGAGGAGAATGAGGATTTCAAGGTTTTCGCAGATGCACTCATGTATGTCTGCACCTATCTCGCAAGAATCATGGCAAAGGACGGCGAAGGCGCAACCAAGCTTGTTGAATGCAAGGTAACAGGTGCCGAGAGCGAAAAGGCAGCAAAGGGTATTGCAAAGTCCGTTATCTGCTCTCCCCTTGTAAAGTCCGCAATGTTCGGCAACGATGCAAACTGGGGCAGAATCCTCTGTGCCATCGGCTACGCAGGCGAGAATACAGATGTTGACAAGATAGATGTTTACTTTAAATCCAAGGCAGGAGAAGTTCTTGTCTGCGAAATGGGTCGAGGTGTTGCTTTCTCCGAAGAGAAAGCAACAGAGATTCTTTCTCAGGACGAAGTTCTTATAGATGTCATACTCCGTGACGGTGAGGCTTCGGCTACTGCTTTCGGCTGTGACCTTACTTATGATTACGTTAAGATCAACGGAGATTACCGCACCTGAGCAGCGGGAGGGCTCAGAGACCCTTCCCTACGAATTAAATAAAAGGGGATTTCTTAATATGCAGCTTACAAATGCACAGCGCGCAAGAGTTCTTACCCATGCGCTTCCTTACATACAGCAGTACAACAACAAGATAGTCGTTATCAAGTACGGCGGAAACGCAATGCTCAATGAAGACTTAAAGCGTTCCGTCATGACCGATATGGTGCTTCTCACTTTAGTCGGTGTCAAGGTCGTTCTCGTTCACGGCGGCGGTCCTGAGATTTCCGATATGCTTAAGAAGGTGGGCAAGAAGTCCGAATTTGTTGACGGTCTGCGTGTTACCGATGATGAGACCATTGATATCGTTCAGATGGTTCTTGCAGGCAAGGTCAACAAGAGCCTTGTAAACCTTATCGGCAGTATCGGAGGCAAGGCGATCGGTCTTTCAGGTATTGACGGCGGCATGATTCAGGCAAAACAGAAGGATCCGAGACTCGGCAACGTCGGTGAGGTCACCGATATCAACATCCAGCCTGTTCTTGACGTTCTTGAAAAGGGCTATATCCCTGTAATTTCCACCGTCGGCTGTGACAAGGACGAGCACGTCTACAACATCAATGCCGACACCGCTGCCGCTCGCATCGCAGGTATGCTGGGCGCTGAGGCAATGATCGCAATGACCGACATCGCAGGAATCCTCCGCGATAAGGACGATCCCGAAAGCCTTATCACAGGCATCACCATTCCCATGGCAAAGGAGCTTATCGAGGACGGCACCATCAACGGCGGCATGATCCCCAAGGTCGAATGCTGCATCGAGGCTCTCGAGTGCGGTGTTCAGAAGGTGTTTATCTTTGACGGTACCATTCCCCACTCCATCATCATCGAGCTTCTTACCAGTGAGGGTCTCGGCACCATGTTTATCAAGGAGTGAATAAAATGTCCATAATCGAAACAGATAAAAAATATGTTGCTTCCTCCTACGGACGCTTCCCTGTTGAGATAGTCAGCGGCAAGGGCGCTCTTTTAAAGGGCGGCGACGGCAAGGAATATATCGACATGACCAGCGGCATCGGCGTAAATGCTTTCGGTGCGGCTGATGACGAATGGGTTGCTGCTGTCACCTCTCAGCTTACTTCCATTCAGCATATTTCAAACCTTTACTACACCACACCCTGTGCTCTTCTTGCTGAGGCTCTCTGCGAGAAGACAGGCATGAAGAAGGTATTCTTCGGAAATTCCGGTGCAGAGGCAAATGAGTGTGCGATAAAGGTTGCAAGAAAGTGGGCTTTTGACAAGTACGGCGAGGGCAGAAGCACCATCATCACCCTTAAAAACAGCTTCCACGGCAGAACGATAACCACTCTTGCCGCAACAGGTCAGGATTCCTTCCACACAAATTTCATGCCTTTTACAGAAGGCTTTGTATATGCAAGCGCATATGATGCTTCTGAAGTTGAAAAGCTGGCTCAGGAAAACGGCTGCTGCGCTGTCATGCTTGAAGCTGTTCAGGGCGAGGGCGGCGTTTATCCCCTTGAGCAGAGCTTTGTTGATGCAGTTGTCGAGATCTGCGAAAAGTACGGACTTCTCCTTATATTTGACGAAGTCCAGACAGGCAACGGCAGAACAGGCAAGCTCTTCGGATATATGCACTTCGGCGTAACTCCCGACATCTTCACCACTGCAAAGGGTCTCGGCGGCGGACTTCCCATCGGCGCCTGCGTAATGGGCGAAAGAACTGCAGATGTTCTCACCCCCGGCACCCACGGCTCCACCTTCGGCGGTAATCCCGCTGTATGTGCAGGTGCTCTCAGCATATTCGACCGTCTGACTGACGACTTCCTCGCAGAAGTCACTGCAAAGGGCGATTACATCAGAAGCAAGCTCGATGGTGTCAAGGGTGTAAAGAGCATTTCGGGCAAGGGTCTTATGATAGGCATCGAGACCGAGCGTGCCGCAAAGGACATTATCGGCGGCTGTATTGAAGACGGTGTTCTTGTCCTTTCCGCTAAGACCAAGGTAAGACTTCTTCCTCCTCTGAACATCACCTATGAGCAGATCGACAAGGCTCTCGGTGTGCTGATTGAGGAGATTGGTAAATAAAGAAAAAGCCGAAGCGAAAGCTTCGGCTTTTTCTTTATTTACCGTAATAAGGATACGCTTCTACTCGACCTCTTTCTTTTGCCATTCCAAGGAATCTGTTAAGATCTCTTGTAACCTCTGTCATTCCAAATCTAAGCTCACTTAAATCAAGAATGTGAACATGGGGCTTTTTACCGTCATGTGTATGTCCTGTATGTATCACCCAAAGATACAGATGTCCGTCAAAAGTCTTAAACTCGTAGGATTCGTTTACGTCTGTAAATTCTGACATAATAATCCTCCTGTCTGATCAGATAATATTAAGCACATGGCGATTGCCCTGTGCTGTTGCCGCCTTCTGTATTATACTTATAATTGCTCTTCTGTACTCAGCTTTTCCTGTAGAAGCATACATCTCCATATTCCATTCAAAGCTTGTCTGGTCAAAGCCGCTGAGACGATCGATGACGTAAAGCACTTCATCATCCAGCAATATGGCTGCAAGTGAGCTGTCAAAACTCTTGATCGCCTGGAAATAACTGTCTACATTTGCCATGAAAATTTCCTCCTTCTATCAGTTTCCTGCCATATACACAGAAAACCTTAGTTCCTCTAAACTTTTCTTCACCGAAGAATACCATTTCATCGTCTGTTTGTTTGGCACAGTGATTACATTTGCCATTTCCTTGGGATTAAATTTTATGTTCGCCAGTAATTTATCCATTGCATTCATCAGTTCCAGCTCGTTGTCATATTCTTCTTTTATGCTCTTTGCGTTGAAGACTCCGGGGAATCTGAGACAAAAGCGGCAGAATATCATACCGTTTTCAATAGAATACAACCCTCTGTACAGTGCATAGTTATAATCCAGTTTTTTATTCACTTCGTCTTTTTCCTTTTCTGAAAATTCTTTCAGAATATTTCTTTCAAGCCTCTCTTTATGTCCATTGAATTCTTCATAGAAAAACGGACTTTTGTCCATGGGCTGAGTGGACCCGTCTACACGACAGTAACAATTCATGAGAAGAGCAAAGTCTTCCAACTCTCTTCTCATATAGACAATCAACCTGTCACTGCGGACTTTTCTCCACTCTGACAGTAAACGTTCGTTAAACTCAACAAGTACTCTCAATGCGGCTGCACACGCAGCATATTTTCCTTCCTTGTAGACTCTTCGTGTCTCCTTTCTCATTTTTTCAGAATTTCGAATCATGGTAAGATAATAATCCGAACCGTCGCAGACAGGCATTTTCTTTGCTGCCACTCTTTGCACAAAGAATCCGATCATGCCAAAGATCAGTACTGCAGCGATCTGCATAACCGAATGTGTCATAACAGCACCTGAATATGTTGTTTCATAACCAACAAAGCCCAGCACCCCACTTCCAAACCCTGCATACAATACATCTCCTATAATCATCGCACCGCAAACAGAGCTTGAAATGATCAGGAATAATACAGGATGCTTTTTAATCACAAGAAGTGCAATAAACGCACTTGCAATCAGTACCGCCGCAGGAACCCATACCAGATCAATTACATCAAATCCCTCCCTGTTAATTATCAGGTTATTCTGCACCGTAGCAAGAATATTGCACACCATATACAATATCACAGTAAAGGAATAAAGTCTTGTTGACCGCTTATAGTGTTTATTGATTACAAGCATCAGTATGATCATTAAAGAAAACACTAATACTCCTGCATAAGAGCTAACGCTCTGTCCTTGAAAATCATTCATAAAAATAATATTCAGTTTTGATAAAATGAACAGAAAAATATTAATTGCCGAATAAGTTCCAAGAAACCTTCTGAGCTTAACCTTTACACCACTAAAACAGAAACAAATGCCGATTATGCCTATTACAGCAAGCTTCAGTATTTCTGCACTGCCTCCCATCGGTATGGAGATAAAATATAATACCGCTGCAACAATAATAATGCTCCACATAACTGCACTTCCTAAAACACGCTTTCTTTAAGGTTCATTTTTATACAATTTTATATTATCATTCATTTCAGTTTTTGTCAATATGATCAAAGCAATCAGATCAGCTTGCTTAATCTACAAACTATCCCTCTTGTAAACGGCAGTAAAATATGCTATTGTTTTTATGCAGTATTAAAAAGAGGGTAATAAAATGCTTCAGACTTTACTTCTTATTTTTGAGCTTCTCGGCACTGTTGCCTTTGCAATTTCGGGCGCGCTTATTGCCATAACCAAAAAAATGGATATTTTCGGCGTTGTAATTCTTGGACTTATCACCGCCGTCGGCGGTGGTGTAATACGCGACCTTGTTCTCGGGAACACCCCTCCCGAGACCTTCAGAAATCCCGTTTACAGCATTGTAGCCATAGCTGTTTCAATAATTGTTTTTATACCCTTTTTCCGCAAGGCACTTCTGAAAAACCAGCGTGCCTTTGACCTTATCCTCCTTATAATGGACTCTCTTGGACTTGCGGTATTCACTGTTGTGGGAATCGAAACTGCCGCAACTCATCTTGAGGGCTTCAATGTATATCTCCTTCTCTTCGTTGGCGTTATAACAGGCGTTGGCGGCGGTGTCATGCGCGATACTCTGGCAGGAAATACCCCATATATATTTGTAAAGCATATATATGCCACCGCATCTCTCTTCGGTTCAGGAGTCACTATAGCACTCTGGAAGCCGCTGGGCGCGGTGTATTCAATGATAGCAGGCGCTGTCATTATATTCGCACTGAGAATGTGCGCGGCACATTTCCACTGGAAGCTGCCGAAGGCGTAATAAAATCAACAAAACAGCACCTGAGACCACACGGTTTCAGGTGCTATTCTTTTACAAATTCGATTATATCCTCAACAGAACAATCAAGGGCATAGCAAAGAGCATCCAGTGTTTTGGTGCTTATTGCTTCGCCTTTTTTCATTCTGTGAAGGGTATTTGCAGAAAATCCCTGCTTGAAAATCAGGTTATATTCGGTAATTCCCTTTTTGAAAAGCGTCTCATAGAACGGTTTGTAGCTTATCATTCGCATCACCAAGAATATGTTAGCATACTCAATCTCTTGACAATACTCAATATATTGAGTATAATTGTGTCGAATTCAATCATACCAAGTCATAATTAATAGGTGCAAAATGAAAGTCACATCGGAAATTTTAAACTATTTATCCATCCATATTGATGACTGCCCCCCCGAAAACGGTGGCATATTCGGGAGCTCTACAGGAGATATCATTGACAAAGTTATTATCGACAAGCCCCAAGATGTAGCCTCATGTGAGTGTATTTATTGCCCCAACATAGAATTTCTTAATGGATGCATTGATTCATGGACATCAAATAATATTCGGTTCATGGGAATGTTTCATACACATTTCGCCGGAGTAAAAACTCTGTCAGACTCCGACAAGGAGTACATCACAGAAATAATGAACGCAATGCCCGATGAGATAACGTATTTATTTTTCCCGATTTATGTTATTCCTTCCAGAGAACTTGTGTGCTATCGGGCGAAAAAATTCGTTGGCTCAGTGCTTATTGAAAATGAAGCACTTGAAATAATATAAAATCGCCTTTCAGAGCCTGAAGGCAAAACAGGAGGTTTTCATCATGAAAGAAATCAAAAAAATCGAAATACCCAAAGGTTGCTTCAAGGGTAACTGCTCAGACTGTGTATATGCAAACTGGCGCGATAAGGACAGCTACGGCAGAGTTCATTGCGACGGTCCTTACGGCGGCTATAACAGACCCAGCGACAGAAACGGCTGTTGGCACTACAAAAGCAACAGATAAAATCAATTTTGTCTGTAAATTGATCCAGCCATCTGTCGTTTTATAAGCTCATGCAGCGTCCTGTATAACTCAGATGGCTGGATGATTTTCGTCAATAATGAGTAATGCTTCCCGTGTTGCTGTCTGCCCGCACAGCAACCTTAGCTGTTACTCTTAACAAATCCATCGGAGGTTAATATGAAGATTATCATAATCATTGTCATTGCGGTTGCGGTTATTTTCATCTCATTATTGATTTATGGAATAATTTCCGAAAAAAGTGAAGAAAAAGCTCGACAGGAAAACTTAAAGAAGTTCAATGCATCTCAAAGGCGCCTATGCGTAAACGAAAACTGTGTAGTATGCGGAAGAAAGCTTCAAAACACATATGGTTATTTTGTTAATATGAACGCATTTTATACTTCTCCTGTGTATCAGAAGTATTGTTGGGCGGCATATAAACGCATTCCTGCAAGTGACGAGAGGAACGAATTCCATACAAGCTTCAGCAACTGGAGAGAAATGCAGACCATGGTTTTTGGACTCAGCAGCTACAATACCGTTGTCATCTGCGAAAATTGTTACAACCGCACTTAATTGAAGGCCATTGCAGATTTAATTAATTTTGTTTTTTATTTAGAAACCATTTCAATAACGGAGATGATCGTTTATGGAAATTGTACTCATTATTGTGTTTGCAGTCGTTGGTTTGTGGTCGGTTAAGCGCGTTTGGAATTGGCTGAATATGAAGCAATTTGAGCTCACAGAAAAACACAAATGGCTGAAAATACTTATTTCAGTTCTCTGTGGATATGTTTTGTGCGGCTTTGTGATTATAGGTGCAGTGATCAAACTGGTATTAAAAATAGTTGACGGCGGCAGGTAAATTGCTGTACATATTACTGCTATAACAGCTAAGAAGAAGACTAAGCAAAAATTCTAATCTATCCATCAAATTCAATGCACAAAAATTGCATTATCAGCAACAAGGAGTGGTGATTATCAGAGTTGCAGTTGTTCCTGAGTGGCGTGCTGATGAACTGGTAGCTGTAGTTCCTGAATGGCGTGCTGAAAGACTCGTAGCTATAGTCTCCGAGTGGAGAGCAAGAAAGCTGGTATGCATCGTTCCGGAATGGCGAGTGTAATCAATTTACCGAAGGAGCATTTATTATGAGTTTTAACGATATTATTGTCGTTGCCATTATTATATTGATTTTCTTTTGGAGTGTTATACATATTCTGAAATGGCTCGGCATATATATTAAAACTCATAAACAATTAAATCTATATGACGAAACTAAAAACACTTGGACTCGTATTGCTATTAATGAAACTCGAAAACGGTTAATCAGCTTGTTTCTGTTATTAGTGGCCATGATTTTCGCCTTTGTGTTTTTGTTATTTGTAAAATAAAGATTCAACCAAAGGCGTAGATGTCTATCAAAAAATTGAAACAGAAAACAGGAATAAAGGACACATCCTTTATTCCTGTTTTTTGATAAAAATATGTGTGAATATACCTTATATCCCGTCCCTGTTTGTCGGGTCATTCAGTGCGGAAAACGCGGCGCATAGCACTATCATTACAGACAGCACAATGTTTTTAAGATCTGCGCCGTTTTCCTGCAAAAGCTCAAGCTGAGCATAAAGCACCGTCAGCACACCGCTCCACACAACAGGGGATTTAAGCCTCTCGGAAAAATTCTTCACAGAAGCCCTCCTATCACGCCGCCGACTATAGCGGCGACCGCAAGTGAGATGACCTGAGAGATAAGATTTTCCCACCTCTGTGCAGGCTTGCCGTGAAGCTGTTCGAGAGATTTTTCAAGCTTGCCTATGGCAAGGAGCACGTTGTCAAGCTGAGTGCTTATCCTCGTCTGAGCAATGGCGGAATCGTTTGCCTTACTGTACAGCACGCTGATGTCCTTCTCGCATTTTGCGAGCCTTATGTCCAAAGCCTCCATCAGACCACCGCCTTGAGCTTCGCTTTTGTTTTCGGGCCTGCGATGCCGTCGGTCAAGAGACCGTGATTTGCCTGAAATGCGCGCACTGCCGCAGTTGTTTCGGGACCGAAACTGCCGTCTACAGAAAGCTTGTAGCCGCATTTATTAAGCATCCACTGCACCCAGCGCACGCCCTCATTTCTGTCGCCCCTGCGCACAGCGGTCTTCGGCTCCTCGTAGGGGCAGGGCTCACTGCCGCCGAAGGTCTGAACGTTTATCGTTCTGTTTCCCGTATTCTTCTGAAAGCTCTTTGTATCGCGTACAGCCACATGGACGAACTTCCTCTTTGTATAAAGAATAATGCCCTTGAAGCCCACTGATTCAGCCGCTTTTGCCACCTCTGCAGCATCGACGCCGGGTACGATAATATCCGCCGCCTTGCCCTTTAAGTGGTTGCTTCCTGCTACACCGCCCACAGCGGCATTGTGCCTTACACATCTATAGGCTGAATTTATATTTACAGGTCTGCCGAGCTTTTCACGAAGCTTCTGCAGAAGAGTAACGAGCTTTTCCTCAACAAGTGTTGCAGAGCAGCAGTTTTTGCCCTTGCAGTGAAACTCCTCCAGACGGAAATTGCCCGAAAGCCTTGCTTCTGCACCTTTTTTATATCTCTTTACTGCCAAACGCCGCCACCTCACATAGCTTCTTCAAGCCACGAATCGATGTATTCCTGACCTACCAGTGACGGAAGTACACCGAAATTGAATCGGCGCAGAGTGATCACCTGATCGTCACCTGCCACCATCGCCTGCGCCTGGACAGAGCCCTCCTGCGCAGTTACCTCGTCGGTAAGAACAAACTCCAGCACACCGTTTTCCGCGTCGATAACAGCACCGTCCACCCACGCGGTAGTCTCACCGTCGGGAAGCTGACAGAAAAGACGTGTCTTATGCTCAGAAAGGTTTATCTTTTTTTCGTCGGGATTGTCGCAGTCACTGAGCGTAATGCGCACACGGCGTGAATTACCGTCGTACTGCATTACACAGAATGTCTGTATGGATTCATTTATATCAATGTTAATGGGTATGCAATCCTGCAATCTTAGCCCTCCTTAATGTATGTTATGCGAAGCTTTACAGCCTCACGGTCAAAACGTCCGTATCTCGAAAGAGCATAGCTTGAATCGGCATCAAGACACAGACCTTTTATACTTCCGTCCCTCAGTCCTTCGCCGACAGAGGCAAGCAGGGGCACCCACTTACCCTGTCCGCGGGCAAACACAGGCGTACCGCTGTCAGCCGCGCCGAGGTCGGTACCGTCCTCCCATCGGGAAGGCGGAGAGGAAAAGTTGTGCATTTTTATGCCTGTGTGGCAGTTCGCCTCACCGTGAGTACTGCTGAGACGCTTTAAGTAAAGCTCGACAGACACTATCTGCGCGTCCTTCAGGTCTTCCTTTATCTGAGAAACAGGGAAAAACATAAGGCTTCTTCTGACAGTCGCCTTTGTTCCGCCGTATGAGCCTACGATAAGCTGAGAGGAATAGCCTGTTTCCTTGCCGCCTGTACCCCAGTAGATTTCCGCATCGGAAAGTGCGTAGGTCTTTGTGACAGCCTGCTCGTCGGGAAACACCCTCTGCCACTGCCCGTTTTTATATGCATTTACCTGCATTACATCCTCAAAGCCGCTGCCCTTATGTATCTTCACCGCATTGACAGCGGCAAAATCCGTACCGTTATATGTTTTTATCGCCATAACCGCTCCTTATGCCGTGACAAACCACAGGTCACCCTCTGCGGCTTCTGACGGCTCTTCCGTTCCGACGTAAAGCTTTCTGCCCGTTTCGGTACAGGGAGAGGAGGCTATCTTTTCAATGGCGGTAAGTGTTGTACCGTCGATGATTATTCTGAAAAGAGCTATCTGGTTTACATCGCCTGCGGAAAGCAGGTCGCTTGTTCTGAGTGCAGGGTCAACAGGTGCTGAGCTTGCAGAGCCTGTCACTATGGTAAACACAAGCTCGTCAGCAGTGTTCGAACTGCCTCTTGTAAACTGCGCCACAACAAGGTCGTGACGGGAAAGTCCCTGAGTGCCGCTCATTACCGTCAGGTCTTCACTTTCGCCCTTCGGCACATAAAGCACATAGCCCATATTTGAAGCTCCGCCGCCTCTGAGCCTTACCGCATTGTCACTGACCCTCTCACAGACAAGAGAGCCGAGTATGCCGCTTTTTTCTCCCATCAGGGCATTGTGGATAAACGCATCGTCATCAGCAGTGATATGAGCACTTGCCTCTGACGGAGTATTGATTGTAATTGCCTTCTGACTCAAATTATCATTCCTTTCTTTCAGGAAAGTGTGTGCGTGATCTTCACGCTGTTTTCTTCTATGACAAGGCGTACAGCGGACACCCTCAACGGTGCATACAGACCTGTCAAAAGGTCCCTTACTCCTGCAATATCACCAAGTTCAAGCTTTGCATCGCTTTCGCCCACGGAAATTTCAAGACTGCTTGTTTCCCCCAGTCCCATAAGTTTTCGCCTTGCCGCCTCTTCAAGCGCTCCGCCTGCCTCAACACCTGAGTAGTCATAGATATATGTGCTCAGATTTTCCTCCTCGGGAATCCCCTCCGCAGAAGGATCCTTTGTGATCTTTCCGCTCGGAAGCCTCCAGAGGGATACTATCTCACGGTTTTCAAGAGTACCCTGACCGAGAGCGATTATGTGGTTGTACATTTCACCCTGTTTTGTTGACGTAAGGGAAGAATTGTACTCCTGGGAAAATTCTATTCTGTCGCTGTAATCAACGGAAGCCTCCGCTCCGATGGTGATCATTCCATCAGAGAAGCTCACCGTAAGCCTTGCATTCTGCTCAGAAAGCAGTGTTTCTGCCGCAGAAAGCAGGGATTTGTAGCGTATTTTGCCGCTGCACACTATGCCGCTGTCGGCTGTGTCAACGGAAACATAGGCAGGACCTCTCCCGAGGAATGCCGACAGCATGGAATTAGCCTCCATGCTGTCAACAACATAGTGAGTTTCTCCCTCGGGAGGGAGAACCGCAAATCTGTCCAGCAGACCTCGCCAGCAGGTGCCGCATATGCGTATTCTCCCGTCGGAGGCAGAATGAATTATCTTCTCAACTCTGCCGCCCCAGCCCGTATCGGGCACATAGATATAAAAGCCGCACTCAATGGGGCTTTCAGCCCAGATATTTTCGTCTATGGTAAGCTCAAAATCGTTATCGGCATTTTCCGTACTGAGTCCTATCTGGGCATCAAATCTTATAAAGCAGGATATTTCGCCTGTTTCTCTGAAACTGCTGTCTGCGGCTATCAGCTCCACTCGGGTTCACTCCTTTGCTTGATAAGAGTTATATCCATGCCGATCTCCCCTGTGCATTCCACAAGAGATGCTCCGGCAGGAGCAAAGGTGAAAATATTGCCGTTTTTAAGTCGGCAGTCGAATATATTGGTCTTTTCTCCCGTTGCGGATATTTTGTAAATGGTTCTTTCCGTCTGGTCGATAACCGCGCTTTCCCCTTCTGCAAGAATAACATCAAGTCCCATGGCGGCTCCTCCTACGGAAAATCTCGGATTCTCCGCAGGACCGAAAATTCTTATTATCATGGGTGAACGTGCATAGTGGTCATTCTGCAGACTTTCCTCTCTTGTCAGAGAAGAATAGCGATAGGGGTATTTTTTCGGATACTTATGCCCTTCCTCGTCCTTTTCCGCTCTGAAGCTGAAGGAAAACTTCCGCTCGGTACACCAGCAGGGATTCTGGGGAAAGAAGGAAAGGGTCAGCTTCACACAATAAGGCCAGTCCTTTGATACTGTCTTTTCTCCTGCGCTTGCATAACAGCAAAGATACTGTTCTCCCACATAAAGCCTGCCGGGAATCAGCGACTCCATATCCTGTGCCATTGTGTCAGACAGGGCGTTCATCGCCTCATTGAACTGCTCATCATTATCGGCATAGACATAAAGGGTCAGCTTTCTCTGTTCAGAGGCTCTGCGCCTTGATACTACCCTGCCTCCGTCATTGAGAGGACGGGAGGCAAAGCCGAGATTCCACGAAAAATCATAAAGCTCGCTTTTCTCGGTAAAATAGGGCTTTCTGTCAAGGTGCAGAACTGTGCCCTTTGAATTTACATATGTAATTTCCAAGCATCTGCCCCCTTATTTGTATTCGCGCACAAGCGTCGCGAAGGTTCGTCTGTCAAGCTCTATACTCTGTCTGCTGCCCGAAAGAAGCTCGATAAGCGTATCAAGCTTTCGGGACAGAATGTCTTCAGTCACAGCAGATGCTTCTGCTTTTCTCTCAGGGAATGCCGTCTGCGCATCAAATTCGCCGTCATTCTTTCTGAGGCTTATTCTGTTTGTCTCAGCGGCAATGACAGCACCCTGAGCCAGACCTGCGGAGGCTTTCTGAACCTCGCCTGCCATATCCTGCATACCGATGACCATACCCTCTGCGGTAAAGCGTCCCACCTCGCGCATGACTCGGGACGGCGACGCAATGCCCAGAGCCTTTCTCATGGTGGAGGCAACACTGTTTGCAATGCTTTTTGCCTTCGCAATGATCGCACCCTGCTTGGAGGCAAGTCCGTTAATGAGTCCCTGTCCGAAATCCGACATTATCGCTCTGCCTCCCGAAACAGTGCCGCGTACGGTGGAAAGTATACCGTTTCCCACTGCCTGTGCCGCAGGTCTTACTTCATTGGAAGCCGCCATCACAGAACCCGATATGCTCATGCAGGCACCGGCAACAGACCTTGCGGCATCTGCAAGAGGTCTGTCAAGTCCGGCACTTATACTGCCGCCTGTTGCCGCAAGCAGCTCGCCCAGTGTTCTTACTTTTTCTCCCTGTTCTCCGCTCATTATGCCAAGCGTTGTAAGAGATGTGAAAGCGCCGTCCAGCCCCTTTGAAAAAGGAGCAGTATCAAGTATCAGACTTGCGCTTATCGTTCCTGCGTCTATCATTGAATATCACTCCCCTGCGCTGCAGCATGGAAGCTACAGCCGTTTTATTGTCGCATTTCTGCCACACATCGGGCACTTCGCCCGTCTCCTCTATCTTTGAAATGAGATATAGACAGACTTCGTCAAAGCACCATGCAGTGTAGCTGTCGGAAATGCCCATTATGTCACTGGGTCTGCTCTGAAATCTCCTGACCGATGCCAGAAGCGTCAGCATTCGCCCGCTCCTGACGAAAGGGGATAAGTGCGCGCACACCTCCCTGCGCGAAGGCATAGATGGCTGAAAGCTGTTCGTCGGTAAGGCTTATCCCCTGTCTGCAAAGCTCATCGAAGGACGGCTCCACAAGGGCATTTTTTGCAAAGATCAGGAGAAGACGTCCCAGCTCATCAAGCTGTATCTGCGCCTTTCCTCCCTCGTTGAAAAGGTCTCTTGCGCAGGCAAGAAGCTCATTTGGAATCATGCCCTCTGCCGCCAGAGACAGCAGAGAGGGACGTCTGAGCTTTGCCCTGACACTGCCCTCCCCCGAAAAGGAAGGAAGCTCTACATCAAAAACGGTCTCATGCATCATATGGCGCTACCCTTTACAAATCCTTCCGCTGTTCTGTATACGCAGTCGCCTGCATTAAGAGAAATACCCTGAACGGTCATTGCGGTAACCGCAACAAATTCCTGACCTTCCTGCGCATCAGAAGGAAGGTCGGAGGCCTTTTCAAGATACACGGGCATTGCATCGAGACAGTCGATAAGAAGCTGTGTCTTGCCGCCCTCTGCTCTTGACTTGAGGGTATATTCGGGGCTTACAAACTCGCCGTCCTCAAAATTGAAGGAGGCGGTTGAGCCGAAACAGCCGGGGAAGGTAAAGCGATAGTAGCACTTTGTTGCACCGTCGTAGTCCTTTTCCTCGGAATATATCCTTAAAATGAAACGGGTGTGTTCTGCCGCCTCACCTGCAACAGGTGCACTGTAGCTTTCAAAATTGCCTTCGGAGTCGTAGCTGACACTGCCTCCCTGAGCAAAAGCAACAAGCTCGGGAGAAAATACAACGTCCTTGAGCTTTATGTTGTAGCCCTTGAGAATATCCTCAAGCACATTCTGAGCAAGAATGGTATTCCTTGTGCGAAGCTCCTCCTCCTTGCCCTCGGAAAGAACAGGCTCGGGAGTCACGCTCTTTGCGCTTGTAAATCTGAAAAAGCGCGGAGTCTCCTCCATTGTGATGATCTCAGCGCCGCTGATATTTGCAATGGGGCTTGAATTTACTTTTCCCATATCAAATTCCTTTCTTTGTGTTTTTATGCCGCGCCCGTTTCTGCCTTAACCCTTATCATGTCTGCGATGTTACGATGCAGTGTGGGCGCGGTATATCATGCGTTCATTCCGTACTGAACGCGGTAATCAAGATAGCAGGCATATGCCTTGTATATGTCATTTACGGTACAGGCACCCACACCCTCGCAGGGTCTGAGCGCACCCTCTGCAACAAGAAAGCCAAGTGCCTTCTCTGCCTTGTGCTTCAGCTCACAGAGAGCGGAGAAGCGTCCCACGGGCGCATAGAGATGTATTCTTATCACCTCAGAGCCTGTTACGGCGCCGCTGTCGGGATAAGCACCCAGATACTGCACAACGCAGTAGGGAGAGGTGCATATGCCGTCGTGAGCGGCAGGCATACATACCTCGATGCCGCTTTCTTTCAGAGCATCAGCGCATCTTTTTATCTGTCTCAGAGCCGCACCTCCTCAACCGCCTTCACCGTACCCTGAAGAATGGATTTATAATTATTCAGAATAGTGGGGAAGAGTATGCTGTATCTGCCGCCGTAGCTGAGCTCAAGGTCGGGAGAATAATACATTCTTCCGACTATCGAAACGCACTTTTTCCCGAAATGGAAGCCGAAGGACGTGCCTTTAAGAGTCCTTCGCGCGTTGCCTGTACGGTCTCTCCACGGTGCATTCTGCTTTGCATAGGCCTGAAGCATGGCAGCAGACTCACCGAAATAATTGTCAACGGCAATATCCGCATTCGCCTTGAGCTTAAAAAGCTTCATTTTTACATCAAGGTCATTCATCGTAAGGCTCATTATCATCCGCCCTTTCTATCAGAGAAAATCTGACAGGCAGTTCGCTGAGCTGAGACTGCACGCAGTAGCATTTTCCGTCTGCATACACGGTGTCTCCCACCGCCGGCGCCTCGCTCGACGAAACCACCGTCAGGCGCACATTGGAGGCAGTGCCGAGTATTCCCGGCACTGCGTATTTGGGGTCGGAGGGTGGGCGAAGCTTTGTGATAAAACCGCAGAGAACGCAATTTTTGCTTTCATTCTCAGATACACGGCGAACAAATTCCATTCTGGAAAGAGCATGGCGCATATTGCGGCAAAGTCTGCCGCCGCAGCCTGCAAGCCCTGTACACTCTGCTATGGCATTTCCGCAGGTATTCATCATGCACCCTCCTCATCGCACCTTGTAAGGGTGCGTGTTCTGCTCGGTCTGTAGAGACGGGCAAGGGAGAGCCAGTAATCACGGGCGCTTTCGGTCTCTATTTCGGGAGTCGAAAGCGCACTGCACTCCGCAAGACGCAGGCAGGCGTTGTAGCTTGCCTTGTCCACATCACCGCCGCACTCATTGAGCAGGGTTATAAGCTCCTGCTGAGCAAGTCCTCCGCACTCACACTCACCCTGCAGAGGGCGAAGTCTGCCTCTCAGAAGTTCGAGTTTTTCGGAATCGGTCATTTCAGCCACCTGCAATTATTTGTTTTCAACAAGAACTGCGGTGCGGCTGTCGCCTGCGCCGATATCTGTGATCTTGAGGTGCTTCCACATGGGACCGTGGTCAAGACCGATCTGACCAAAGATCTGGAATTCCTCTGCTGCGCCTGTCTTGGAAAGAGCCTCGCGGAAGAAGTTGCCCTTGCCGGGAACGTCCTGCTCAACGGGTCTGATACAGGAAACATCCGCACCGATAAGAGTACCTGCAGGTACAAATCTGGAGAGCACAACGGATACAAGACCAAAATCGGTCTCGATCTGCATGATGTTCATGCCGCCCACATTTCTGGAGGGAGGTGCGTATGCGCCCCACTGAGAAGCGTAGATGTCGGTGATCTGCTGCTTTACGTCACTGCCGCAGAAGAGAACCATATCGGTGAAGGTTGCGCCTGCATCGTAAGCCTTCTTGAAGGCTGCGTTGAGTGCAGCCTTGGTAAGGGGCTGACCGCTCATGGACTCTGCGGTGGTGCAGGCATTGATGATACCGCGGGTCTTGTTTGCGACATCAGAGCCTGTGGAAAGCTGATAATTACCGTTGATGAAGGTGTACTCAACGTCCCTTGCGATCTTTTCAAGAGCGCGTGCGGTCTGGAAATCAAGCTCATCAGCGGTGCCGCCGTTAAGGGAGGTCACGCCGGAAAGTCTGCCGCCGGAGGAAAGCTTGGAATAGGAAACAGACACAGTCTCCTGGAAGATCTGGGTCACGTTGCTTTCCTGAGTTCTTGCATAGGAAACGGCAGTGGGAGCGGCAAGGGAGCCGCTTTCGGTGATCTCGGGCTGAGCAGCACCGGAAATGCTGTACTCTGCGCCTGTGGGAAACTGGAAGTTGTCTGTCTTGACCGCCTTTTCAGCGATAAGATTGAGGAAAGGGGTCTCTGCAGGGGTGGAGGTGTAAAGCTGTCCGATATAGTTGGGGAGGTTCCAAACGGTACCTGTTCCTGTAATATTTGCCAATGTTATCTACCTTTCTTTTATAAATATGGAGGAAAAAAACCTGTTGTGTAATTCTATGATGTTTTATGAAAAATCAAGAAACACAAATATGAAGATTTAAGAAACCGCATGAAATTTTATCTCAATACAATTCCTTTTTCTGCCGCCTGGCTTATGATGGCGGCTGCAAGTGCATTGTCGTGTACTTCTCTTGCACGGTTAAGCTGCTGACGATAGCTTTCAACTGCGCTGCTGCCTCTGGGAAACCTTCCGGGTGTGCCTGCGGATATTCCTGCAGATGTGTTGAAGGCACCAGCGGCAAAGGACGGTACTCGCTCAATAACGGCTTCTACAGCCTGACGTACCTCGTCGGCGGTCAGCTCACGTTCTTCGCCGTTGGCAGGCGCGTTGTCGAAGGCAAGTCTGAGAACATCGGAAAAGCATTCCTCTCTCACACCCAGCAGTGCCATCTGTACTCTTGCTTCTGCACCGAGCTGTGCCTGTCTTGCGGTCTTTTCCGCTGATTTCGCACGTTCCTCAGCCGCAGCAAGCTGTTCTTTTGTGGGAGCTTCGCTGCTCTTTGCAGCCTTGTAGGCTTTCTCTGCCTCTTTCGCCTGCTCCTCATTGAGTCCGAGCTGTGCAAAATAATCCTTCAGCACTGATTTTTCCGCTCTCGCAGTGCGTTCTCTGACTATTCTTCCGAGCTCCTCCATGTCCACACCGCTTTCAGCGGGAATGGCTCCGATAACGGGAAGAACAAGCATTTTTCTGATGAGTTTTCTGATCATGCGCATAATATTTACTCCTTTTCCATTTATAGCCTGTCGGCTCCGTTTAACGCCCGTCGGCATAGTATCGTTTTTAATTATCTATCATTTTATAATTCATAGATGTTCCACGTGGAACAACCATAGTGCTATTTGATCTCAGCAGGCATAATTCCCCATTTTTCAGCGTAGCTTTCAACAGAGCGCACTCCTGCCTCAACCTCGCGAAGGTCAAGCTCACGCTCGCTCTCCTCGTCCTCGATAATGGGATAAAGATGCTCAATATGTATCGATGTTGCAACGTTAGGCAGCTCGATATCGCCATAAACCCTTTCCATTTCGAGAATGGCTCTCACCATCCATTTGAGGGCAGGCTCCCATACTGTCCATCGCTCCTCGCTTCGCTCAATAAGCTCCCAGTAAAGCGCCTTCATGCTTTTTCCGCTCTGTGCAAGACCCTGAAGCTGTTCAAGGGAAAGATTTGGAACCCCGAGAAGCTCGTGCATATCCTCCTTGATGCGGTTGAGGGTATGCTCAAAGCGTGCATCGTAGCCGAATTTGGACTCCAGCACTTCAAGCTTCGCCTGCACTCGTTCGTCGCTTCTTGAAGGCTCCGTCACAAGGTCAACCAGCGCACCGGGTGCTATCTGCATATTTTCAAGGCTTGCACCATCTGCATCAACAGCCACACGCTGAGGGAACATATTGAACTTAAGCGCATCCAGGTCATCGGATTTAAGTCGGTTGTAAGCATTCTGGCTGCTCATTATCTCTTCGACATCGCTTTCTCCAAGCAGGTCTCCTGTGAGACCGTCATTGATAATGACCCTGCAGGGAATGAAAGAAAGACCTGTATTTCGGGTCTCGCCGCCCTCAATGAGGTTTCCCGCACCGTCGTAGAGACCCTCTGTCAGGTAGCATCTGCCTCCTGCCAGCTCATATTTCTGTTTCCATACCCTCTGGTCACGGCGGTTGGGTGCATCGACCGTCTGATAGAAGAAAATGATCTTGCGAAGCCGCTCGGAATCGTCCTCAAAGGTCTCGTACACAAACTCAAGGGAGGGCTTGACGGAAATTCCGATTTCCTCACCGATTCCGCCCGAAAGCTTGATTGCTACGCGCTTTCCGATAAGGCAGTCGCGCATACCCTTGAGCAGTTTTTCGGGGAAAGAGTTGTTTTCAAGAATCCTGTCAAGGCATCTCTGCATTTCGCCGTTGACTTCGCCTGTCAAGGCATCTCTGACCTTGATTTCCGGTGTCCTGCCAAACATGAAGCGAGCTTCACGCTTGATGAGCTTTTTGCACAGATTTGTCACAAGCTTGCTGGGCGCGTAATCAAGCCCCTCTGAAGTATGCCAGTCCTGACCTGTGCCGTCATAGAATTCATACAGACGGATAATCTGCGGCATATCTCCCTCGAGGCTTTTACCAAAAAGCCCCTCAAGCTCTGTGTTGATAATATCGGGTAGTGACATTTTTACCTCCTCAAATTCTCAGATTGCTCCGCGCCCCGAATATGAGGCGCGTTCATTTCCGATCTTCTGCCATGTCATAAGTGCATAACGAAGCATATCCATGGCATGATCATGCTGTTTTACGGGCTTGTCCTCACCTCGCTCGGAAGCGCTCTCGTCCCAGACGTACTCACCGAACTCCGCTATGGTACTGACGCAGTCGGGTGATACAGTAAGTGTGCCTGCGCTGAGAGCCTCGGAGACCGCGTGAATGCCTTGAAGCACGGCATTTTTAGCCTTTATCACCCTCCAGCCGCGGCGGCGCATTTCGGTGATAAAAGAAGCCGCAGAGGGGTCAACAATAAGTGCCTCAGGTGCAGAGCCGTTTCTTTCAACAAAGCATTCCACCTCATCGGCATACTCGCTGTCGGTCATCTGACCTTTTCTTCTGCCGTCGTGGTAAAATTCCGCTTTCAGATGCATTAGCACTCCACCGTCCGTTTTCTCCGCCTGCAGAAGACCGAGGGCAAAGGGATTGTTTGTCCCGTAGTCGCAGGAAAGAAACTCCCGTGCCTTTGAAAGAGGCTCGGTGCGAACATTCTTCTCAGAAGAAAACATTGGATACACCAGACCCTCTGCAACGCACCATTCACCCAGCACATAACGTCTGAAAAAAACACCGCTGTACATGGTTCTGTATCTCTGTCTGACCTCTTCGCTGAGGCTGAGATTATCCTGCATGGTAAAATGAAGATAGATGAGGTTCCTCTCTTCCGCCTTGTCTATCCACTCTGTTTTGAACCAATGACGAGGACCGAGCGGATTGCAGGAGAACCAGAATTTAGAGCCTTTTACCGAGCATCGGGCTGTCGCCTGAGCAATAAAGGATTCCGGCATTATTGCCGCTTCGTCGAAGAACACTCCCGCAAGGGTCAGACCCTGTATGGCATCCTGAGCCCGCTCGTCCTTGGCACCGAAGATGTATACCGTGTTCATTCTGCCGCCGCAGGAAAGCTCCAGACGGTTTTCGGCTCTGTGATAAACGTGCTTTATCCCAAGTGACGGAAGCATGGGCAGCAGCCAGCCTAAAATATTTCTCCGCACACTGCCTATGGTCCTGCCGCACAGGGCGAAAAACTGCCCGTCAAAGCTTTTTACAGCCCACAGCACAAAGCCCAGCGACAGTGCCACCGTCTTGCCCGAACGCACCGCACCGTCGGCGATCACTCCGTCAGCGGCAGAATAACCTTTGGTTTTCCACCACGCCAGTGCTGTCCGCTGTTTTTCCGAAAAGGGACATAAAGTCAGCGCCGCTGTTTTCTGCTGTTTCAGCCTGTGCTGTCTGCCTCTTTCCCTAAGCTCATCAAGGGTCATCGTCGTCACCACTCAATGCAGCCAGAAGCTGTTCGGGCACTTCCTGCGTTTCCGCACCGTCCACCTTCATAAGCTCGATCTCGATCTTTCTCAGAGATATATCTCTGTCGCTCTGAAGCTTCGCCTGCGTATTTTCCGCGTCAGCACCCTCCTTGAAAAGCGGCACCGCAAGTATCCCGTTCTGGATATCCACAAGCTCCGACAAAGCCTTGATAAATTTCCCGAAACGCTCCTCATTGAATATCTGCCGCTCCTCGCAGGCGGTTTCCGTATTCCCCCCTGACTTGCTGCTGTACATATAGCGATACAGCTCTCTGTCGTCCTCCAGCGCTTTTTCCGCCATGCCAAGCAGACGGTCGGTAACAGCAAGCTGTCTTTTAAGATGCCTGCGCTGTTCCCCAAGCCGCCATAATTCGATGCGTTTTTTATGAGCAGTGCGCTTTTCATCTGATGTGTTCTCCATTCGACACCTCCCGCAAGAACTAATGTTCTTTTATTTGGTCTGAAAGTGCGCCGCACAGTTTACCGTGCAGCGCCTCTCAACCTTGCAATGACATTATATTTGACAGTTACCCTTTTGTGCTATCATAAAAAATACTTTTATACATATAACGCCCATTATTTGTACATTACGCTTGCAAAATGGCTTGTTTATCCCTTTTCTTTTCCAATGCCTTACTGCTTTGAAAACTCATTCTCATTATGATTTTATAGTACAATTTGTATATTGATATTATTATAATACAGTTTGTATTATAAATGCGCAAAAAAACAGAGCCGCCCTCAGGCGACTCTGTATGATGCAGAAATTATTTATTCTTTGAGATCCATGCATTTGCAAAGTCAAATGCTTCCGCAAGGCTTGCTTTGGTAGTCTCCTTGACTATCTTGCCCTTGCCTCTGATATCAGGGTCGGTATACTGCAGACGAAGAAGAACCTTGGTTGCGGTCTCGCCGTCGGCTGCCTTTTCAAGAATCTGCATATAGATGACGTACTTCTCGGTCATGTTTCCGTAATAAAGCTCGTCACCGCAGCGCACCAGAGGTCTGCCTCTGTAGATAAGCTGCTCACTCATCGGTATCACTCCAAACTATGTGTCGGACTCAGTCGCCGACGTAATTTTTCAAAAGGTCACGCAGAAGCTCATCACGGTCAACCTTACGGATAAGAGCGCGTGCATTGTTGTGCGTGGTGATATAGGTGGGATCCTCGGAAAGGAGATAGCCCACGATCTGATTTACGGGATTGTAGCCCTTTTCCTTGAGAGACTCGTATACCTGCTTTACGATAACACGCATCTCCTGCTCACGGTTTGCTATAGAAAAAGTAACTGTTCCGCCACTCAAAAACTCCTGCTCTTTTCTTTCGTCGCTCATACGTCTACCTCCAAACGAAATATATTCCTTCATATATAATAACTCAAAATCCATCCATAATCAAGACCAAATAGTAAACAATCGGTAACTTTTAGGTAATGAATGTGTTGTAATCTGCCCTTTTGGGGTGTTATACTATGGTTATACTTAAATATTCAAAGGAGCAGATGCACCATGGACACACAGACAGAGCTGCTCGAAAAACTTGACTTACTGCACACAACAGAGCTCGGTGCAGTAAGAATAAAACGTAATCTTTCCCTTGACACAGATGATACCGTCGGCTGGTGCAGAGCGAAGATAGAAGCCGACAGCGCCGTCATCGAGCGAAGGGGCAAGAACTATTACATAACCGTGGACGGCTGCATAATAACAGTAAATGCACACAGCTATACCATCATTACAGCACATAAATATTAAGGAGGAACGGAAATTATGATTCAGGACAAGGAATTACTCGCCCGTTACGAAAGGCTCAAGGGAATGGTCACGGAACGCAAGGAGGCATGGGACACTCTCATGAACTTCCTTGAAACGGAGACCGCATGGCTGACCTCACCTGCCTCCACAAGATTCCATCTTTCCGAGGAGAGCGGACTTCTCCGCCACTCCTGCAATGTTGCTGAAACACTTCTGCGCATAAAGGAGACTCTCGCCCCTGAGATAAGCGACGAGAGCTGTGTTATCGTGGGACTTCTCCACGACCTCGGCAAAGCAGGAATGCCGGGCAACCCCCAGTATATCCCCAACGAGCCCACTCCCCGTCAGAAGCAGTACGGCTACGGTCCTACCTATCCCTACTCCTTCAACGACAAGCTTACATACCTTTCCGTCCCCATTCGCAGTCTGTATCTTATAATGCAGTATATGCCCCTTTCCGAGGACGAAGCACAGGCTATCGTCTATCACGACGGACAGTATGTTGAGGACAACCGCTCGGCGGCAACCAAGGAGCGGCCTCTGACCCTGCTCATTTCCTACGCGGATAGCTGGAGCAGCTTTGTTATTGAAAAATAAGGCGGTGAATATATGAAAAAGGTATGTTCATCCTGTGGCGAGACCTTTGAGGGCGTAGTATGTCCCAACTGCAGCGGCGGACGTTCTGTCAGCCGCGACCGCACAAACATCATAACTGTCAGCAAGCCTGTTTTTGAAGAGGAGCCCTCAGCCCCTGCGCCCTCCTCGGAGCATACGCTGAAGGTTCTTGAGAAGCGTCAGAAAAAGGCACAGAGAGCGGAAGCACAGGTTCACAGACTTGAAAAGAAAGAAGACCGCAGAAACCGTCGAGCAGCAAAGCGCGAGCATCGTCTGGTTCAAAGCGAGCAGAGCGACAGCAAGGCATCGAAGATAGTCACCCAGTTCCGCCATGCTCTGTCCCTCTCCATAACGGGAGCCACCCGTCAGGCGATACACTTTGTTATCTCACCCCGAGGAAGTCTTGCATTTCTGCTTCTCATTCCTCTCTGCGCACTGATACCGATTATCGTGGCAGTAACCTGCGAGATATATTCGGGAATCGAGACTTCACCCGATTTCTTAAAGGCAGTGGGCGAAGTCATTTCCGCTTCTGCTCCTGCCATGCTCAAGGGTCTGCTGTTCTGGCTTGAGCTGTGCGGAGCGCTGGTGCTGTATCTGCGCGCGCACTCCTTTGCTATCGGCAGTGCAATGACCTTCAGGCGTGCCGTGGGGCTTGTATGCATAGCCCAGCTTCCGGGGCTCTTTCTCATGCCGCTGTTTGCGGTGTGCCTGTTTATCGTGCCTGCACTCTCACTTCTGCTGGCAGTGCTTGCGGTGTTCCAGTTTATTATAATGGTATTTATCGGTGTTGAATTTGCGGCAATGGACAAAAAGCGCGGTGTTTTTACAAGCTTTTCAATAATGCTTGCTATCTATATCTGCACTGTCGCCGCCCTTGCTTCTGTCAACTTCCCTGCCGCCGCAGACTATGTCACTTCTCTTGTGACCAATATTAAATTATAACCCCCTGAACTCGGCAAATCTTCTGACATATGCAAAAGGAGCAGGCTTGCGCCTGCTCCTTTTAATCTTTATACCTTATCAGTTTTCCTTCTTTTTGCGTGTTTTAAGTACGATGTACATACCAACAGCGCAGTAGATCATGACGTTGACAGCAACCGTTGCCATGATGCCGTTGTCGCCTGTATCGGGAGTATCGCTGTCTCCGCGAACCTCAGCCTTTACGGTGTAGGGAGCTTCAACGGTAACGATGCCGTCCTCAGCCCAATCGGTGCCGTTAAAGACATACTTGGTAAACTCCACCTTGAGGGTGTATTTTCCTGCCTTGCTCTGGGTAAAGCTTGCAGAGTAATCATCAGTGGGAGCGGTCTTGCCGCCGAAATCGCCTGAGGGATCGGCGTGGTGCCAGTTGAGAGGCACATAACGCTCATCGCCCTTGATAAATTCGCTTGTCTCATCATCAGCCCAGAAGCCGATCGCCTTAAATTTAATATCTTCGCCGACAGTATAAGTCTTGCTTTCCTTTTCAAATTCAACGGAAGGCTCGCCTGTGATAACCTCACGATAGACAGCCCATACGGTCATATCCTCGGTGACATTGGAGAAATCAGCCTCGGTCTCACCGTTCTTCTCCGTTGCCCAGAGGATAAAGCCGAAGCCCTCATGCTCGGGAGCGGCAGGAGCAGTAGCAGCATTGCCGTGCTCAACGGTGATCTCGTCTATCACGGAATCGTCGGAGCTGTCCTTAAAGGTTACGGTGTACTTGTTAGTTTCCCAAAGTGCGTTTACGGTGAGATCTGTCTGAACGTTTGTAATATCCTTATCCCAGCCTGTAAAGTGCTTTCCTGTGACAACAGGAATGACAGAAGTATCTGCATAGGGGTCTTTTGCATCGTTGCCAATGGCAACAAGCTGCTTTTCGACCTCGGTGCCGTTGTCCATGAAGGTGACGGTGTAGCCCTTGTCATAGATGATGGTGGCAACGCTGTCGCCTGTGAAGCCTGCGTAGGTGTAAGTTCCGTTTTCTTCGTCAAACTCAGGCTCGACCTCTTCGCTGCCAACTGTGATGGATTTGATTGCGTAGCCGTCCTTGGGTTCTATAATAAGATTGCCGTCAACTACGTTGAAGAAGTTGACATCGTCTCTCTGTGCGTAGTCTGTAGCAGGAGTGAACTTTGCACTCACTGAAATCGTGTCGAGCTTTGTGTCGCCGGCAAACATATCGCTCATGTTGGTGACTTTTGATGTATCAAAGCCGCTGACATCAATGCCGGTCAATGCTGCGCAGCCGTTGAACATCTTGCTCATATTGGTGACATTTGATGTTTTGAATTTGCTGACATCAACGGCTGTCAATGCTCTGCAACTGCTAAACATACCGCTCATGTTGGTGACTTTTGATGTATCAAAGCCGCTGACATCAATACCGGTCAATGCCATGCAGGCGCTGAACATATTGCTCATGTCGGTGACATTTGATGTTTTGAAGTTGCTTACATTAAGGCTTGTCAGCTTATTGCAGGAAGAGAACATACCTCTCATGTCGGTGACCTTGCTTGTGTCAAACTTGGTGACATCAAGGTCGGTCAGCTTCTGACAACCAGTGAACATACCACTCATGTCGGTGACATTTGATGTTTTGAAGTTGCTTACATTAAGGGGATTGAGATTGCTGCAGTTGCCGAACATCCAGTTCATGTTGGTGACATTTGAAGTGTCAAAGTTGGTGACATCAAGGCTTGTCAACTTCTGGCAACCAGTGAACATACAGCACATGTCGGTGACTTTTGAAGTGTCAAAGTTGCTGACATCAAGAGTGGTCAGACCATTGCAGTTGCCGAACATATATCTCATGTTGGTGACATTGCTTGTGTCAAAATTGGTAACATCAAGGCTCGTCAGTGCTCTGCAACTGCTAAACATACTGCCCATGTCGGTGACCTTTGATGTGTCAAAGCCGCTGACATCAAGGGTGGTCAATGATGAGCAGTTCTCGAACATGGAATTCATACTGGTGGCATTGGTTGTGTCAAAGCCACTGACATCAAGAGTGGTCAATGATGAGCAGTAGTTGAACATTCCGTTGAGATTTGTTGCATTGGAGATATCAAGACCGCTGAGGTCTATAGAGGTGCAGTTCTTCATTCCGCCGAAAAGACGGGATGCATTGCTGTTGGTGCTGACGCCATCCTCAACAACAACGCTTGTTACGTCTGCACGGTAATCGTACCACGGCCAGAAGCTTTCCATGCCGTTGCCGTTGGCAAGGGTTCCGCTTACGCCATCAGTGGGCTTTATGGTCAGAACGCCCTCTGCATCAATAACCCATGAGCAGGTGCCGCTGGTACCCTCGGCAATATTGGCCGCCTTGAGGCTTTCGCTCTTGCTCTGCTTTAGGATATCGCTCTCGCTGATATCACTATTGCTTGCAGGAGTTTTTTTCGAAAGATCACTTGCCGAGGCAGTAACCTTTACAATATCGCTTGCCGAAGCAACGATCTTCTCTTCATCGGCCTGCTTGCTCTGCACGGTCTTTCTGTCGCTTGCGCTTACGCTCACGGCAATATCGCTGCCGCTTTCCTCACTTGCGGCAGTTGCCCGTGTGCTGACAGGCACAACAGCCGCAACTGAAATAACTATGCCGAGGCACAATGCAAGCGCAATGATGCTTTTTGCATATTTTCTGAAACAGTCCTTCACTTTCAAAAGGTTCATAATGACCCCTCTCCAATCCTTTTGCGGATTTTTCACAGTAATCGGTTACAACCCACAACGTATTGCTGTAACCATAATTATATCGCTTTTGCACCTTCTTCGTCAACACTTTTCTATCAGCAAATCTCACGAATTCGCCTGTCCTTTTTTGTGCTTTTGCACATTCGGATAAAGATTTTTCGCCTTTTCCGAAAACGATTTCTCTCACTCATCATATCATACAGAAAGCAAAAAAGAGCATCATTTCGATGCTCTTTTTTGTTTATCATTTATTCCGCATAAGTCTTGCTATTTCGGAAAGCTTCGGGGTCTTGCCGTAAAGCAATGTTCCCATTCTGTACACCTTTGATGCGATCAGGGCAACCACCGCACAGGCACAGCCCTGTATCAGCAGAGATATTATTACCTCCCCGTGAGGAACCTCCTCCACTGCCATGCGCACCGTCATTACCATGGGCGACCAGAAGGGAATGAAGGAACACACTCTTGCAAAGTCGCTTACACCCCCCGAAGATGACATCATAACAGCGATGAAATAGCCTATCATAAAAACCGTTGTGGGCAGTCCCATAAGTGCCGACAAGTCTTCAACCTGATTTACCACCGAGCCCAGAGCGCCATAAACGAAAGCGATCAGCAGGAAGCCGAGAGCGAAATACGCTATGAGATAAAGCACGTCTGCTGCACTGAGAGTCATCACCATGCTGAGCACCGCACTGATGGCAGGCGAAGCACCCGCGCCCACAGCCGCGATCGCCGCCGCACTTAGGGCAAATACGCTTATCTGAACGATCGCCGCCGCACCTGTTCCCAGCACCTTACCCATAAGAAGGGAACGGGGCGAAGCGCTTGTCACAAGAAGCTCCATGGTTCTTGTGCTTTTTTCCGTTGCAACATTTGTTGCAACAAGCTGTCCGTAAAGAGTAATGCATATAAACATCATTATCATTACAAAAAAGCTTACGATGAATCCTGCAAATGCCACTTCTCCTACCGGGTGGTGATCCACGGCAACATCATTGGTTACAAGGATAAGCGCGGCATCATTTTCGTCAACGCCCTTCTCCTCAAGAAGCTCAAGGCGTCGGAGCATAAGGAGATTTTCAGTCACTGCCTCCTCAATGCTTTCGCCGTAAAGAGAGGTCTTTTCATAAAGCGCAAAGGAAAATCCGCCGTCCTCCCTTCTCGACAGAACAACTACGGAGTTGTACTCACCGCTTTCGACAAGGTTCGTATACCCTGCCTCGTCGGTACTTTCTATCAGATTTGCGCCGATGAGATTGGCAAGCTTCTCGCCCGTGTCTCCGCCTGTAAGGTCAGCTACCGCCACATCACTGTCACTCGGGTCGGATACGGGACCTACCTCCGTCTCAGGGCCTGATCCTCCGCCGTCGTCAAGGGCAATAAATCCCACACATATGCACATGACAGCCAGAATCACCGCAAGTATAACGGATATTATCTTAAAGGATTTGCTCTTTACAGTCTCCTTGAATTCATGAGCAAAAACAATTGAGAATCTGTTCATACTTCAGCCCCCTCCTTTGCTCCTGCCTTCTCAACAAATATATCCTCAAGGCTGGGCTCAACTATGTGAGCATCAAGCACCTGAGCGCCCGAATACAGCACTCTGCACATTGCCTGCGTGGGGTCAGTCCCCTCAGAAAGTGTGATGACCGCGCCTTTTTTCGTTATCTCAAGAGCGCCTGACGCAAGGGCGGCATTCCTGAATTTCGGATCGTCATATGCATCGCCGTCAAGAACGATGCACACTCTGTTTCTCGGATATGCTCTCTTTATTTCGGAAAGCCTTCCGTCCAGAACCACCTTGCCTTTTTCTATCATGGCGATGTTTTCACAGAAATCCTCCACCGCAGCCATCTGATGGGAGGAGAATATGACCAGCGCACCGCGCTCGGACTGCTCCGCAATTATCTGCTTGAGCTGTCCCGCATTGACAGGGTCAAGCCCCGAAAAGGGTTCGTCAAGAATTATAACCTCAGGCTCTCCCAGCAGAGCAACTCCAAGCTGTATCTTCTGCTGATTGCCCTTCGAAAGGGTCTCAAGCCTGTTTTTCGCATACTCCTTCATTTCCAGCCGCTCGATAAGCTCATGGGCGGAGCTTTTTGCCGCAGACCTTGAAAGCCCTCGCAGCCTTCCGAAATAGATCATCTGCTCCTCCACCGTCAGCTTACGGTAAAGACCGCGCTCCTCGGGCAGATATCCGAATCTTGCGTTTTTTCTCAAAATCGGCTTTCCGTCAAGCAGAACCTCACCGCTGTCAGGAGGAAACACACCCATTATTATGCGCATAACGGTGGTCTTGCCTGCACCGTTTCTTCCCAGCAAGCCCAGAGGCGAGCCGCTCTGCGCGGTAAAGGAAACGTCCTGCAGTGCCTGCTTTTTTCCGCCGTCAGGCAGAGAAAAGCTCTTGTTCAGATTTCTGACAATAAGCTCCAAACCTTTTCACTCCTCAAAAAGCATGAAATATTTTGTATCATTTGCTCAATGAGATTATATACCAAAAGCACCGAGAAATCAATAACACCGCATTTTTCGGTGCTTTTATCGCTTGAATATAGAAACTATTTATTTTTTGCATATGTGACAATTATACTCTTTGTGTTTTGCTTACGCAAAAATGTTTTTATACAATATGCATAAATTTTACCGCTTTTTGAATTGTAACAAACCAATCAGATGTGATGACAAAAACGGCTTAACACAAGGAAATTTTACCTCTTTAGGCAACTTGCTGATTTCATTCATTTCTATTGCCTTTTCTTTTGCATTGTGCTATAATGCACACACAAACAATAATGTTTCAGCCACATATCGGAGGTAATCAAATGGCCACTATCACCGCGGCACAGTTCAAAGCACTTATCGATCAGAAGCTTTCCCACAACTTCGGTCTCGCTGCAGAGGAGGCAGATGAAGAGCACGTATACAAAGCGGTCATCCTTGTAGTCCGCGACATGCTCTATGAGGCACGCAAGAACTTTTCCACAGAAACAGAAAAAAAGAACGGCAAGAGAATCTACTATCTCTGCATGGAATTCCTCATGGGTCGTTCTCTCCGCAACAATCTTTATAACCTCGGCATCGAGAAGGTAGTTGAGAAGGTTCTTCCCAAGTACCACACCACACTTTCCAAAATCTACGACTTCGAGCCTGATGCAGGTCTCGGCAACGGCGGTCTCGGCAGACTCGCCGCCTGCTTCCTCGACGGCATGGCAACAGAAGGCTATCTCGGCATGGGTTATTCCCTCCGCTACGAATTCGGCATCTTCTCCCAGAAGATCGTTGACGGCTGGCAGACCGAGCTTCCCGACTTCTGGCTTCCCGGCGGCGAGACATGGATGATTCCTCACCGCGAGGACGCTCTCGACATCAACTTCGGCGGCTGGATCGAAGAGGTGTGGGAGGACGAATACCACCACGCAAAGCACGTTGGCTACAACTCCATCAAGGCTGTCCCCTATGACCTCATGTGTGCAGGCGTAGGAGGAAAGGGAGTTTCAACTCTCCGTCTCTGGGCTGCTGAATGTCCCGAGTTTGACATGAAGAGCTTCAACGACGGCAACTATATGCGTTCCATCGAGCAGAATGCCATGGCAGAAATGCTCACTAAAGTACTTTATCCCGGCGACAACCATCACGAGGGCAAGAGTCTGCGTCTTTCCCAGCAGTATTTCCTTGTTTCCTCCTCCATTCAGGATATAATCAAGCGTCACCTGCGTCGTCACCGCACTCTTGAGAACTTCGCAGAGCTGACCGCTATCCATATCAACGACACCCATCCCGCTCTTGCAATTCCCGAGCTTATGAGAATCCTCATGGACGAGTGCGGTTTTGCATGGGAAGAGGCATACGACATCACCGCCAAGGTTATGGCATATACCAACCACACCGTCATGAAGGAAGCACTGGAGTGCTGGAGCATCGACCTCTTCAAGGGTCGTCTCCCCAGAATCTACCAGATCGTCTGCGAGATCAACCGCCGCTTCTGCGAGGAAGTTCTCGAAAAGACCAACGACCAGGCACTTGTTGACCGTGTTTCCATCGTTCACGACGGCTATGTCAAGATGGCAAACCTCTGTGTTGCCTGCTGCCACCATGTAAACGGTGTTTCCGCTCTCCACAGTGAGATCATCAAGCAGGACGTTTTCGCAGACTTCTACCGCATTTTCCCCGAGAAGTTCACCAACGTCACCAACGGTATCGCACACCGTCGCTGGCTCTGCCAGTCCAACCCCGGTCTCAACGATATGCTCACCGAGCTTATCGGCAAGGGCTTTATCACCGATGCTTCCGAGCTCAAGAAGTTTGAGGCATTCAAGGACGACAAGGCAGTGCTTGACCGTCTCTCCGCAATAAAGAGAGAAAACAAGTGTGTTCTTGCAGATTATATAAAGAAGAATAATGGAATTATAGTTGACCCTGATTCTATTTTCGACGTTCAGGTAAAGCGTCTCCATGAGTATAAGAGACAGCACCTCAATGCACTGCATATCCTCGCAGAGTACCAGTGGCTGCTTGAGAACCCCAACGCTGACTTTGTTCCCAAGACCTATATCTTCGGCGCCAAGGCAGCTTCCGGCTACTTCATGGCAAAGCAGATCATCCGCTTTATCTGCAACCTTGCAAACACCATTAACAACGATCCTCGAGTAAAGGATAAGCTCAAGGTCGTATTCCTTGAAAACTACCGTGTAACCGTTGCTGAAATGCTCATGCCTGCTTCCGACATAAGCGAGCAGATCTCCCTTGCAGGTACCGAGGCATCGGGTACAGGCAACATGAAGTTTATGATAAACGGCGCTGTCACCCTCGGCACCGAGGACGGCGCAAACGTTGAGATACATCAGGCTGTAGGCGATGATAACATCATCATCTTCGGTATGAGCACTCCTGAGGCAGCAGCTCTCAAGAGAATCTACCATCCCGGCAGCTATTACAATAACAACGCAATGCTCAGAAATGCGATCGATGCACTTTCCAGAGGCTTCGGCGGCATCTCCTTCGGCGATATCGCAAACAATCTGCTCACCCACGACCCCTACATGGTCATGGCAGACTTTGCTGATTACTGCCGCGCTCAGAATGATGCATCCGCGCTCTATGCCGACCGCGACAAGTGGAACCGCATGAGTCTTATGAATATTGCAAATGCAGGCATTTTCGCATCCGACCGTTCCATTCGCGACTACGCAAACGGCATCTGGGATGCAAAGCCCCTTTCCAAGCTCGGCAAGAACTGATTCTTGCCCCTAAATTCGGTTGCCGTTCGTGCCCTCTCCCCTTATCAGGGGCACGAATTGGTGATATGTGGCTGGCGTGGCAGGTCAAAAGCCTGCCACGCCTAAAACCCACTTTCAGATTATCGACACACCGCAAAATGCGGTGTGTTTTTGTTTTTGTCCAATATGCACATTAAAATGGTTCGGAAAAGTACAATATCACTGTGTACTTTCGCGGCACAATGTGCTATACTATATCTTAGAGAAATTTGGGCTGTTTTTCACAGCACCGCTTAAATAAATGAGGTATACAAACAAATGAGAAGAACAAAAATCATCTGCACTCTGGGCCCTGCAAGCTCCGGAGAAGAAATGATCGCAAAGCTCCTTAATGCAGGCATGAACGTTATGCGTCTGAACTTTTCACACGGCGAGCATAAGGAGCATAAAAAGACCATCGAACGTTTTCGCAAGGTACGCGATGAGCTGGGTGTCCCTGCCGCAGTACTGCTTGACACAAAGGGTCCTGAGATCCGCCTTAAGCAGTTTGAAAACGGCAGTGCCGAAATAGTTGCCGGCGGCACTTTCATCCTCACCAGCAAGGATGTTATAGGCAACAGCGAGAGAGCCTCCGTCTCATGGGCTCCCTTCCCCGGCTGTCTCCATGAAGGCGACCGCATAGTTATTGACGACGGCAGGATCGTACTGCGCGTCCGCGAGGCAAACAAGATTGAAGCTGTCTGTGATGTTGTGACAGGCGGTGTTCTCAAGGACAAAAAAAGCGTAAATGTCCCCAACGTAAGCCTCCCCATGGATTATCTCAGCGATGATGACCGAATGGATCTTCTTTTCGGCATCAAGCAGGAGGTCGATTTTGTCGCAGCTTCCTTCGTCCGCTGCGCCGACGATGTCAGAGAAATGCGCGCCTTTCTCCGCGCCAACGGCGGCAAGAACATAAAGGTTATCTCCAAAATAGAAAACAGCGAGGGTGTCCGCAACTTTGAAGAGATCCTTGCCCTTTCCGACGGCATCATGGTTGCACGAGGCGACCTTGGTGTTGAAGTTCCCTTCGAGGAGCTTCCCGGTCTCCAGAAGAAGTTTATCCACAGCTGCTACAGCGCAGGCAAGATGGTAATCACCGCAACCCAGATGCTCGAATCCATGATAACCAATCCCACCCCCACAAGAGCAGAGATCACCGACGTTGCCAACGCTGTATTTGACGGCACAAGTGCGGTAATGCTCTCAGGTGAAAGTGCTGTCGGTGCATATCCCGAGGAGGCAGTAAAGACCCTTGCCCGTATATGCACACAGGCAGAAAACGATGCCTTCAGAATGAAGATGTACAAAACCCTTGCCTTCCAGAAGGGCGACAAGGACGATATTACAAATGCAGTCTGCGATGCAGCCTGCATCACAGCACGCGACCTTTCCTGTGCGGCTATAATTGCCGTAACCCAGTCCGGCGGCACTGCCAGAAACGTTTCAAAGTACCGTCCCGAGACTCCCATTGTCGCGGCCACCCCCGAAAAGAGGACCTTCCATCAGCTTGCCCTCTCCTGGGGTGTATTCCCTGTAATGACCAAATACCAGCGCACATCTGACGATCTGCTTTCCCATGCAGCCGAATGCGCAAAGAAAGCAGGCTTTGTCAAGGACGGCGACTGCGTTGTAACGGTTGCCGGCATTCCTCTCGCCACTACAGGCAGCACAAACCTTCTCAAAGTTCAGATAGTAGGCGAAAAGAACTGACTTTAATCCCATCAATTCCACAAAAGGAGTCGATACCATGGGCAAAAGACTGAAGATAGGTCTGCTTGTCAGCCATCTGGAGGACATTCATACCAAGGAAATATGCCGCGGTGCAACTATAGCCGCAAGGGAAATGAACATCGATCTGCTCATAATTCCCGGACGCTATATCGACCCGCCTTCTCACAATCATCTCAATGACGTTCTTTCAAGCAACTATTCGGGTGTGTTCCTTCTCGCACGCGGTCTGGGGCTTGACGGTCTTGTTGTGTCCGCAGGCACCATAGGCTGTCATATAGACAGTGAGAAGCTTGAAAGATTTCTTCAGTATTTTGACGGTGTCCCTACTGTTACCATTGCGGTAAAGACTGCGGGGAGACCCTGCGTAAGTGTCAGCGCCGACCGTGGTATCAGGGACGCTCTGAACCATTTTATAAAAGATCATAACGCAAAGAAAATTGCATTTATTTCGGGTCCCAAGGGCAATGCCGATGCAGAGGCACGCCTTTCAATATACAAGGATACTCTTGCGGAAAACGGTCTGTCCTACGATCCCTCCCTTGTCCACTACGGAACCTTTGCCCGTCACCGCCAGCTGTCCCTTGAGGATTTCCTCGGCAATACAATGGGGATCGCTGATGCTTTCTTCTTCGCCAATGACGAAATGGCTGCCGCAGGTCTTGACTATGCCGAAAAGCACAGCATAAAGGCAGGTAAGGAAATGCTTCTTGTAGGGTACGATGATATCCCTGCCGCCGCAAGCTTTTCTCCCTCCCTCAGTACCGTCCGTGCCGATCCCTCACATCTCGGTTATTACGGTATAAAGCTTATGCTTGACTATCTCAGCGGTAATTCCAGCAAGGATGTCTCCCTCCCCTCAAAATTCATAATCCGTGAAAGCTGCGGCTGCCATCCTTCAGACTGGGCGAACACCCGTGAACGCGACCCCGAAAAGCTTGCGGATATATTCATGGTCGATCTCATGGATATCTACGCAAACTCCCCTATGGTCGAAAAATACATTTCACATCTGAGAAACACACTCATCAGATTTTTCACTGTTTTCAGCACTCCCGGTGCCAAGGGGCTTACCCATGAACTGGTGAATAGTGTCTGTGGGCTTCTCACCACGGATACCGACCGTCTTTTCCCCATTCCCGTGCCAAGAATGAGCGAACTCTGTACAAGACTTTTTGCCATGGCAGAGAATATCGCACCCGATGAGCGTGCCGCTTACCAGCTTCTCAGTGCCAAGGCTGAAGCAATGCGCATAATTTCCAAGCGTGCCGCTCATATCGAATATGAGATCAACAACAAGCGCCTTAATATGCTTGTTTTTTCCAACAGCATGCTGCAGGATTTCTCAAAATCCCGTTATTCCGATATATATGAAGATGTTTTCAGCGAGCTGTCCATTGCAAATATCAGCTCAAGCCGTCTTTATATTTATCCGACCCCTTGCGAAAGCAGCAGCATATGGACGTGGAATCCCCCCGATTCCATGCAGCTCTGTGTTGCTTTCGGAAAGCAGTTCGGCATACAGCTTGATTCCACCCGTCTTGTAACTCTCGATACCGTGTTTGAGGAAATGTGTTCCTCGCGCAAAAAAGGCGAGACCATTGCCGTTCTTACTCCCGTTGTCCACAGCAACACCCATTACGGCTTCCTTATCACCGAGGCAGACTTCAACGAGTTCTATTATATACAGGATGTTACCGTAAAGCTCTCTTCGTCACTGAGAATAACCTCTCTCATCGGCAAGCTCAATCAGCAGCTTGAGGAGCTTAATCAGGCGGCAGACACCATGCGGCTCATCTCCGTTACCGATGACCTTACCAAGCTTTATAACCGCCGCGGCTTCTATGAATGCGCAGGAGAGATCGCAAGAGACTCTGCAAATGCAGGCAAACGAGCTGTTATTTTCTACGGTGATCTTGATAATCTGAAGATTACCAACGACCGCTACGGTCACAGCGTCGGTGACGAGGCTCTCTGCGCCGCGGGAAAGGCACTGAGCCCATACCGAGCCATGCCCACTGTCAGCGCGCGAATGGGCGGTGACGAGTTTGCAATGTTCACCCTTCTTGACGAAAATGAGACTGCCGATGATGTTCTCAATACCATTGAGGAGTTCCGCAGGGATTATAATAGCAGCTCCGACCGCCCCTATAAATTGGAGATAAGCATCGGCTTCTGCGAGTTCCAGTGTTCCCCCTCCATAACCCTTACAACCCAGCTTTCACTGGCTGATAAGCGGCAGTATGAGATGAAGGAAATGCGAAAACAAGCAAAAAAATAATTATTTGCAACCACAAGATATAGTGGTGCTATATTTCAGCGCATAAGCTGTGTCCTGTTATCGGGACACAGCTTATCTTATTTTGCCGCGAAATAAAACCACGGTTTCTGTAATATTATATCGAATTATAACCATAGGTTTTGCCTATATGACGATTTCACCAAATACTTTTCAACCTATCTGTATGATGTGCCAAAAGAAATATATTAACACAATATTTTGTGTTTATCTCTTGAAATACCCCATATAGTGTGCTACACTATGAAGCGTTCCGGATATTGTCGTGGGACTTATTTGTGCAGGAACGAAACAAATAAAAAGCTGAGGAATTGATACATTATGCTTAAGTTTATCAAGAAGAGAAACGGCGAGACCGTTATTTTCAACACTAACAAGATATTGGAAGCTATCCGCAAGGCCTGCGAGGCAACCGGCGAAACAGACATCACCGTCGGACAGCTCAAAAATCTGACCGAGACCGTCATTAACAAGCTCCCCATCAACTCAACTCCCACCGTTGAAATGGTTCAGGACTATGTTGAAGAAACTCTCATCGAGGCAGGTCTTACAAGAACCGCAAAGGCTTACATACTCTACCGTGCAGAGCACGCAAAGACCCGTCAGACCGAGGCTGATCTGATGCAGGTCTTCTCAGACCTGACCTTCACCGATGCCGCTGATGCTGACATTAAGAGAGAGAATGCAAACATCGACGCAGATACCTCCATGGGTACCATGCTCAAGTACGGCTCCGAAAGTGCAAAGTACTTTGTCGATCACTACATTCTCCCCAAGGACATTGCCGCTGCTCACCGTGACGGCGACATTCACATTCACGACAAGGACTTCTATCTTCTGACCGAAACCTGCTGTCAGATCGACCTTTTAAAGCTCTTTAAGAACGGCTTCTCCACAGATCACGGCTTCCTTCGTGAGCCCCAGGGCATCGGCAGCTATGCCGCTCTCGCCTGCATCGCTGTTCAGGCTAACCAGAACGAAATGCACGGCGGTCAGAGTATCCCCAACTTCGACTATTCCATGGCACCCGGTGTTGCCATTACCTTTACAAAGGAATACTGGAAAGCCTTCCGCCGCTTCTTCCAGTACCACTTCGAGACAGAGGCTGCAGAAATCGATTTCATCGCTGCTGATCTGAAGGACAAGCTGGACATTGTTCCCTCCCTGCGCAACAAGGACGAGTTCGGAAGAAAGCTGATCGCTCTTCTTGCGGGCAGATACGATGAGGCAACCGTCAAAGTCGGATCGGAGCCATGTCGTTCTGTGAGCCAAGGAGGTGGC
>JAZSJQ010000108.1:0-14374 GCA_045534445.1 Acutalibacteraceae bacterium
ACCGCCCCGCTGCAGATGCAGCGGGGCGGTAGCTGCGCATATCACGATCAGAACATGAAATCCTCATGCTCAAAGAGATATTCAAGAAAATCACCGATAGAGTCTGCAAAGCTCACAAGACAAAGCATGGATAAAGCAAAGCCTATGACGTAGAGAATAATTGCGATCTTTGCCTGACTCGGTGAGTTTGAGAAAGCAGGAACATCAAGCTCGCGAGCCTTATTGGAGCGGAAGGCAAGATATATTGCTGCAGGCAGACCGCCGAAGAAGATAGTAAGTATCAGGAAAGCAGTGCCGCAGTTAAGTCCCAGAGCATCAGCGTCGTTCTTAATGGAAACGCCAAGCAGTATCTGTCCGATAAAAACGAGCAGAGCGGCGCCCATCATGCCGAGATAAGACCCGAAAAACGAAAAAATCATAGTAGCCTCACGCATACTGAAAACCTCCTTCTGTTGCTGCAAGCTTTATTATTTCAGAGAAAAACTCAGAGAAAGTGCCTAAGTAAAGAACGATTCCGACAACGAAAGCCGCAAGGGAAAGAACCAGCCAGAGAACGGAAAGTGAACGGGGTTTTTCCTCGGTGCGAGTAAGCTCATCCTTACTGCAGACGTAAATTATGCCTGCAAGACCGCCGCCGAAAAGAGTAACTGCAAAGTAGAGCAGGGGATTTGAAACGTTGCGGGATTTTGCGCTGGTGTAAACGGAAACTGCAAGTAAGACCTGCGAAATGAACATGAAAACACATAGAATTGCAACATCGTTAAAAAGCGATGTAAACATTTTGATCATTTCTCTTTCGTCCATATTGTTACCTCCTGATTTAGAATACAAATAGTAGTATATAAAGGGATAATAACCGAAAGTACATCAATGTCTCTCGTATTCATCGCAGAAACGCTCACAGAAGCGTCCTGCAAAGGCAGGTTTTTCGCCGCCTGCATAGAGGTGAGAGGTGTCACCGTAGCTGCCTATCCTGAAGCTGACATAGCCCTTTTCTCTTTCCTCGGTGTAAATGGTTGTAACTGAGGATGGGGGAGCCATGAAGCCGTGCCACAGCAAAACAGGGGAAATGCCTAAAAGATAAGAGAGAATCGCACAGCCCGAGCCGAAATGGCAGACAAGGGCAATGGTGTCCCTCGTGCCGTCACCTTCGACGGTGAAGCAGCCGCCATTTTTGCGGTAACCGTAACGGGCGAGCAGCTCATCGACTCCCTTTTTCAGCATATCGTACCTGTCGGCAGGGGAAATACCCTCAGGGTTTGAACGCATGATGTCGTTATCGAGCCATGTTTCAACAGAATAGAAGCTTTTTTCTTCGCTCCAGACTCTCGGCATGATGTCCCATGGAATGCCGCGCGGCTCCTCCTGATAGGGGACTTTTACCTTCGCGTTGAATTCCTCCGACCAGGGAAGGATCTCAGCCTCTCTCCCGAGCTTTTTAAGAGTAGGGGCGAGAGTGTCCCTTGCCCTGCCCATGGGAGAACAGTAGAAGTCTTTTATATCCTCATTAACAAGTCGATCAGAAAGAAGCTCCGCTTCTTTATTTCCCTGTTCCGTGACAGAGTCAATGGTGTAATCGGGATCTGCGTGACGTATAAGTAAAATTCGCATTTACTGAAGATCCTCTTTTCTGCCGCTTTCGAGAAGCTCGATGAAGGTGCCGAGAGTGGGCATTGCATTCATGTAGGCATATCTGCCCGAGGCATCGCCGTATTCACCGAACTGTTCGAGGGTCATGCCGTTCTGCATACAGGTCATGACCTTGTTGCCCAGTCCCTTTACGGTAAAGGCGATGTGATGAATTCCATCGCCGTGTTCGTTGAGAAAATCGCGCCATACAGAGGGAGCTTCGCTGGGCTCTATAAGCTCGATCTGAAGCCCGTTGGAAAGATCAAAAAACACCAGCAGGCAGGTTGCATCGGGAGCAGGCATTCCCTTGTACTGAACCTGAGTTACCTCAAATTCGCCTCCCGTGAAGGTGGGGGGGACTTCAACGCCTAAAAGCTTTGCCCATTCCTTTTTCTTTGTTTCAATATCAGAAACGATGATGCCTACCTGACAAACCTGATCTGTGCCGAGCATGGACATGGTTGTTACCTCCTTTTATTCATCTGACGTGAAGAACAGCTCATCGTCAGTGTTTTCACTGTTATCTTCATCACCGCCGATACCGTAGTCGGCAATGGTGACACCTAAAAGCTTTACAAGCTCCGTTGACTGAAACGCACTGATTATTGCACCCCGGAGCTCGCCGCCTGCAAAGGTGAGACCGCCAAGCTCACAGGTGGATATATCAACACCTGAAAGAGAGGTGTTTGCAAGGTTTGCCCCTGTAAGAGTACAGTCGCAAAGCTCGATGGCGCGCATCTCACAGTTGTCAAGACCTGCGTTTTCAAGATTGCAGTTTTCAAAACGGGCGGTTCTGAAAGCAGAGCCTGCAAGGTTTATGTATTCGCAGTTGACGTCCTGCATGGCGGTGTGCATGAACAAAGCGCCGTCAAGGCTTGAACCGAGGAACTTGCCGCCGCGCACATCGCATCTCATGAAGGTGTTTTCCGACATATTGTTGAGTGAAAAGTCACAGCCCTCCATACGGCAGTCCACAAAGGTACAGCGATAGAAGGTGCAGTCGCGGAAACGGCAGGCAAAAAAGGTGCAAGAAATGAACTCGATATTTTCTATTTTAAGCTCTTCGACCGTGTCTCCCTCAAATCTCATTGAGCGGAGATCACTTTCGGTCTCGCCTGCCTCGATGAGCGCCTCCTCAAGGGGTACGACAGGCAGATAATCAGGAATGTTAGGCGGTTTTATCTTCATTTCGGAAAACTCCTCAGATAAGTATTGACTGATTGATTTTTTAATTTCTCGAACACTTTTCGGCATCAATTGCGATCACGAGCATCAGGGCATACAAGGCATCCAGCGGATCGACAATATCTATCACATATGTATCTGTCCAGTTGAACAGCTCCTTGGATACATAGGCAACGGGCTGTCGTGAGGAATCGAAAATGGTGTAGTCCCATTCAAACCAGTTGCCTTCAACGTGCCAACCCTTGTAGTCGATATCGAATTTAGGCTTGAAAAATGTGAATTCTTTCTTGATGCAGCCTGCGTAATTGTCGCCGATGTACATTTCAAATTTGGGCAGCCATGTGAAGATCTTCTCTCTGACACTTCCAAGCTCATTGCCGTTGGCATCATATATCCTGAGAAGATGTCCCCAGGAAAGCTGTCCTTTGACCACAAACATGGTCCTGCCGCTCTCATCGTAGATATCATAGCTGTCAAACCACGAGAAAAAGCGCTGCTTGAATAATAGCTTCATTCTGTTTTATCCCCTTTTTCATATACGGGAATTTTCGTAATACAGATTACGAACTCCCATGATATGTATACTACATTATATAATAGCATACGACTGTTTGTATTTCAAGATTGCACCTCTGGTGCAATTGACATATTTGTGACAAAATAGTATAATCATACTGAAAATTGACCGCAATATATAATTGGAGGTAATAAATAATGGAACTTAAAAACCGCAAGGATATGGATTCCGCTTATCAGTGGGATTTTACCGACATATTCGAAAGCGATGAGGCATGGGAAAGCAAGCTTAACGCTATCGCCCAGACTATCCCTGCTATCTCCGCATTCGAGGGTAAGCTTGGCAAGGATGCCAAGACCATGAAGGCTGCATTTGATTATATTACAGAGATCATGCGCCAGACAGAGCTTGTATTCATCTATGCAATGCTCCATAAGTCTGCCGATGCAAGCGAGCCGAAAAATCTCGAAATGGAAAGCAAGGCAATGAGCCTTTATGTCCAGCTTTCCGCCGCAACAGCATTCATCAATCCTGAGATCCTTGCAATCCCCGAAAAGAAGCTCAATAAGATAATGTCAAACAAGAACATGGCACTCTACAAGCACTTTGTTGATGACATTACCAGAGCAAGACCTCACACCCTCGACGGCAAGACCGAGAGAATGCTTGCCATGATGTCTGAGTTTACCCAGACTCCCTCCAACGTCTACGACGCACTTACCGATGTTGACATGGAGCTTCCCAAGATAAAGGACGAAAACGGCGAAGAGGTGCAGCTTACCGCAGGCAACTTCGGCGTATTCAGGATCAATCCCAACAAGGAAGTCAGAGATGCCGCATTCAACGGAATGTTCGGCACCTACAAGAAGTACAACAACACCATCGCCGCAAACTATGCAGGCGAGATCAAGGAGCATATCTTCCGCGCAAAGGTCAGAAACTTCGATTCTGCCTGCGAGTGCGCTATCTTTGACAGCAACGTTCCTGTTTCCGTATATGACAGCCTCATCGAAGCAGTACACAACGCACTGCCTGATATGAAGCGTTATATTGAGCTGAGAAAGAAAGTCCTCGGACTCGAGAAGATCGATATGTACGATATGTACATCCCCATGGTTGAAGATGCTGACCTGAAGTTCACCTTCGAGGAAAGCCGCACCATTATCAAGGAAGCACTCGCACCTCTCGGCGAAGAGTATGCAAAGCTTCTTGATGAGGCATACGACAACAAGTGGATGGACGTATATGAGAACAAGGGCAAGACCTCAGGTGCATTCTCCTGCGGTGTTTACGGCGTACACCCCTATGTCCTTCTCAACTTCACCGAGACCTTTGACGATGTTTCCACCATCGCTCATGAGCTTGGCCATGCAATGCACAGCTACAAGTCCGACAAGGCTCAGGCATATGTCAACCACGACTACAAGATCACCGTTGCAGAGGTAGCATCCACCGTCAACGAGGTTCTCCTTGCAAAGTATATGCTTAATAAGGAGACCGACCCCAAGAAGAAGGCATATCTCCTCAACCACTTCTTAGAGGGCTTCCGCACCACCGTATTCCGTCAGACCCTCTTTGCAGAATTTGAGAAGAAGGCTCACGATATGGCGGCAGCAGGTGTCCCCATCACGGGCGAGGCACTGAACAAGCTTTACAGAGAGCTTGAGTGTCTCTACTACGACGGCGCAGAGGTTCCCGAGCTTGTTGATTACGAGTGGAGCTACATTCCTCACTTCTACCGCAACTTCTATGTATATCAGTATGCAACAGGCTTCTCCTCCGCAGTTGCAATCGCTGATAATATTCTCGCAACCGGAAATGCAGAGAACTACCTCAAGTTCCTTTCCACCGGCGGCAGCGATTATCCCCTTGAGGAGCTCAAGATCGCAGGCGTTGATCTTACAAAGCCCGAGGCTGTAGGCAACGCAATGAAGGTCTTTGCAGAGACCCTTGACGAGCTTGAAAAGCTCATGGAAACCCTCTGAGTTAAATTAAGATCAAACCCCTGCTGTGCGCGGGGGCTTTGCTTTTCGGATTGATTGACAATACAGCCTGTGAAAGATATAATTGAATAAGTAAAAAAAGGAGGTTGGACGCAATGAAAGGAATAACAGCGGTATGCATTGTCGCAATGGTTTTGATTGCGTTCAGTCTGTGTTTTGTGTTTTCGTGTAATGAGAGTTCCCATTCCAATACACAGTCAGAAAGCGATATTTCCGTGACGGATACAGTGTCGGAATCGGATATTTCAGAAACAGACATCATATCGGAAACTGACGTTTCTGATACAGATATTTCCGATACGGATATTTCAGAAACTGACATATCCGAAACCGATACCAAAGAACCGCTTGATTTGAATCAGTATGCCAAGATAACCGAGGGAGCGACCCTCAGAGCAAAGGCATCTTCCGACAGCAAGAAGCTGGGTGCTGTCAAAAAGGGAACAAAGGTTATAGTGCTTGAAGAAAAAGGCTCATGGTATAAAATAACTTATAATGGCAAAACAGGTTGGGTCTATAGTTCCTGCATTGAGCTTATCAGAAACCGCGAGCTTGATGCTGTGCGATTTCCTGCTGTACCTGCCCAGATAATAGGAGAAGTTCAGAGCATAAACGGAACTGCCGTGCATAAATACATGGGTGAGACTGCAAAGAAATATCATGCAACCGGCATTCAGGTCGCGATAATAGAAAATGGCAATGTTGCGTACACTATGGAGTACGGTCATGCTAACCTTGAGAAGGGCAAAAAGGTAACTTCGGACACAAAATTCCGTATAGCGTCTCTTTCAAAGGTGTTCACGACGATGAACGTCATGAAGGCATATGAGGAGGGAAAGCTTTCTCTCGACGATGATATAAGGAAGATATCAAAACGAAAGACTCGCAGCCCTTATTACAAAAACACCGTCATAACAATGCGTATGCTGCTGACTCACACATCGGGAATGAAGGACAGCAAGCCTACATATGAGACATATCCGTGGACACAGCTTTGCAGAAAAGAAAACTATATGAAGGTGAGACCGGGTACCCGCTTTAATTACTGCAACTTTGGTATGGGCTATGCTGCAGCCTGCCTTGAGAAGGCAACAAAAATGCAGATAACAAAGTATGCGCAGGAAAAATTCCTCGGCCCGATGGACATCGATGCGGCGTACGACGGAACAAAGCTCCGTGACCGCAGCCTTGTTGCAGACCTGTATTCGGGAAAAGTGGTCACAAGAGAAGCGAAGAAGATATGCGCTGCACCCAGATTTTCAAACCCCGGCGAGACCTATACGGTAGGTGCAGGAGGGCTTATCATCAGCGCAAAGGATTACGGCGCACTGATGACCATTCTTATGAATAAGGGACAGTACAAGGGCACGCAGTATCTCTCGGAGGATACTGTTGCGGAGATACTGAAGCCCCACATAAATGCAGGCTCTTTCGAGCAGTGCATCGGAGTAAGATACAGGGAAAACCTGATAGACGGACGTGCCATGTACTATCACACGGGCAGTGCCTACGGATTGTACGCTCTTATGGTATTTGACCCCTTGGACGGCAGCGGAGCAGTCGTCATAACCTCAGGTGCCTCGGGCAAGATGAACGGCAAAAAGCTCTACAGCGTCTGTGCGGACATAATCGAGCTTTGCTATGACGAAGTTATAAATGTATAAAAACAACACTGCATTCAGAATGCTGATTGCAGTGTTGTTTTATATGCTTGACAAATGCGGCGGTGATGTGTACGATGAAATAAAGTATATTGGAAAGAGGGATATTTTATGCTGTGTAAACATTGCAAAGCTACGATTGATTCCCGGTGCAAAAGCTGTCCGGAATGCGGCGGAAAGATCAAGAAAACACATGAATCGCTCAGTAAGACCGGAAAGTGGAGCTATGGCATAATTGTCAAATCGAAACCCAAGATTGAGATTTTGACCTTAGTTATCGGATTTATTATAATTGAAAGTAACCCTGAACTGGAGGAGCCTATTGATATTGGCTATAAAGGGCTGTTTAATCATTCAGAGGGTATATGGTTTATTCGTGCTTCTGTCATTTTTTTGGTTGCGGTGGGTCTGCTTGCCGCTTTTCTTCGTATTCGTCTTATGAGTGACGTATATGAAGGAACATGGGATCGGTGGGACGATGTGCTGGTTATCGGACCGTTATGTATATATGGTGTGGTATTTGTCCTGACGGCAATATATCAGCTCCTTGCAGGTGCCATTTTTGTGCCTGCCCTGGTTATCACAGGGTCTGTGCTGCTTGTTTCCCTTATATATATTTTGATCGAGCTGAAAATCAAAAAGGAGATCTTAGGTTAAGGAGTATTCTGAAAATAAAGAGTAAAACGGTGAAGGATAACGCAAAAAAGACTGATGCCTCGGCATCAGTCTTTTTTGCTTCAATCCTCTTTGTTTCTTTCTTTAAGAGCACGGTTCAGCTCATCGGCTTCCTTTTTCATCAGGATATAGCTTAAACCGTAGACAATGACATAAACTATCGCAACAGATATGACCATACTGAGAATTCCCTCAAAGCTCAGCTCAAACCAGCCGAACCAGAGAACCCCGAAGAAAAACATCACCGCACACAGGGACAGGAAGTGAAGCAGAGTGCCGATAATGCCGAGGATAAGATGATGACTGTGCTTTTCGGCAAGGGCGAAGAAAATTGCAGTGACAAGAGCGGTGGCAAAGGCTGCCAGCATGATGTTCAGCAAAATGTTTTTTCTGATGATAAGATCGTCGGAAGTCAGAAAATGGATATTGATAATAAATACGATAGCAGTTGTTATAGTGCAGAAAAAGCTGAGAAGGGATTTTATAAATTTCATATTCAGCACCTCCTAAATGCCGAGCTTCTTTTTGAGGTCGGGCACATACTGACGGGAGATAATGACTCTCTCACCGTTTTTGAGCAAAGCCTCAAGTCTGCCGTTGAACATAGGAATGATCTTTGCGATTTTACCTATATTTACGATCATGGCCTTTGAGATGCGTACAAAATCCGTATGCTCAAATATGCTTTCAAGCTCGTAGAGCTTCTGTTTTACTTCGTAGACGTTCTTTTCACAGCAGGCGCAGACCTTGTTGTCCACCGATTCGAAATAGAACACATCCCTTGGATCCAGCCTGACGATGCCGTCGTCGGTATAAGCGGTCAGGCGGCTGCGCCCTGCCTTGAGAGCGTATATAAGCTCCATCAGCTCGCTGTCTATGCTGTTCGAGCGGATCACAATTTCCTCTTCCTGTCCGTCGGGCAGAGGTTCTATGGTTATCTTCAAGATTATCCCTCCGATTTTATCTGTCGGATTTTCTCATGTACTTTGTGACAACAGCACCGATTGCCATGAATGAAGCACCGAAGATGATAAGCACAGCCACTGCGGCAAGGTCGCTTACATCTTTTCCGAAGAACTCAAGGTCAGTGCCGAGAGCTGAGCGGTATTCGCTGATCATAATATCAGGTGCGCCCTTGAAGGCGGCAGCCTCGGCATCGGCAGTCATGATACTGCGGAAGATCTTTGCGCCGTAGATAACGGGCAGGCACTTGATGCCTGTTGCGATACCCTCGGAGAAGTTGCCGATGGGAAGATAGATACCGCCGAGGAAGCCAACCAGAGTGCCGATGACGGTGCCGAGACCGCTCCATGCGCTCTGAGTTTTAGCGAGCATTGCAACAAGGTACATGAGAGCCGCATAGGTAAAGGAGTTTGCCATTATTGCGCCGAGAAGCTTTAAGTGAGCAATGACGGAATAAGGCTCTCCACCCTGCATTATACAATAAATTTCAGCGATTGCCAAGGTTATTACGCAGATTATTACAGAGCATATCCATGCAGAGAGGATATAGGAAACGGAAATGGTGAGACGGCTGACAGGTGCGGTGTAGATCGAATTGAGACGCCCCTCCGAGCGGTCTCTTATCATGGTGGAGTAAACTGCCAGCGTAATGGTTACGGCATTTATGCCGAGGATACCTGCGGCTATCCACTGGAGAATAAGAACGGTTACGTTGGCTTCATCGGCGGAGGTGTCTCTGCCGGGGAGAGAAGAAAGCATTGAGGTCAGCTCGTCGATGTACATATCCCCGAGAAAGAACATCATAAGGCCGATGACTATAAGCATGGAGAGCAGGGAGAAGAATACAGCACCCTTGTCTCTGAAATAAACGCGTATATTTCTCTTTGTAAGTTCAAGAAGCTTCATTTTATTATTCTCCCTTCAGTTCTTTTCCGCAGGCGTTGAGGAAAACATCGTCCATGTTGCCCTGAATGACCTCAAAGCCGTCTATCATGCTGCGGAGGGAATATACAGGCTCGAGTGCGTTGATGGTATTCTTTACGGTGAAGCTGACACCGTAATCCTCGATTTTAGAGTTGATATCGAGCTTCCTGAGAGCGGCTTCTATGCTGCTCTTTTTATCTTCTGAGCAGTATAGGCGGACGGTGTCGCAGGCGTATTTTTCTTTAAGCTCAAAGGGCGTTCCGTCAGCGCATATCTTGCCGCTTTCGATGATTATTATCCTGTTGGCGGCGGCAGCCTCCTCCATGTAGTGGGTGGTGAGAAATACCGTCATGCCTGTTTCGCGGCGGAGACTTTCAACAGCGCTCCATACGTCCTTTCGGGTCGCAGGGTCAAGTCCTGTTGTGGGCTCGTCGAGGAAGAGAAGCTCGGGAGCGTGCATCAGAGCGGCTGCTATCTCACAGCGGCGCTTCTGACCGCCTGAGAGAGTTGCGTACTTCTTTTTCAGAAGCTCGCCCATGGAAAGTATCTCGCACAACTCCTTCATTCTTGCCTTTGCCTCGGCCTTTGTCGCGCCGTGGAGCATACCTCTGAACATGAGATTTTCCTTTACGGTGAGTATTCCGTCAAGGCAGTTCTGCTGATAAACGATGCCGATCTGTCTGCGAATCGCCTCATCATTTTTGCCTAAGGTCTCGCCGCATACCTCTGCACTGCCGCCGTCGGGCTTCAAGAGGGTGGAGAGCATATTGATGGTAGTGGTCTTTCCTGCACCGTTTACACCGAGGAAGCCGAGCAGCTCACCCTGCTTTGCCTCAAAGGAGATGCTGTCTACTGCGGTGAAATCGCCGTAACGCTTTGTCAGATTTGTTATTTTAAGTGCATTCATGTTTTGCGCCCCTTTCTTTTCTGTCTGTATTGTACCGCAAGGATTTTTTCGCCGCAAGGAAATTTAAGTGACCTGCGGATTTTGAAGGGTAAGATGCATTTTCGCGGCAGAAGAAAATAATTAGATAAACATCTAAATAAATTATTGACAAACAGAATCTGATTTGATATAAATAAAATCAGATCGGATGCTTCTGCCGAAGGGAAGGTTTTGCCGGGTGGATTTTGCAGAGCGGCAGGCTCCGATCTTACAGAAATCATAACGAGGTAACAAAGATGAAAAGAAAAATTGATGAGATGAATTTATTTTTTGAAGAAAAGCTGTTAGAATGCGAAAAAAGAAAAGCACGGCTTTTAGAGGACGACCGCGCAGATGAAGCTGATTTTGAGAAGATCAGAGCAAATATATACGATGTTTTCAGGACGGTTCTTTCGGCGGCTCATAAAGCCTGCGGAGAAGATGAGGAAGCAGTAAAAAGCTTTTTCATGACAAAGACAGAGCAGATACCTGCAAACTGGAACGCATCGCTTGAAAAGGCGCAGGCTCACGGAGATGAGAAGAAAATGTGCATTGAGAAGATAAAGCTTGCCGCCGCAGAGGAAATAAGAGAAAAATTCAAATATTTATGGGAGGAGAAGAAATGACAGAAACAGACGCAATAAAGCTATTTAAGTGCCTTGCGGATAAATCACGCCTGCAGATATTGAAATCCCTTGTCATTGAAGATATGTATGTTGAAAGATTGGCTGAAAGGCTGGGCATAACACCCCCTACAGTGTCCTTTCACCTGAAAAAGCTGACGGAAGCAGGAATGGTCACATCGTATAAAAGCCAGTATTATATGATGTATTCACTGTGCAGAGAGGTGTTTGAAACCAGCATACTTGACATTGTCTGCGAAAGATCCGATGAAGCCGAGCTTCAGGCTCAGCGCGATGAAGATTACAGACAAAAGGTGATAGACAGCTTTTTTGAATACGGAAAGCTGAAAACAATCCCAGCCCAGCGAAAAAAGAAGAGGATTATTCTCGAGAAAATAGCTGAATCATTTGAGCCTGACAGGGTTTACAAGGAGCAGGAGGTAAACGAGATAATATCCCGATTTCATGAAGATTACTGCACCATACGCAGGGATATGATAAGCGAAAAGCTTATGGGCAGAGATGCCGAAGGGTATTGGAAAATCTGACAAAAAAGCTTTACACATAATAATCTCTGACAGGGGAAATCCAAAAGGGGAAGCAGAATACTAACCTTAAAAGGAAACGGTACGCCCCCTTTTGGTCGTTCAGGAAGGGAGATTTTTAAGAGGGGAACCCGATCGAAAGGGTTCCCCTCTTAAATGCGTTCTTTGGTTCGTTTCTTGCGCAATCAAGAAATGAACACAACAAATCCGGATTGTGATATGATTTGAATGAAATCAATTGTTTGCATTACTGAATTCCTCAAGCTTTGCATCAATATACTCGGGCATTGTCATTCCCGACTCCTCACAGCGGCGGATAACGCCTGTTCTCATGGCAGACTGCTTTTTCTCCGAGCGGATTATCCATCGTGCGATGAAATATTCAATGGTGCCGATAACGGCAATGAAGAAGAGGGTATCGTACCATGTGCTGTCGCGGGCAACATCAAAGACAGCGAAAGCGATAACGACAGCAAGCAGAACAGGCACAAGAATGGTCATAGTCGTCATTGTAGTCTTTTCTTCCTTCTTGAGCTTGTCGATAAAGCCCTCAGCAGTTACCTTGCCCTTTTTGGAAAGTCTGTTGTAGCGGCTGCGCCAGCCCTCGAGATATATCTTTTCCATATCCTTGTCGTAGAGATTTCTGTAGTAGCTGTCCTGCTCGATCTGCTTTCTCGTGTCGCGGATAGAGCCATAGTTTCTGTATCTCCAGATGGAACGGACAATAAAGTATATAACAATATATATGGCTGAACAGAGGATAAAGGGGTGGGTGAGAAGCATGACGCTTACATCACCGAATACTTCCACGCCGATGCCGATAAATACAAAGATCATGGCAAGGAGCATGAAATACCAGCCGCCGTAGGAGACCTTTTTCTTTTTGAGAAGGACGGGTGCAAGAACGGTATTGCAGATGAGATAGAGCAATACTGCGGTGATAAGACCTATGCCGTAGCCTGAAACATCACTTCTGATATGGAAGAAATTCTTTATTGTATTGTCGGCGGCTATTGCTTCGATGGTCTCGATGACCAATACGACCCATGCCCATCTGTAAAGAACGGAAGGGATAGACTTGAGTCTTTCCCTGATGGTGTAATCGCTGAAGAAGCTCTTGAGAAATTTGTTTTCATCTTTGCCGATGAGCTTGTTAACGGGCTTTTTATCGGTCTGTGCGGTGAGCAGAAGATCATAAAGCTCGGACATTTTTTCGCCTGTAACATCATCGGGAATGTGCTTTAAGGTGGAATAGAGCTGAGCTTTCGCAAAGACCTCGCGGTATTCGCCGCTCAATTGTGTTTCCATTACATTGTAATCCATTGTTATACTCCCTTTTCAAACAAGATCTTAAACGCGGTTTTTGTTACCCTCTCGTAGCTTGCCTTGAAGGCCTCGAGATAGGTGCTGCCCTCATCGGTGATGGAATAGTACTTGCGAATGGGGCCGAGGGGAGATTTTGCCTTGCGGCAGGAGATATAGCCGTTTTTGTCAAGGCGGGTGATTATGGGATAGAGAGTGCCCTCTCCCAGATCCTCAAATCCTGCCTCGTCAAGACGGCTGAGTATCTCATAGCCGTAAGTTTCGCCCTGCGCGATTATCCCCAATATACATCCTTCCAGAACACCTTTGAGCAGTTGGGTATCTTCCATATGTCCACTACTCCTTTCGGCTACTTTGTAATCTCAAGTAGCTTGACTGTAATATAACACAGCTACTTTGCGTTGTCAAGTAGCTGTGTGAAAAATTTTTCTGAAGTATCTCGAGATACAAAAAGAGCTGTGCTTTTGCACAGCTCTTTGTCAATATAAAGATTTATTCTTCTGATATCTCACAGCGCTCAATGGCGAATTCGAGGAATATCCCGATAAGCTCATTGCGGCTGCGTCCGGTTTTCAGAGCAATCTCATCCAATGCATTGACAGTATCGTCTTTTATGCGAATAGAAAAGGTTTTATAACCATCTTCACCCTTGGGATGTTTTGGAGTAATTACAATACGATCATCTTTCATCAGAACACCTCCATGCAAACATAGTTTATGTTTGCATGAGGATAAAATATATGTTATAATTTATAACATATAATGTGTTGCAGGAGGTTGTGCTATGAATAGGCTGTTACGGAATGAATTGGCAGAAATATGCATACTATCAATAATCATGAATAGGCCCGTAAACGGTTGTAAGCTTATTTTGGAGGTTGATAAGCTTATCGGAATTGAAAATCTGACACGAGAATTCTGCTTTTATGAGCTGAGAAAAGAGGGCTATATATCTGTAGTGTATGATGAAGAAAAGCAAGGGGCTTATCACATAACACCTAAGGGTATCGAGCGCTTATCGGATTTTTTGAAATTACATGATATATTTGAAAATATCTGTCAGCTTATCTGTTGTGAAACATGATAAAACAGGCTGTGCCGTCGGCACAGCCTGTTGCTGTTTTTAGAGGTTAAACATTATTTCGTTGATGATAGATTCAAGGCGTTCCTGACGGGCGGTGGTGGTGGAAACGTTGCCCTTCTCAAGTGCGTAAGCCTCAAGATCTGCAAGAGTAGCTTCTCCTGCGCGAATCTTTGCACCGATGCCTTCATTCCAGCTTGCATAGCGCTTTGCGACAAACTCGTCGATCCTGCCGTCCTCAATGATCTTTGCAGCTATGCGCAGACCGAGAGCGTATGTATCCATACCTGCAATGAAGCCGAGGAAGATATCCTCAAATG
>JAZSJQ010000008.1:0-9940 GCA_045534445.1 Acutalibacteraceae bacterium
TCTTCTCGCATTTTCTCTACAGTCCTTTCTTCCCACGCCATACCAATCTTTTCCTTTCTTTCTGGTATGACTTGAGTATATCAAAAACTGTAAACCATGTCTTTGCGTGATGTGTAAACTATGTTACTACACCATACATATCATCCTCCCACCCTCACAGCTTGACTATGTTCAGATTACCCTAATCTGTAATCGGGAAACTCACTCAAAAACGGCACGTTCTTTGCCTGCACCACCTTGCCATCGAGATAGGCAAGCTCGAAAGCATCGGTGGTAAATTCAAAGGTAAGCCTATATGAATAAAGCGCCTGTTTTGTATACCCTGTACCCTTATTGAGCGCATTTGTGCCGTATTTTCCGTCGCCTAAAAGAGGGTGTCCGACAGATGCCATGTGCGCCCTTATCTGATGTGTACGTCCCGTTAAAAGGTCGATATGCATGAGGGACAGATTGTTCCTCTCAGCCAGAACAAGATACTTGGTGCGTATGGTCTTAGCGTCCGCAGATGGCTTTGAGTCGATATAGACCCTGTTCTGCTCCTCGTTTTTCACAAGATAACCCGTCAGAGTAGCTTCCTTCGGGCGCACCTTGCCGTGGACGATGCAGAGATATTCCTTGTGAATCTCCCTGTCCTTCATTTTCTGATTGAGAATCCTCAGTGCGGCAGCCGTTTTCGCGGCAATGACAAGCCCGCCCGTGTTGCGGTCTATCCTGTTGACCAGCGCAGGGGCAAAGGAGTTTTCCTCATCAGGATTATACTCGCCTTTTTCGTAGAGATAGCGATGGATCCTTGCTATCAGAGTATCTGTCTGATAGTCGTTGTCGGGATGTACCAGCACCCCGGGCTTCTTGTCGGCAATGAGTATGTGCTCGTCCTCATAGGCGATCTCAATATTCTTCGATGCCTTGAGAAAATCGTATCTGTACTCAGGCTCGGAGAGTACATCATCGGGAAGATAGACCTCCAGCACATCGCCCTCGGTCAGCCTGTCGGAAATCTGACAGCGCTTTCTGTTGAGCTTGATATTCTTTGTTCTGATAGCCTTGTACATCATGCTCTGAGGCAGGGAGGGGAAAGCCTTGCCGAGAAATTTATCCACTCGCTGACCTGCGTCGTTGTGTTTTATAATAAGCTTTTTCATCTGATAACTCCGTAAATGTGATGAAAGGATTATACATCAAAATAAGGAATAATCAAATAGCAGACGCAATATTTTCTTTATATAAGCAAAAAAAACTTGATATGGAGATAACTTGTGTGGTAATATTATATCGGCAAAATATATCCGCACATTTTCACTCAGGGGGAGTGCATCGGAATGAAAAAAAGAGTATTGGCATTTTTTATCGCATTGGTTTTGATTATCGCACAGATGTCGCTGTTTTCTGTAAAGACAGAAGCGGCATCGGGTTCTGAAAAAATAAAGATACAGCTTACGGTAGACAAGCAGAGCGTAAGGAAAGGTCAGACCTTCTATCTTACCTATAATTTATCGAATGCCAGTGAGTATGACATAAGCTATCTGTCGTTCTCAATTTCATATAACAGCAAGGATTTTGAATATTGTGAGTTTATAGCCAATTCATCGAACCACTATCATTCAGGCTATGATGCAGTGGCAGATGCAAACACAAATAAGCTTAACGTAGAATTCAAAGCAAATGCTGATTCTGCATATTTTCACGGTCAGTCAAAGACTGCCAGTGTTGCATTCAAGATGAAGTACAAGGGCGACGGATACATAACAGATACCACAAAGGAATTTGTGGTCGGTGATGCGGTGGCAAAGAGCGAAGCAAGCTATACCTACACAGCTACCGACTATACCTTCACTTCTTCTGAGATAGGCAAGCAGAACGCTTCAATAAAGCTTATCGCTCTTTCCGCGGATAATACACTTGCAGATATCGAACTGAAAGCAGGCGGCAGAGAACTTGCTCTTGAGCCGATCTTCAATCCCCAGACCACGGAATACACCGCTTATGCTGAATTTTCGCAGGGCGGAATCAGTGCAAACTTCCCCGTGAGCAACAGCGGTGCCAAGGTTTCTCATAATTTCAGCCAGCAGATAAATACAGGAAGCAACAGCTACTATATAGTTGTAACTGCTGAAAACGGAAGCATCAGAACCTACAATATCAATCTGCATCTTATCCCTCAGGGCATGACAGTTCAGGAATACAAGGATTATCTTGCAGCCCAGAACACTCCCGTTGAGCCTGAACCCACCGTATCGGAGCCTCCCGTGGAGGTCACCGCCACCGACACCGAGCCCGAGGACGAGGCTCCCATCATAATTGAGGACGTTGTGACTCCCACGGATCCTGTTGAATCGGAGACCACAAGCGAAGTTACAAAGAATTCAGGCGGCGTCAAGGGCTTCCTTGAAGACCTTTCACCGGCACTTCTTATAGGCATCATCGGCGGACTCATCGTTCTTGTGGCAGGCGGCTTTACCGCAGGATATATAGCTCATAAGAAGATTCAGCGCGAAAAGATGATAGCAAATTACATGGATTACTATTCCGAAGATTATTATGACGACGGATATCCCGACTACGGCTACGCAGGAGAGGATTACTACGAAGGCGAAGAGTACTATGACGAGTACTGATAAATAAAGGAGAACCACTATGAATAAAATGAACGGAAAGGTCAAGCTGTGGCTCATAATAACACTGTGCCTTGCCATTGCGGCATTCACGGTGCCTTTTATGACTGCAAAATACGAAGCAGGCTCAGATGCGCCTGTCGTAATAGTGCTGGACCCCGGTCACGGAGGTCCGGATTTCGGCGCCTGCAATACCAAGGATGGTATTTATGAGTCGGAGCTGAATCTGACAATAGCCCGAGCATGTTATGCGGAGCTTCAGCGATATGACGGCGTTACCGTGTATATGACCCATGACGGACTTGATCCCAAGGGACCGAAGATGACCCTCGGCGAGCGCGTGCGCTTTGCAAACAGCGTAGATGCGGATATTCTCATAAGCCTCCACTGCAACGACGCCCAGAGCGATACTGCTTCAGGTGCAGAGGTATATGTTTCCCACAGTACATACAAGAGGGAATATAACGAGCAGAGTACCGAGCTTGCAGTATGCTTTTTGAAGAATTTCAGAGGTCTCGGCTTTGAAATAAGAGGCGTAAAGACAAGGCTGAGCAACGGCTCAAGGCAGTACTATCACTCAGACGGCACTCAGGAGGTAGGCGACTACTATGCTGTTATAGGTGATACGATCAAGTATTACGCGATCCCCGGAATTCTCGTTGAACACGGCTTTGTAAAGGGCGATGCGGAGCGCTTTGATACCGATGAGGAGCTTGTGGCAATAGGCATTGCCGACGCACAGGCAATTGCTGAGTATTACGGACTTACCCTTAAAGAAAATGCAGGAGATTCTCCCACCGCCGACAGTGTGGTTACGGTATATCTAACCGATGACGAGCGCAGAGAGGTTACCGATCTTGAGGAATATATCCTCAGCCTGCCCATTGAAATCGGCTATGACGACGAGTTTGATGTTGTAAGAATAAAGGAAAAATACGATTCTCTCAGCGAGGATCAGCTTAGAGTCATGGATGATGAAGTGGTGTCAACCATGTATCAGGCACTTCTGCAGGTAGAATATCTCAGATATCCCATAAGACTTGAGATACGCGAGGACGAGAACCTTTTCATAAATATGTTTGATAAGACCATCAGCGGCTTTGAGATCGACGCAAACGGAATAACCGTTGAGGAAATAATCGGAAGCGTTAATGTGGGCTTTGATATGAAGGCGCTTGTCGAAAAGGAAAAGCTCAATGCAGAGGTACAGCTTATGGAGGAGGGCATTCTCGAGCCCACAGACGAGGAGATACTGGCAAGAGCACAGCAGAATGTAAACGACTATTTGCTCAGAGCGGCATTCAATATCGTGATGACCGACCCGAACGGTGAGATCATCAGCGGTGATGAGCTTGTGGGCAACGGCTGCAGCATAAGCATAATAGCCGATATGGAATATGTTCAGACAGTTACAGTTGTAATGCCGGGCGACATAAGCGGAGACGGCATAATCGATTCCCTTGACAATCTCATGCTTTCGAGGTATGTAAACAACGGAACCGAGCTTACTGAAGCAGAGCTTCTGGCAGCAGACATAAACGGCGACGGAGTTGCCGATGCAGTGGATGCAGATATTCTTGCTGCCATGATTTTAGGCTAAGGGATACCCTTTGGCGATGGAGGACACTTTCTTGAAGAACAGAATCGGAAAAATCGTGATAACAGCCCTTGCGGTTACAGCCATTGTGCTTTCAGCACTCTGTACGATGGCGCAAGGAGCAGGGAAGGTATCTGCCACGACTCTGTCGCCGCAGTTTACGCTGAGTGTTGATAAGGAAAGTGTGGCACAGGGCGAATATGTAACAGTGACCCTTTCGGTTAAAAATGAGACCGAGATTCCCATAACTGCATTCAAGGGAACGGTCACCTTCAATCAGAGATACTGTGAATATCTTTCCTATATCCTTGAAAGTGACATGAAAAACTGCATCATGTGCGGTGATAACAGCACATATATAAAGGATAATACAGTAAGCTTCCTGTTCAATGACCCCACCGCAACGGTCATACCGGGAGACGGAAGCACCCTGAGAGTGTTCAGTGTCAGCTTTGCCGTTCCCAAGGGCGCGCCTACGGGAACCACATACTTTTCTGCATCAATAGAGGGGTGCTACGGCAATGAGGCAGGAGACCATACATTCTCGATTCCCTCAATAACTCAGACGAGTGTCCGTGTTAAGGCGGCAACTACAACCACAACCACAACAACGACGACAACTACCACTACCACTACAACAACCACAACCACAACAACTGCAACTACAACCACCACCGCGGCAAAGTCCTCCGATGCTGATCTGGCGGAGCTGATAGTATCTCCCGGTGATCTGAGTCCCCGTTTTTCGCCTGATAACATTGCATATTCGGTGAATGTACCCTATGAGGTATCGGTTATCCGTATTGTGGCATCTGCAAATTACTACCGTGCCAATGTGTACGGAACGGGTGCAGAGCCGCTGAATGTGGGCAACAACGTATTCACGGTAATGGTCGTGGCTGAGGACGGAACCGTAAAGCAGTACGGAATAATCGTCAACCGTCAGCCGCAGGTGATACTTCCGCAGCAGCCGCCCTCTCAGAGCGACGGTGTGGTTATCCCCATGCCGGAAACACCGACGGATATAGTTATCCTTCCCGCTATCACTGAAACAGATACAGAGCCGCCCGAAAGCTTCCCTGACAGAGATGAGCTTGACGAGCTTCTCAATTCTGCTCATGAGGAAGAACAGAGCAGTGATGACGAGACCCTTAAGATAATAGGCATCGCCTTTGCGGTGCTGGCACTCTTCTTCTTCGGTTTTCTGTCCGGTTATTATATAGATAAGGCAAACAAGAAGAAGGCGGCAGAGGAGAGAGCCATGCGAGACATTGGCTTCGGCGGATATAGTGATGAGAGGCAGAATATAGACAATCACTACGGCGGCTCCTATGACGGTATGTATGAAAATAATTACGATGATCAGTATGGTGCAGGTTACGGCAATCAGAATGCCGATTATCAGGGCGGAATGAATTACAATCAGAACGGCTTTGATGAGTATAACGACCCTCAGTCATACGGAAGGTATGATGACGGCAACTATTGATTGAGATGACAGACCGCTCCCGTAAAAATCGGAACGGTCTGTTTTTATCCTTTACAAGCGGAGGCAGCTTATGAGATTTCTGAAAACCATGATAGTGACGGTGTTCATGCTCACTGCGGTATTCTTTGCCGCAGGGACGGTGCAGGCGGCAGAGGTGAATAGCGATGAAGAGCTGCTTTCTGCCCTGAGAGATGAGAGCGTCAGCAGCATAACGATAAATTACCGTAATGTAAATATCCGTGAATTCGTGACGGTGAACAGGAACCTTACCATCAACGGCAAGGGCGCTGTTCTCACTGCGCGCAACGGAGCCTGCCTGACCTTCGGTCAGAGCAGCAGCCTTATCCTCAGCGACATTACACTGACAGGCGAGAGCGATTTTGCCATAAAGACCTACGGCAATGCTGAGCTTGTGGGAACAGTAGAGTTTGCGGAGGGCTACGGAATACTGCTTGGAAGCGGTTCAAGCCTTAATTCCTCGGCAAATCTTGTATCGAGAACAGGCAATAAGATAGCCATCGGAGTCAATACCAACGGCGGCAGTGTCACTGTGGGAAATGTAAATATAAGTGATACCACTACCTCGGGTGTGCTTCTTTATATCTACAGAGGGCAGGGAACCCTTAATTTCTCGGGAACAAATACCTTCAAAAGCACTTACGGCTCTGCTGTCCTGTCGGCATCGGGCGGTAAAGATGTGCAGAAGATCGTGATCTCCGCTCACGCATCGGTAACGGCGGAGGCGGCAAATTCAAAGGACAGCGGTAATTTCGGCGCGGCATTCAACATCAGAGAATGTTCCCTTGAAATGAAGAAGGGATCGGAGCTTGCCGCAAAGGGAAGCTTTGGAGCAGTGTACTGCGACACTCTTATAACAGAGGAAAGCTGTGCCATAAAGGCGGAAAACACAGTTTATTCCGCAGACAGCGGAGCGGTTACGGTGTTCGGAAAGACAGCTCCTGCGGCAACGGTGTCCGTTGGCGAAAAAAATACACTTAATTTAAGCGGAAGAAACGGATTTATAATATACGGCTGTCAGAGTACCTTGATAGGAAAGGGCAGTACCCTTAATATAAACGCAGGAGCAGGTGTATCGCTCAGCTCCATCGGCGGAAAGATCGAATTTGCAGACAATGTTGCCGTGAATTCCTTTGCCGACGGCAGTGGGATATATGCCAAAAGCGGATTTACCTGCGGTGCGAATTGCGACATAACTCTTTCCTCAGTCAGCGCTGTGCCGAAAAGAGGCATCAACAGCGGTTCGGGAATCACTATAGGCGGTTATTCTGTCATCAAGTGCAAAACCGCGGACATTGCCATGGAGGCAAAAGAATCTGTTGTATTTGGCGATTATGCAACTTTCGACTGTGAAAACGTGGGCAGCGGCATTGCGTCTGTAAAAGGTACACAGACCGGCAAGGGCTGTATGATAAGCATTAAGGACGCAGGCAGATACGGAATATATTCAACAGGCACCATGCTCGCGGATACGCTGAATTTCGGTGAAGAAAATACCGTGAACATAACGAGCGATGGTATAGCTCTCTATGCGGCGGAGGCTGTTATTTTCAATAAAGGCTGTAATGCAGAGCTTCAGTGCAGCAGCCGATACCCTGTAATCATGATTGACACGACCCTGACAACTCAGGGATATTTCAGAGTGACAGGCTCTGCGATAAATGTAAAAAGCGGACTTTCTGCAGACAGCGGCAGTGCCGCTGTAAATGTTGTAGGCTCTGTTATCGTTGAGGACGGCGGACGTCTGAGCATTGAAAGCAAGGGCGGCTTCGGCATTCTCTGCAGAGCGGGAGACCTGATAATCGCAACAAAGAGTACGGTCAATGCAGAGGGCGGCTGTGCAGTGTTCGTTGAGGACGGAAACGTGCGGATATCACAGGGCGGCTCACTGGGCGCAAAGGGACTTATGGATTCAGGTATTCGTGTGCGCAAAGGAATGCTGAGAGTCAGCGAGGACAGTACAGTGATATCTGAAGGAGAACGCTTCGGCGCGGAGATACTTGTTTCGGGAGGAATATGGCTCGATGATCCGAAATATTTCGACCTTCGAAGCACAAAATCAAACGCAATATTTATTGAAAGCGGAGTTTTCAATACTCAGAATACAGAGACCCTTTCCGCGTGGTATCGCGCAGAGGGAAAGCAGAACACAGAAACATGGTGGAGTGCAGATGTGTCGGGAATGAAGGCGTGGGAGATAAACTCAAAGCTTTCTTCCTCCGATCTGTGCTATGCGGACTATTCACAGCACAATGCATCGGGAACGGCACGTTTTGAAGACGGACGGGAAATGTCCTCCGAGGGCTTCAGTGCAAATATCGGTACTTTCAGTGCAGGCAATGCAACTCGAATATCTTCTTTCAAGACCCGACCTGTAAGTGCGCCAAACTATCTGTTCATACCTTCGGGGCGCTCCTTCTCATGGAAGCTGGAGGCAGAAAGCGTAGAGGGCGAGGGCGAGGTGTTTGAGCTTATAAGTGAGCCTTCCTCGGGCACTGTGTCCCTTACAAAGAGCGGTATGCTGACCTATGCGGCACCCCAGAGCACCCGCGGAGAGCAGGTTATCAGCTATATGGTAACAGCGAAAGACGGCGCACAGTCACTGCCTGTTGAGGTCATCATAAATGTAACACGCTCAAAGCCGCCTGCAGCGCATAACCACACCTTTGATGTGCAGGCAAACGGCTCTCTGATGACTGAGCTTTCTGTGACTGACTTTGACGGTGTTATCGCATCACTTGATATAGTCGAACAGCCGAAACACGGAAAAGTGTCCGTCGGCAGTGACGGAAGAATGATATACACTCCCGAGGGCTCCTATGTCGGTCTTGACAGCTTCAGGTATTCGGCGGCAGATAACGACAGCGACCACAGCAATGAGGCAGTGGTGACTCTGCTTATAGGAATTAAAGGAGAGACCTCAGCGAGAAACAATACCTATATAGCCGCAAAGAACGAGGAAACGAGCGGAAGCTTTGAATTTTCTCTTGCAAAGGGCGAGGAGCTCAGCGTAATAGAGATCACGACCGAGCCTCATTACGGAACACTTGTGACAGAAGGGACAGGCTTTGTGTATACACCGCCCGAGAATTTTGCAGGAACGGAGACCTTCGGCTACACAGTTGTCACAGCCAACGGCATTAAGAGCAATGAGGCTTATATCAGCATAATAACCGTGCCCAGCGAAAAGCCCAAGGCAAACGCACTGAAAATAGACTGTGCAAGCGGAAAGGGCTACAGCGGAAAGCTCAGTGCCGAGGACCTTGACGGTAAGATAAGCACATATATGATAGAGACTTATCCGCAGAACGGTACCCTTGAGCTTGATGCCTCCAACGGTAAATATACCTATACTGCAAACGGTGATTTCGTAGGCGCTGACAGCTTCACTTTCTATGTCTACGATGACGAGGGATTGAAAAGTGAGATTGCAACTGTCAGCATATCGGTCGATACCTATCTGAATATGCTTAAAGCAGGCGGTCAGCTTACAAAGATAGTGGTAATAAGTGTTATAGCGCTTGCGGCGGTAATCGTGCTTGTTGTGATAATTGTTACAGGCACCATCAGAAAGCGCAGACGCCAGGATATGGAATATGAAGAACAGTACGGCAATCCCTACGACGATTATTATGGCTATTGATTAAGAAGAGCGAACAGCAAAAAAGTCCGTTCTTGGCTCCCCTTGTCATGAGAAACGTGCAAGCACGTATCTCGAGGAGCTGTCGGCAAGTTCGCCAATAGCGAACTTAGCTGACTGAGGGGTAGTCCAAAATCGCATAGTTATGCGATTTTATCAAATCTTTTCCTCCGAGTTTTGCGAGGTTCTTTGACAGCCTGAAAAAGAGGGTAAGCAAAGCTTACCCTCTTTTTGCTTCTGCACTGCGATTTTGCAATAACCCAAGCCCACCGCCATTCACCCGACGGGTCTGAATCTGCCGCCGTTTTCACGAATATGCTTAAACCCACACCCCGTAGGGGCGATTATCAATCGTCCGTCCTAAAGAACGAACAAGCCCCAATCCCCCAACGCAGGCCGGTGACTTGCTGCCGCCGTTTTCCCGTTTTCCCGAATATACTTAAACCCACCCCGTAGGGGAGCCCCCCTGCGGGCTCCCGTCATTCACCCAACAGGTCTGAACCCAACCGTAGGGGCGATTATCAATCGTCCGTCCTAAAGAACGAACAAGCCCCAATCCCCCAACGCAGGCCGGTGACTTGCTG
>JAZSJQ010000089.1:0-13410 GCA_045534445.1 Acutalibacteraceae bacterium
GATTCAGACCTGTTGGGTGAAAGACGGGAGGATGATATCCTCCCCTACGGGGGTGGGTTGGGGGTTGTTTGTTGGATCTTAGAACGTGGTTGGTTCGGAATAACAGAAAGAGGGTAAGCCTCGCTTACCCTCTTTCTGTTATTCACTTACTTCCTCTGTCTCCGAAAGCCACACTTCCTCATAGGAAAGGGCATTGGTATTTCCTTCGCGGACTCGGTACCTATTTAAATTCCCTTGGCATTTTTCCCTGTCGCCAAGTCCGCGGTACGCCTTGCACAGAATCATATACGCTTCACTGTGGTTTTCACTGAGCTCAACTGCTCTTTCGCCATACTCAACGGCATCGCTGTACCGCTCGGCTACAACGCACATCTCTCCTGCATCGATAAGCGCTTTTACATTATTGCTGTCCTTGCCCACCAGATCCTTGAGCTTTAAATATGCCTGCAGATACTGTCCTGCCTGCTTATACTGCTCAACGACTCTTTTGAGAAGATAGGTCTTTTCTCCGTCTGCCGCAAATGCATCGGCATATGCCTTTGCCGCTTCATTATGGTTCTCGCAATCCTCATAGCACATAGCCATAAGGGTATATACTCTGCTCTTTTCATCTCCGTTCTCGCACTTTGCAAGCAGAGCATCAAGCTTAACCATTGCGTCATCGTAATCTCCGTGTCGGTGACAGCGTATGGCAGATGTAAATTCCCTGTATTTCTTCTTTGTCGCAAATGCTCCGTTGAGCAGGGTCGTATACCGCGGATCTCTCTCAATATTTGCATTGGAGAAGCTGTCCACCAGTGCATCAATTATAACGGCGATACCGCCCAGAACTATTGCTCCGCCGATGATATAGGGCATAAACCCAAAATCGCGCGAAGGATATCTTCCGTATGTATCATAATACGTTTTGCTTTCCACAAGGTTTTTGTGTCCCATCCAGATAACAGCGGCACCTGCGGCTATGACGATCAGTGCCACAACAATGTTTCTTATGTTTGACCTGTTACGCATATATTCAGCCCCTTTCAAAATCAGTTTTCCTCAAGCCATGCTTCCTCATAAGCAAGCGTGCCTGCTGCTCCGCCGTGGAGATTGTACTGCTTGAAGTTCCATGCGCACTTCTCTCTGTCCCCTGTTATCTTATAGGCACGGCACAGGATCTTATACGCCTCGCTGTGATTGTCATTGATCGCAACAGCCTTTTCAGCATATTCGATCGCATCATTGTACCGCTCGGCAACCATGCACATTTCTGCTACGTCTATGTAGGTATTGGGGTCGTTTTCGCTGTTTTCCGCTATTTCTTTAAGCTTGTTGAATGCCTGAAGGTACAGACCTGCTTCCATATACTGCCGGCTTATCCATTTGAGAAGATAGCTCTTTGTGCCGTCTGCCTCATAGGCATCGGTATATGCCTTTGCCGCCTCTGAGTGCTGCCCTGCATCACTGTAACACATACCCATGAGAATACAGACACTGCTTTTATCCTTTTCGTTTTTGCACTTTGGAAGAAGCTTTTCAGCCTTGCTGAGTGCACTGCCGAAGTCGCCCTTTTCGTGATCCTCAATGGCGGATACGAGCAGATTCAGGGCTCCCCTGTCCTTTGCACCCTCAAATACTCCGTACATCAGGTTTGAATATTCAGGATTCTGAGATACCCTTCTTACATCGGATTTTTTTGCCAAACGTGACAGTATCCATAAAATTCCCAGATTTATTGCCGCTGTGATCAGCAGTGCCGGGGCGATGATTCTCATTATCTCGTGCAAAGCACTGCTGTAGCCGTTCAGCTTCATCTTCTCCTCGCCGCCCTCAAGAGCCATTCCCAAATACAGCAAAAGCGCCATTCCGCCGAATATGAGTCCCATTTTAAGTAATACCTTGCCTGCGATCTTTTTCATGATTATTCCCCTTTCATACTCTCAAAAATCAGTTTTCCGCTTCCTCAAGCCACACTCTTTCCTCTTCAAGAAAGCTCATGTCTCCGCCGTGAACACGGAAGAAATTATAATTTCTTCGGCAGTTTTCCCTGTCCCCCACCTCATGATAGGCGCGGCAGAGAATGTCGTACGCCTCGCTGTAATTGTCATTGAGCTCGACGGATTTATTTGCGTATTCTATCGCCTCAGGATACCGCTCGGCAACCATGAACATATTTGCAAGGTCGATATACACCTGAGGGTTGTCACCCTCAAGCTCCAGCACCTTCTTCATGCTCTCAAACGCCTGAAGGAACTGCCCTGTCTCCATCTTACAGCAGGCAAGCCTTTTAAGCATCGATGGCTTTGTGCCGTCCGTTTCAAGCACCGCAGTGTACTCCCTTGCCGCCTCTGAATACTGCCCTCTGTCCTCATAGCACATACCCGTAAGGGCACGGACACTGCATTTTTCATTTTCGGTTTTGCACTGTCCGATTATGCTGTCAAGCTTTTCAAGAGCCTTGCTGTACTTTCCGACCTTGTGACAGTGAAGGGCGCGGACAAGCTTCTTCCTGAGCTTTTTGTCCTCAGATACGCCCTCCAGAATCCATGCGTACTCGCGGACGCTCATGTATTTTTCCCCTGTCGTGGCATCTGCCGCTCTGCTTATATAATCCATCATGGTGTACAATGCTCTGAAAATTCCGAATGGATTGCTCATATTTTTATCCCCTTTTCAGTTTACATAATTTTATCCTGTACTCTTAATTCAAAGCGTTGAGATACTCGATAAGGTCACGGCGTGCCTTTTCTATCTCTTTTACATCATTTCTGCGCATTGCGCCCTCAAAGGCGTTTATGTAACGGTCGATGACTGCGCGTCTGTCGCCTGTTGCTTCCTCATATGCCTGCTCTGCAAGGTAAAGGGCAAGCTTGTTTTCCTCAAGCTCACGGGGGCTTATCTTGAGATAGGCAAGCTCCTCCATGCGCTTTTTGGCTTCCGCTTCGGTCATTTTATTGCCCTCGCCCCTGATTATCATGGTCTTTACAAGATTCGTATCATGGACATGGACCTTGACCTCAAGGAGTGAGTTGACATCATAGGTATATGTTATGTCAACCGCAACCTCTCCCTTGGGCTTGGGAGGAACGGGTACGGAAAGCTCACCGAGCATAAGGTTGTTTCTTGTCATTCTGCTCTCGCCCTGAAGTATCTTGACCCTCACGGTGTTCTGATAATCGGAAGCTGTGTACACCGTCTGGGTGCGGCTTACGGGGATCACCGTATTGCGCTCGATTATGGGCAGGTAGTGTCCCCCCTCCTCGAACATTCCGTTGTCGTGTACCACCTCGGTGCCGAGGGTGAAGGGGCAGACATCGGTGAGAATAACTTCCTTTATTGCCGCCGCTCTCTGCTTCATTGCCGCCTGCAGTGCGGCTCCCACTGCAACCACCTCATCGGGGTTTACGCTGCCCTTGGGGATTCTGCCGAACATTCTTGCGGCAAGCTTCTTGACTATTGCAGACTTTGTTGCACCGCCGACTAATACTACCTCGTCAATGTCAGCCGCTCTTATGCCTGCGTCCTTTAAGCTTCTTTCAACAGGTCGTCTCAGCTTTTCAAAGAGGGGCTCGCAGGCTTCTTCATATTCCTCGGCTTTTATTGCAAAGCTCTTTTTGACTCCTCCGACGGTGCATTCCATGAATGCCGCAGGAGCAGAAGACAGGGCACACTTGCACTTTTCCGTCTGCTCTCTTATCTGGGCGCGTTCCTCGTAGGTCAATGAGAGAAGGTTCACTCCGCACCTTTCGCAGAACATCTGCTGTATAACATCGGTGAAATCCTCGCCGCCCAGGAAGTTGTCGCCTGCAATGGAGCGCACCTCGATTATCTTGCCCGAACGGACAAGAATGGAAACGTCAAAGGTGCCGCCGCCAAGGTCAAAGACCAGATATTTCGCCCTGTCCTTACTGTCCATGAGTCCGTAGGCAACGGCGGCTGAAGTAGGCTCACTGACGATGCGATCGACCTTTAAGCCTGCCAGCTCGCCTGCGCGCTTTGTTGCCTTTCTCTGCATATCGTTAAAGTATGCAGGGACGCTGATAACAGCCTCCTCTACCTTCTGACCGAGGTATACCTCTGCGTCCTCTTTAAGTGAACGAAGCACGAAGGAGGAAAGCTCCTCTGCACGGAACTTCTTCCCGCCTAAATTATACTCCCTGTCTGTACCCATGCTTCTCTTGAAAACGGAAGCTGAGGACAGAGGGCGGCGCAGGCTTCGGGCAAGAGCGGTCTTTCCCACAAGCACTGTTCCGTCATCATCGATGCTGACTACCGAGGGTGTCAGATGCTCCCCCAGACGGTTGGGGATCATTTTCACAGCCTTGCCGTCGTAAACGGCGGCGAGGCTGTTTGTTGTGCCTAAATCTATTCCTATAATCATTTTCTGTTTTCCTTTTTAAGCTCTTTTTTATGCTCGCGGCGAATGCGCTCTGCTATGTACACAAAGTCGTATTCGTCCTTGGCTATCTTCATGCCCTCACGGCAGATTTCAATCGCCTTGTCGTATTCGCCGAGATTCTCGTAATATTCGGCAAGGGCAAGATATGCGTCCTTGCACTTTGAATATCTGCAATGCTCGCAGAGAGGAAGGGTCAGTGCCTTGTCGATATAGGGCTTTGCCTTTTCGTTCTCTCCTGCGGCAACATATGCAAAAGCGTACTTTGTATATTTCATTGCAAACTCGTCGCCGTCCCAGCGTCGGGCATCAAAGAGAGAAAGGGCTTTATCAAGGCAGGCGTTCATTCCTTCCTTATCTCCAAGCTTTCTCAGACATTCTATCATTTCGCTGTAAAGGTTGAGACGGTCGGAATCAAGCTCCTCGCTCTTTCTGAAATACCCAATGGCTTTCTTGAGCTTGCCCTCCTGCAGATAATATCCGCCGAGGCGCTGGTGATGGAAGGCATCGTCCTTGTCGGTCTTGCTGATATATCTGAAGTAAGACTTCATATCCCCCTGCATTCGGCATACATCAGCCATCATCAGGTTGTACTGAAGTTCGCTTATTCTGCCCTCTGCCTTGTATTTGATTATGTGCTCGACGGACTTGTTGTGGTCGGCAGCTTCGATGTAGGTCTCGATGACGTATCTTGCGTCATCGGGTCTGCCGAACATCTCAAGGTTCTTTCTGTAAGCCTCTGCCGCCTCCTCGTATCTTCCTGCTCGGGCAAGGGCTCGGGCATAACAGCGGTTTACATATACCCTGCGCTCCTCTTCGGGAAGGGCATCGTTTACTTCGACTGCCTTCTTATGGAACTCAAGGGACTTTTCAAATTCAAACTTATCCTCATAGGAAAGGGCAAGATTTGAATAAAGCCTTACGTTGTTGTTATCGATCTCGACCGCCTTCTTGAAGTGCTCCTGAGCCTCATCGATGCGGTTCAAGTAGAGAAGGCAGAGACCTGCCATGTCATGTGCAGGTGCGGTCTCGCTTGTCTCCAGGCGCTTTTCGTAATAGTAAAGTGCCTTTTCGTAATCCTTCAGGTCATAGTAATCGTTTGCATAGACAATATTGAGATTGTATCTGCCCGGGTACTCCTCTTCGATCTTATCGTATATCTTTATTGCCTCTTCCTGCATATTCTTGTTCTCAAGCAGGGTGGTCTTGAGGTAAAGAAGATCGTAATAATTATCCTTGTATTCAAGGCCCTTGTTGACGGTTTCAAGCACCTCGTCATTGGTCTTGTTTGCTCTTTCAAGCTCAGCGACTCTGTAATAGACCTCATAGGGGAAGTTTACATCGCTCTCGTTCTTTTCGATGTTTGCGATTATCTCGTAATAGAGCTTCAGTGCCTCTTCCTTCTCGCCCTTGCCCTCAAGCATTCTTGCCTTGCAGTAGGAGAGGGAATCTGCCTTTATCTCATGGCTGTCAAGGAAATCGATTATGCTCTGTGCGCCCTCATACTGCTCAACATCGCAGAGAATGCGGATGCGGTATATGTAGCATTCCAGCTCAAGGGTGTATTCAAGGGACTCGCCGAAGCTGTTGAAAGCGTCCTGCAATCTGCCCATATCGTACTGCTCGGTGCCGAGGACAAAGTATGTCCATGAGCCGGGCTTTGCCTCAGCCATAGCCTCTGCCTCATGCAGTGCTCCGACAAAGTCCTTCTTCCTCCTGAGGATGATTCTGCGCAGGTCATGGCACTCGCTTCTTCTCTGGGGACCTGCCTCAATGGACTGAGCCGCCTTTTCAAAGGCTTCGTCAAAGCGCTCCATTTTTGCAAGGGTGTGAGCCTGTACATAATAGATATCGTCAAGCTTGTTCTTGCGCTTCTTCTCCTCCTCGGTATCACCCTCGGGAAGGGCGATGACCGCCTTTTCCCATTCCTCAGCGTGCTTCAATGCTCCCTCACAGTCATCGAGATTGCTGTAAAGCTTGCTTCTAAGGTTCTGAAGGTCGCACTTTTCCGCAAGATCGTCGGTCTCAAGGGGATCGGAGATCTCCTTTGCCTTATCCTGCTGATCGGACTGCAGACAGCTCCATGCGTAGTCGATGGTCTCGTTTACGGTGAGAGTGCCCTCGGAGAGCTTCTGCTCGTAGTATTCGTTGACCTTTTCGCAGGCTTTCTCAAACGCCTGCTTGAAGGCATTTTCAAAGGGGTAATCATGCCACAGATCAACTAAGATATCCTTTGCCTTGACATACTCGCCCACTGCCATAAGGCAATTTGAATATACATATCTTGAGCTTCTGTAGCCCTTGGACAGCACAAACTCATAGTCAGGGATAGCCGCCTCAAAGCGGTCGGCACAGTAATTTATATCTGCGCGCTGGTTTCTGATGCCGATGTCCTCGGGGTACTTTTCGCAGAGGGGGTTGATTATTTCAAGAGCCTTGTCGTATTCATTCCTGCTCATCAGAAGACGAGCTTTTACAACATCGGTATAGGGGTGGACAAAGCCTGTGTTTTCAAGGTCTTTGATTGTTGCCTCGGCGTTTTCAAAATCCTTGTCACGGCACTCTCTGACAGCCTTTCCGTAAAGCTCAAAATAGCAGTCGGGGTTGCCCGTTGTTCCCTCAGCAAAAAGCTCATAGGGAACGGTGGGGATATTCACAAGTCCCGACAGGACGCAGTTGTCGATAAAGTCCTTGGGGAATATTTCGTAAAGGGCTTCCTTGTTTTCGGTAAAGGAAAACTCGCTTTCGAGAAGCTTCCAGACGTTCATGGGCAGTGCGCAGTTTTCCATGGTCGAGCGCAGAAGGGCATTTCGGGCGTCAAGCCTTGAGTCAAGAGCCTGACACACCTCGTCCTTCAAAAGCTCCTGCCATTCGTTTACATCGATTCTTTTGGATATATCGTCATAAACCGCCTCGACCTTTTCTATCCACAGGTCGATAGGGGTCTTTTCCTTTTCTTCGGTTTCATCGGTCTGCTGTGCGTATTTGAGGGCTTCCTCGTACTCCGTGCGAAGCGCCATGAATTCCTCAGGCTTTTCCTCAGGATGCACCAGCTTCAGCTTTTCATGATATGCTTCGGTTATTGCATCAATGTCCTTTGTTTTCTCAATTCCGAGATTTGTCCACATTTCCATGTTCATGCCTCCGAACTAAAAATTTCTACCTTTTATTTTAGCAAATTTAATATGGTAATTCAATAGGAAAGGCTGATTTGCGGAGATAAAGACGGGAGATCGCTTGCGTTCTCGGCTCCCCTACGGGGGTTGTTTTTGGATATGTCGTTGATGTTCGGATTTATATCGTAGGGGCGATTTGCAATCGCCCGTCCGCAGATGGTGGGGTTTGTCGGGTGAAAGACGGGAGCCCGCAGAGGGGCTCCCCTACGGTGGTGGCGGAATATATCGTTGACGTTCGGATTTATATCGTAGGGGCGATTGATAATCGCCCGTCAACAGATGGTGGGTTGGGGGTTCGTTCGTGGAATCTGTGACGGTGATGGGAATTAAGCATATTCGTGAAAACGGCGGCTGTGCCGCGAGGATGCACCACAGTTCTCAGAAAAAAAGTCCTGCAACCTTGCGGTTGCAGGACTTTGATATAGTATAGTAAAAACTATCTCTTGGAGTGATAATTCTCTCATTTCGTATCTTTTCACAATGTCCCCAAAGTTGTTGTATCATGCGAACTGCACCGCTTTATTTTATAATAAGATTTCGTAAAAATCAATAACTTATTGTAACTTTGGACATCAAATAGTCATCAATGGACATCAAGCATTAAGCTTTAATGATACAAGCTCTGCAACCTTAGCTTTTGAGCTTGCAAGCACATCAGCGTATATATTTGCTGTTGTTCCTACATCTGAATGACCTAATAACTCAGATACAATTTTGAGGTCTACCCCACTATTGATAAGCAATGTTGCATTGCAGTGTCTGAGGCTATGAAGTGATATATAGCTGAAATCAGTATCTGCAATAAATCTTTTGAAAGTGGTATTTAGATAACATCTGTCAACATAGCCTCCCATTTCGGAAGTGAAAACCATATCAGGGTATTTATACAAGCGTCCTAAAGCAGCCTTTTTCTTCTCTTGTTCCGCTCGATGCTCAAGCAAAATATTCTTTAACAATTCGCTCATGCCGATATATCGAACACTATTAGCAGTTTTCGGAGTATCAAGCCAATGTTTACCGCCTACGTCAGCGAGATTGTGCTGAATGTGAATTGTCATCGTGTTGAAATCAATATCTTGCCACTGTAAGCCTAAACACTCTCCAGACCTCAAACCAGTGAACAGAAGCGTTTTAATAATAGTGTTAAATTGAGAATATCCGCTCACCATTTCGAGCAGCTTATGAGCTTGTGCTTCTTCGAGCACAGGCTTTTTCTCTTCTTTTGTTCGCTTGTCTCGTGGCAAAATAACATTTTCACAGGGGGATTTTACTAAAAAGCCTTGCTGCACCGCTCGCTTAAATACACTGCATAGAATAGTGTACAACTTGCGAACTGAGGACGGCGAAAGCTGTATTTTTTGAAAGTAAGCTGTGAGCTTTGCAGATGTGAAATCCTTTAATTTCATATTTCCGAATACAGGTAATATATGAGTGTCGAGCTGTCCCCTGTATGTGTATACCGTCACTGGCTTTAATTCGTTTGGTGCATAGTTTTCAAAGTACCATGTAACCAAATCAGCAAAACGCATATTCTCTTTAAGCTCTGTCATACCCTTGCAGCGTTGCTCAAAATCGTGTGCAAATACCTCAGCGAGCTTATCGGCTTTTCTTTCCGTTACTCCCTCAGGAGGCTTGAAAGTCGTTGTTTTGCGTATCTTTTTGCCGTTCACATCATAGCCAAGAGAAACAGTTATTTGATAAGTATTATTTCTACGCTTTATCGTTGCCATCATTATTACCCCTTATTGACTTGAGTACATATTGAAATGAACTAACTGCATTATTTCTGTAAAAATCTCCGATTCTCTTCCCTGTAAGCGTAACACTGTCATTTCGTTGATACACAGTGTTTTTTTCACTATCAGAATAATTTTCATCTGCACTAATCATCAGCCGAATTTCTCGTATCATCTGCCAAAACTCAGTCATTGTTATAAGCTTGCTAAGTACTTCAATATCGGGATTTTCAAGTTTACACGCTTTTGCCCTGTCTTGCAGCTCGTTAACTGCCTCTTCAGAAAGTCCAGTCTCAGCGTGAATATCGGTTGCTTTGCGTGTTTTACAATCATATTCACCAAGTAAATACCCAATATCGCAGCCGTATAAATCACATAATTTCATAAGTTGCTTTATCGATGGTATTGTGTTCGCCGTTTCCCATTTTGAAATTGTTTGATATTGTTGAACTTCGCAAAACGCTGCGAGTTTATCAAGAGAATATCCCCATTCTTTTCTAAGTGCCCTTAATCGTTTTCCGATTTCATCATAATTATATGCCATAACATATATCTCCTTGATTTTATATTGCATTTTTCTTTAAAAACATCTGTTGTGACACATAATAGCATGATATACTGTGAATTGTCAAGACGTCAAGACAAATTGAAATAAGGAGATTGCTATGAAACAAAATTTAATGAAAAAAGAGGAGAAAGCACCACGTTTTTTAACAATAAACCAGGTTGCGGCTACAGGATTACTTCCCGAAAACGCATTGAGAGTTATGCACAGAAACGGTCAACTGCCTTGCGTACACATCGGGAAAAAGGCACTGGTGAATTATGATAAGCTTCTCGAACAGCTCAATGCGCTTTGATGTGGGGCTGCATATGGAGAGTTCAAAATGTTTTAAGCTTCCACACGTAGAAATTCTCTCTCTTATTCCAACAGGACAGCGCAACGCTCGGCATGTAAATGAAATAGCCGCCTTGCTCGGATTTCGCAACAGAGAGCTTCGCAAGCACATCGAGCATCTACGCAGAGAGGGACATGTTATCATCGGTTGTGACAAGGGCTATTATCTCCCTGAGACGCTCGAAGAACTCGAGGCTTATCTGCATCAGGAGACAGCACGAGCAAAGAGCATCTTATACACTCTCAAAGCAGCCCAAAACTTGCGTTCGCTTTGGCTTCGTGAAGCAGCGGCAGAAAGCCTACATCTTCTCGATGTAAATTCTGAGGGGTGAACGCTTTGGGGATTGTTGGCTACTTTGGGTGCGTGGAGAATGAAGTCATGCGAGATGAATCATTGCCGCTCGCAGCAAAAGGCTTGTATGCTCTTCTCGCAAGCTATGCAGGGTCTGAAAATTATTGTTTTCCCTCTCGTGATACTCTCATTCGAGAGGCAGGGATAACAAAAACTTCGTTTTACAAGCACCTTCAAATTCTTATCGATAAGGGATATATCGCAAAAGAGCGATTTTATCCAAGCAGCGACGGAAAGTTTAAAAACTGCACTTATTACTTTCTTCTGCGAGAATAGTACCATGTCCCAAATTTTAGGACAACCATGTCCTATTTTTTAGGACAGCCGTGTCCTAATTTTTAGGACACAAATAATAACAGATTCAAAACATCTTACAATGAACAACTATATCTTTTGGAGGTATCAACCATGAATTACAGAGCAACTACTCACAGACTCGGCGAGGTTACCGAAAGACTTTCTGCAATCAACGATAAGCGAGTGAAATACCTTGAAGCTGTCGGAAATATACTCGACAGTTCATATCTCAAAATTTATAGTGCGGAGCGACAGGAAGCAGAAAGACAGCGCATCAACAGAGACTATCTCTCTGCACTGGTCTCAGCAACAGCAGACGTCAAAAGATATTGCACAGCACTGGTCTCAGCATTTAAAGCGGACACTAAGCGCACGAAAGATACAACAGAGGTTATGCATCTGTGTATTTCGTATCTCTCGCTTGTGGGAGCTAATTATGATTGCGCATATCTTGAGCGCATCGGTGAGCCCCTCAGAGATGCAAATGACTTTTTCGGTATGAGAGAGCTGCACAGGCTTCTTGAATCCCATACTGATATTTTAAACGGTGAATATAAAGGACTTCCCTTCTCCGACATTATTCCCATTTGCAGCGAAATTGACGAGCTTATGCGTAAAATCTCGTTACTGTGCGACAAAATCACCGAACAGCTCCCCACTTCAAACATTGATATCGATGCTGTCGCCGTTTCTAATCCCATTCTTGATATGTGGGATATAGCTAATCTGCTTGACTACGCCGAAAGCATTGATGCAGCTCTCAACGGCAGGGATTACACTCCGAGACTTTCGGAGACATTTAAACTCGATTTCAATAATGTTCGATAAGGTATTAAAAGCCGTCAGCATTGGCGGCTTTTTACTCAATGAGGGAATATAATCATGTATACAAATGAGAGTCTTGTTAAGCGTATCAAAGACGGCGAAGCAAACTTGATTTCGGTATTGTGGGAAAATAATGCTGCTTTTATCGAGATGAGAGCTGCACAATTCTCTCGATATTTGAAAGATGCTGCAATCAGCACAGAAGACCTTATACAATCGGGATATTTCGCTCTACTGCAAGCAATAAACTATTTTGATAATAGCAGCGGCTTCGCATTCCTAACATATCTATCAAAAACACTATTGAAGCAGTTTTATAAAACTGCTGGATTTACAAGGCAAGCACGGCATATAGTCAGCTTAAACGAAAGTATCAGCACTGAAAATGATGATATATCCATCTTAGATACTGTTGAGGATATGAAGTCACAAGAGCCCTTTAATGCTGTTATCGTTGCAGAGTGGCAAGCATCTGCATATTTCACTATTTTGGAATCTTTGCAGCTGCTATCGTTCTCTGAACAGGTTTTTATTTGGAATCATTATTTTGAGAGCAAGACGCAGACAACAGCGGCAAAAATCGCAGGATATAGCAGCAGTAGACAATTTGCAAGCAGCTTACACGCTCGTATCATGTGTAAGTTGAGACACTGCAGCAAGACACAAGCACTTTATAATTTACTGTGCGATATTGATTATTACGAAAATATCAGCTCAATGATTTATCGCACATCAGCAGAGAACACCGCAATTAAATGCATCGAACACAAAGAGAGGAGGACACACAATGCAAAAGGATAACCTTATACCAATTTCAGAACGAACCACGAGCGAACAACGGGAAATTTGCTCAAAAGGCGGCAAAGCGAGCGGCACAGCTCGGAGAAAAAAGCGAACAATGCGAGCGGCTGCACAAATGATATTATCTTTGCCTGTATGTGAAAATGATACCGTAGCTGTTGAGGCATTAAAAAGTGCAGGTATCGAAAACCCGACAGAGTACACAAATTTGGAAGCTCTAATGATAGTTGCGTATATGCGTGCCAAAAACGGCGACCATAAAGCACTTGTATTTCTTCGTGAGCTTATAGGTGAAGACCCTCAAATTAACGCTTATCGTGAGCGAACAGAGCTTACAAATAAAGCGCAGGAAACGGCGGCAGCTCTTGTTAATGACTGGATAAGTGCCATACCCGAATAATAGAAATGCGCCCAGAGGTAATATAACACCTATCTGAGCGCATTTTATACATTTGCACCTATATTTTCCCTTATACCTCAAAAAGCCTTTATTCGTCATTCAGAAGCATTTTAGCTATATTCTCATATTTCGCATTGAATGTATCTTGCAGTAAATAAAAGCTGTTCACGAGCTGATTATCTGTTGATTTAATAACGACTGTCTCAGATAATGCCTCAAATAATATGCGCATTTGCTCCAGTTCCTGTATCACTTGTCTTAGTTGGAAATTCTCTTTGATTAGATTTAGCGTAATAGTTTGCATTTTCTCAGCTCCCTTGTGTTATTTCATTGACACGATAACACATAAAGTTGAGGCTGTGAAGCAATCTTGCATATTTGATAATAACATTCTGATATGTTTAAAAATTTTACCAAACGGTAAGAAAAAAGGGCATATTTTGCCGCTCGGACATCAAATAGACATCAAAAAAGGCTTGCCACAAGGCGCAAACCCTGTAAACAAGCCATTTTCTTGAAGTAAAAACTATCTCTTGGAGAACTGGGG
>JAZSJQ010000007.1:0-2299 GCA_045534445.1 Acutalibacteraceae bacterium
AAAAAACGAAGGATGGTGTTGCAAAAGTAGCCTTTATGGATAACGGAACAGAGCATCTTTTTGAATTTGAATCAAAAATAAAATATTATGTATTGGGTTTTGATGCTAAAAACGAAGTGTTGATATTATATTCAACATACAGAGGTCTCCTTTTCTATACCAAAACCGGCGAACGCCTGTGGGAGTATACGGCGAAGGAAGGCTGGGAATTGGGTTATCGGGGTAAAGGTGTCACTATCGTGGATGACATCGTAGTGATTCCGTGTACTGAGAAAGGTCAGCCTGCGTCTGTAGAAGGATATCGCTTGCTTACCGGTGAAAAGCTGTGGGAGGTCAATGACATGGATTATTGCAGCTATGCTTATGTAATGAGACCGGACAAGATGTTATATGCACTGCAGTCATATTATTGCAAAAGTGGCAGAGTAGAACTGCGTCTGAATGAACTTAACCCATTTACAGGTGAAGCGAACCTGAACGTGCTGAAAGAGGGTGGATATTGGGGAAAAGTACGTATTCTGAATACTACCATTCATGGCAATAAGTTATTTTATGTGAATCAAAATAAAGAAGTGGGTTGCTCCCTCGGTGTGGTAGATTTGGATACCAAAGAGGTCATAAAAGACTTTGCGTTGGCAGCAACAGGATATCATGTGGACGCACCCATTGTATCAGATGAAAAGGTATATGTGTTTATTTTCTGCGATAAGGGGAACGAGCTGCGTATTTATGAGAACGAGTACTAAATACAATAGGAGGAAAAAACAATGACAAAGGAAAATGAAATGATGACCAATGAAGAACTTGCCGCGTTTGAAAAGGAAAATAGGTTTCGACCGTTTTACAAGGAAGCGTATGTATCATATCCCGAATACACTATGATATATATGCTTAAATCCCCAAAGACCTGTGCTGTTAATGGCATTAAAGATGTAATGAATAAAAATCTGCATCTTGACATACCTGCCAGTGTTGAAATTGAGGGGAATACATACTGGGTGAATGAAATATTTGAAGAGGGCTTCTGGAGTGACGGTCACGATTATATAAAAGCATTGACATTGCCGGAAACTGTTACCCGTATAGACAGAGGAGCATTTTGTCAATGTCGTTTCTTAGAGAGCGTATACATTCCCGATTCGGTAACCTTTATAGATGAGATAGCATTTGGATGCTGTACTTCCTTAAAATCTGTCAGCCTGCCTGCAAATGTAGAAATAACAAAAGACAGCTTTGATAGACGCAAGTCACTTGTCATAACAAGACGAGAGCCTGCTCAGGCTAACGCCGAACAGAGCACTAGCGGCACAGATAAGAAAAATGAAAGCCTGCCCGATGAGAATATGCCTGTATGGAATGGCAAAAAGACGTTTACCCACGATAATTTTGGCGAGCTTTCGGAAATAGACAAGCTGCAGGTCCTCACAGACTGCGAATGTATGGAGTTCAAGTGCTCGGTCGAAAATTATTTCAAGTATCGTGAGCAGGGCAAGAAGGAAGGCTTTGTTCCCGTTATCGTTGCAACGGACGATATATTCTTTGAACAGCTTGAAGCACTTTTGAAATGCGATGGGGAAAGCTCTATCTCTAAGATTCAGGAAATCGTAGAGGAATACCATAAGAAGATGTTAGCAGTTTCTGTCGAAGACGGCAAGGCTTATCTTGAAAAGAACCATATTGATGGCGAATGGGACGACGATGTGGATTTAGACGGCGAAGAATATGAGGCAGAGGAATACTTCACAAAAGGCGGCTACCTCGTGAAAGTGCCCGTCACCGAGCCGTGGCGTATCTGGGCGTATCTGCCTTACGGCGGCTGGAATGCTTGCCCCAAGGTTTCAGAGCACATGGCGGTATCAAAGTACTTGTACGAGCAGTATGGTGCATATCCTGCCGCACTCTCTTATGACACTATTGACTATGCGGTAGAAAAGCCTGTAGAAGACCTTGAAAAGCTTGCAAATGAAATCGGTACATACTGCTTCGATATTGTAGAGCAGGGTTGTGAAACCTACAGCGCTCTTGCACTTGAGCTTCAGAATTCAAGAATATGGAATCTCTGGTGGGATTGATTCAGCGGATAAAAACATTTACAACAGGAGGGAATGCAAATGACCAATGCCAGATTAAAAGAAATTGCAAGGGATTTTGTTGAAGATATTGAGCTCAGTGTAGATATGGCACAGATTGATGAATACAGAAACAGATTTAACGAGCTTTCTGACATTTATGCAAGGGACAGAGATTCCAAGGCTATCGAAGAAGACCTTATGAGTCTTCTTTCAGAGGTGCAGAAATC
>JAZSJQ010000012.1:0-6570 GCA_045534445.1 Acutalibacteraceae bacterium
CCTTGGCACACAGAACGACATGGCTACGATCCGACTTGGTGGATTTTGTGGTGGACTTTGTAGTGGATTTTGTGGTGGACTTTGTAGTGGATTTTGTGGTGGATTTTGTAGTAGACTTTGTAGTGGACTTTGTGGTGGACTTTGTGGTAGTCGGAGCTGTAGTTATTGCACTCCACTGTGCATAAAGAGTCAGATCGCTCATTTCCTTGTATACTGCACCGACAGAGACCTTGGATCCACCGCTTTTTGCTGTATACCAGCCATTAAAATTGTAATTTGCCCTTGTAGGAACAGGCAATGAGTCTATTATGCCATTTTTATATTCGAGATGCGGGGTGCCGCAGCTGCCGCCGGCTGCATCGAAATAAATCTTCTTTACCGGGGTCTTTGTAGTAGTTGTTGTCGGCTTTGCAGTTGTGGTGATTATATTCCAGTGTGCGTATACAGTTACACTGCTGACTTTGAATGTACTGCCGACACTTACTTTATTTCCCCCTGACGCGGCTGTATACCAACCGGCAAAAGTATATCCGGATCTGGTTGGTGCAGGATCGGGAAGTCTGTCAATATATCCGTCAGTGTAACGAATCAGAGTTGTTGCACAGTATCCGCCGTTTGCGTTGAAACTGACATTTGTATATAATCTGGTCGTAGTCGTGGTTCTTTTGGTTGTAGTGGTGGTTCTCTTGGTCGTGGTGGTGGTTCTTTTGGTTGTAGTGGTGGTTCTTTTTGTAGTAGTGGTTTTCTTGGTTGTAACCTTAGCAGCTTTTGCCTTCGGCATTGCGGAGTTCATTTTTGCGCACAGCAATTTGATTGCATCTTCAATTTCTTCTCCATGCGCACAACTGTCAGTATGCACCGCAGCGGTTGTGCTCGCAGCACTGACCTCAGTGCCATTTGTGCCGACGGCAAAAGATGACACTGCCATTAAAAATGCCAGAGCGAATGCCGTAAGCTTTTTGAGTAAACCTTTACTTCTCATGATTATCTTCCTCCACTCAATTTTTTCGCAATACCGTATACTGCATGAATTTCCTACGATCTGCCATGCAGGATTTACCTCCGCAGACAGCATGGCAAAAGTACTTTCAAACAATAACCAAGTATACTTAAATTGTAATATAATATATCATAGCATCTGAATGTTGTCAATTTTTACCGGTGGATTTAGATATAATATTCATGTATATAATTTAATTATTCTGCATAATTTATTCTCCGATTCTGCATATTAAAGGTGCAAAACACTAAAACATGAGAATTTACGAGTATTATGGAGTATTCAAGAGCATTTCAAAGCTTTTTAAAGATAGTTTAATGTTAGTCATAAGTTTTTCGCAGATAATAGCGAAAAATCAAGGCAAATTCAAAATTTTTCACTTAAAATTTGCGTATTTCACTTGACAATTCCGAACAATATTTATATATTTAACTTGATGTGACTTTGTTCGGAAATGTCATTTCTTTTTTTGTATATTTATTCCCGATTTTCATCGTATATCAGCGAAAATCGGCACAAGGAGGAAGGCAAGTTGTCTGATACTATAATCAGTTTAAAAAATGTATCGGTGTCATTTGACGGAGAGAGTGTCCTCAAGGACCTCAACCTTGATATTGACAACGGAGCCTTTGTCACGCTTCTCGGTCCCTCCGGCTGCGGCAAGACTACTACTCTTCGCATCATCGGTGGCTTTATCGAACCCGATGACGGTGATGTTTATTTCGGCGGCGAGCGCATAAACGATCTGCCCCCTCATAAGCGTAAGCTGAACACTGTTTTCCAGCGTTACGCTCTGTTCCCCCATATGAATGTTTTTGAAAACATCGCCTTTGGCATGAAGATCCAGAAGAAGCCGAAGGATGTTATAAAGCAGAGAGTCAAGGAGCTTTTGAAGCTTGTTTCTCTCGAGGGCTATGAGAAGAGAACTGTTGATACTCTTTCAGGCGGTCAGCAGCAGAGAATCGCTATTGCCCGCGCTCTTGCAAATGATCCGAAGGTTCTCCTTCTTGACGAGCCTCTGGGCGCTCTTGACCTTAAGCTGCGCAAGGATATGCAGGTTGAGCTTAAGAAGATCCAGCAGCAGCTCGGCATTACCTTCATTTACGTTACCCATGATCAGGAGGAAGCTCTTTCCATGTCTGACGTCATCGTTGTCATGAACCACGGTGTAATTCAGCAGATAGGCACTCCCGAGGATATTTATAATGAGCCTGAAAACGGCTTTGTTGCCGACTTTATCGGCGAAAGCAACATCGTTGACGGCATCATGCACGCAGACTTTGACGTTGAGTTCTGCGGTGCAAGAATGGAATGCGTTGACAAGGGCTTTGCTCCCGGCGAAGAGGTTGACGTTGTCGTCAGACCCGAGGACGTTCTTGTTGTCCCCGAGTATGTATCCAAGTTCTCAGGCACCGTCCTTTCAACCACCTTCAAGGGCGTTCACTATGAGATGATAGTCAACATTCCCGATCAGGACGAGGACTGGCTGATCCAGTCCACGATCCCTCAGAAGGAGGGCGATGTCATCGGCATGACCGTTGCTCCTGAGAATATCCACATCATGAAGAAATACACAGGTGACTATGCAAGTGACATAGAGTTTGCGGAGGGCACAGAATGAAGCAGAAGAAAAAGCTTGCCTGGCTTGCAGCTCCCTACGGACTGTGGATGCTGATTTTCACAGTCGTTCCGCTGGCAATAGTTATTTACTATGCCTTTACCACACGCAGCGGTGATTTTACTCTTGACAATATCAGTGAGATCGAAAGGTATATTGATGTCTTTATCTCCTCTCTCGGCTTTGGTATAGCGGCAACGGCTCTCTGCCTCCTGCTGGGCTATCCCATCGCCTACAGCATTTCCCGTGCAAAGGGTTCAAGGCAGAAGATAATGGTCATGCTCATCATGATTCCTCAGTGGATGAACTTCCTTATCAGAACCTATGCATGGATGACTCTCTTTGAGGATACAGGTCTGATCAATACCGTTCTCGGCTTCTTGGGCATCGATCCTCTGCACATGATCAATACCGACGGCGCGATCCTGCTGGGTCTTGTATACACCTTCCTTCCCTATATGATCCTTCCCCTCTACTCTGTCATGACCAAGATCGACAACAGGGTCATCGAGGCTGCACAGGATCTGGGTGCAGACGGTGTTCATGTTTTCTCAAGGGTCATACTCCCTCTCAGTGTGCCCGGTATTATTTCCGGCATTACCATGGTTTTTGTCCCCTCCCTCAGCGCGTTCTTCATTTCTGAGCTTCTCGGCGGCGGCAAGACCATGCTTATCGGTAACATCATCGAGGGCAAGTTCCTCGGTCAGAGTGTCAACTACAATGTCGGTTCCATGCTGTCTCTGGTACTCATGGTTCTTGTGCTCATCTGTATGTTCTTCATGAACAAATTCGGTGATGAAGATGGATCGGGGGCGTTGGTTGCATGAAAACATTTTATCGTATTTACAATACAATCTTTTTCATTTTCCTTTACGCGCCCATTGCTGTTCTCATCGCGTATTCCTTCAACGAATCCAAGAACAGAGGCGTTTTCACAGGCTTTACCTTCAAATGGTATGCTGACCTTTTCAAGGACGAGGCAATCATAAATGCTCTTATTCTTTCCCTCACCATAGCGATCATTTCCGCACTGGCTTCCACCATAATCGGCACTGCCACAGCCGTCGGTCTTCAGCACGCAAACAAAAAGCTCAAGACCCTTATGCTGACCCTCAACAACGTGCCTATGGTCAACCCTGAGATCGTCACGGGTATCTCCTTTATGCTCCTGTTTGTTGCAATCATGAAGTTTACAGGCGGCGTACTGGCTCCCGGTCTCTACTCGGTCATAATCGCTCATATTTCCTTTTGTATTCCTTATGTGGTGCTTTCCATCATGCCGAAGCTCCGTCAGATGAATCCCCACATTCAGGAAGCGGCACAGGATCTTGGCTGTCCTCCCTTCAGATCTTTCTTCAAGGTGGTTCTTCCCGAGATCATGCCCGGTGTCATGACAGGACTTATGATGTCCTTCACCCTCTCCCTCGATGATTTTGTCATCAGCTACTTCGCAGGCGGAAGCAGCACTGAGACTCTTCCGATCCTGATCTTCTCACAGGCAAGAAAGGGCGTCAGCCCCAAGATATATGCCTTGACATCCATCATGTTTCTGGCTATACTCATCATGCTTCTGCTCATCAACTATATCCAGGCAAGCCAGGATGCAAAAAGTGAGCGTATGCAGCGCAAAACAAAATCGGGCAAAAAAGCCTGATTTGTTATACAATTCTTAGGAGGAATGGTAAGTTGAAAAAAAGAATCCTTTCAGTACTCATCGCAATCTCTGTTATTGCAGTCGCGCTCGCAGGTCTTACCGGCTGTGCAGACTCCAACGCCCTTTATGTATATAACTGGGGCGAGTATCTTTCCGTCGGTGAAGATGACATGATCGACGTTAACGAAGAGTTCTATAAGGAAACAGGCATCAAGGTTGTCTACACAACCTATCCTGACAACGAAAGTATGTATGCTAAGGTCGCAAGCGGCAGTGCAAATTACGACATCGTTATTCCCTCTGATTATATGATCTCCAAGATGATCGACGAGGATCTGCTTGCCGAGCTTAACTTTGACAATATTCCCAATTTCCAGTATATTGATAAGGATTTTGTTAATCCCGTATACGATCCCGAAAACAAGTATTCCGTGCCTTATATGTGGGGTACTGTAGGTATCTTCTACAACACCAAAATGGTTGATGAAGCTGACATCAAGTCTCTCGGCTGGGACATTCTCTGGTCTGAGAAGTATGCAGGCAAGATACTTATGTTCAGCAACCCCAGAGACGCATTCGGCATTGCACAGCTTAAGCTCGGCTACTCCCTCAACACCACCGATGAGGCTGAGATCAGAGCTGCCGCAAACGAGCTTATGAAGCAGAAGCCCCTTGTTCAGGCTTACGTTATGGATCAGATATTCAGCAAGATGTCCAGCGGTGAGGCTGCTATCGCTCCCTACTATGCAGGCGACGGCGTCCGCATGATGGAAGATAACCCCGACATCGCTTTCTACGTACCTGACAGCGGCACCAACAAGTTTGTTGATGCCATGTGCGTTCTCAAGACCTCCAAGCACAAGGACTGGGCTGAGCAGTACATCAACTTCCTCTGCGAAAAGGATATTGCTCTTGCAAATGTTGAGTACGTTGGCTACTCCACTCCCCTCACCACCGTCTACGACGAGCTTGACGAGGAGACAAAGAACAATCCCCAGTACTATCCCAGCGATGCACTTCTTGCAAACAGTGAGTTCTTTGTAAATCTTCCCGAAGAGACCAACGAGCTTATGAACCAGCTCTGGGAAGATGTAAAGATGAGCTAAGATTTTCAACCTGCAGACCGCTTGGTCTGCAGGTTATTTTTTGCAGATTGGCAATAAATAACCCTCGTGCCGTCAGGCACGAGGGTTTGATGTATGATGAGTTAAAAGGCTCTGCCCTTTAAAACCTCGCATGGGACTCTGTCCCATGACCCTGCGATTTTTTACAAAAATCGAGTAAAGCTTTATTTCTGGAAAAGCTTGTTGGTCTGGTAACGGGGCTCGCAGGTGAGGTTTATGCCAAGCTTTCGGAGGGTTGTAGAGTCAACCTCGCTGAGAATTACGCTGGAATGAGCCTCGCAGTCCTTGAGCTTTGAAAGCTGCTCCAGGGCAAGGGCTGCGTTGGGGTCTGTAACTGCGCATATTGAAAGAGCGAGAAGCACTTCATCGGTATGCAGTCTGGGATTTACACCGCCCAGATGCTCAACCTTCAGCTTTTGAACAGGCTCGATAAACTCAGAAGAAATAAGGTGCAGTTCCTTTTCCTGACCGCAAAGAGCCTTTAAGGCATTGAGAAGCATTGCAGAGGTAGCGCCCAGCAGATCGCCGTTCTTTCCTGTGATTATTCTGCCGTCGGGAAGCTCGATTGCCGCGGTGGGTTCTCCTGTTTCCTCGGCAAGCTCAAGAGCCGCACCGATAACAGGTCTGCACTCGGCAGTAATTCCTGCCTGCTTCATAAGAAGCTCTATCTTTCTGACAGGCTCAAGACCCTCTACCCCTTGCTTTGCAAGGCACATGGCGGAATAGTATCTTCTGACTATCTCCTGACGTGAAGCCTCACAGCAGGCATTGTCATCGCTTATGCAGTTACCTGCCATGTTAACACCCATGTCGGTAGGCGACTGATAGGGGCAGGTGCCGAATATCTTACAGAAAATATCATTGAGAACAGGGAAAATCTCGACGTCACGGTTGTAGTTGACAGTAGGCACACCGTAAGCCTGCAGATGGAAGGGGTCGATCATATTGACATCGTTAAGATCCGCTGTAGCAGCCTCATAAGCGAGGTTTACAGGGTGCTTTAGTGGCAGATTCCATATGGGGAAAGTCTCAAACTTAGCATAACCTGCACGTATTCCGTGCTTGTGGTCATGGTAAAGCTGAGACAGACAGGTTGCCATCTTTCCGCTTCCGGGACCGGGTCCGGTTATGACAACAAGCTTGCGCTCGGTTTCTATATATTCATTCTTGCCGT
>JAZSJQ010000049.1:0-48324 GCA_045534445.1 Acutalibacteraceae bacterium
TTTTGGTCGTTTTTAGGTGAGGGATTCTAAAGGGAGAGGACGACTCGATAAAAAGTCCTCTCCCTTTAGCGCATTCTTTGGTTTCTTTCTTGTGCGAGCAAGAAAGAAACATATTCCCCTTCGTAAAAACCAAAACAAAAAACAAGCCCGAGCGTCTGAACAATCTGAACAATGCCCGTTTATAAACACAATTTTGCTTTTTAAAATTCAATCCCCCGCGAAAAGTTATGAATTCAAAATTTATAAATATTAAAATAATTGTTGACAAATTATGAATAATATGTTAATATACAGCTACAATCTAAAATCAGGGGGAAAAACAAATGAAAAAGACATTGAAAATCACTGCGGTAATCATGTGCATCATCAGCATTCTCAGTATTTTCTCAGCCTGCAAGCAGCTGACAAAGGAAGAAAAGCTTGAAAAGGAACGAGGCGTTTCCTACGACAACATCGTTTTCAAGCTTGAGATATCTCCGAAATACGGCTTCTGCTGCGGCAGATATAGTATCGTCTATACACTTTATGCCGACAATCGCCTTGTGGCTTACACAGGCGGCTACGACTATGACGGTGTAAAGATCGATGTTATCGAGACAAAAGAGTTCACTGTCACCGATGAGCAGAAGCAGGGTGTTATCAAGGCTTTCCGCGACAACGGGATTCTGAATATTACCGAGATAATTCCCGAGATGCAGAGTTTTGCAATTGAGCAGCAGCTTTACCTCTTTGATGAAAACGGCACTGCGGTTCATCAGTGCGGAGGCATCAATCCTACGGAAAATGAGCAGTATAATGCAGTTTTTGAGGAGATATTCGACCTTGTTCCCTATGACGACTATACAGGTCTCATCGACGACACAAACGATGCGATACACAATAGAACCAACGAGATCAGAATGGAGGAGCTTGGAATCTCCTTCGAGCACACCATTATTTCCTATATGCCCCAGCCTCTGACTGAAGCGGATTGGGCAATAATCGGTGATGATTACGAGCCTTGGTTTGATATCAACTATACCATTCGCGCCGACGGAACAGTGGAGGTTTACACCACCGAGGATAACAAAACAAACGGATTGATAGAGTACTGCACCGAGAAGTACGAGTTCTCCGAGTGGAGAGTGAATCTGCTTCTTGAGACCATTGAGGAGCATATGGATTTTGACCATCTGTATTACACCGACATCGATGCGACTCACCTTTACGACCACGGCTACCGTCCTGCAAGCCTGCTGTGCGATATGCAGGGCAATCCCCTCAACGGCGAGGAGCCTCCCAAAGAGTACGCAGGCAGATATATGATAGTTTTCCACGACAGCGAAGGAAATCCCGTCTGCATGATGCCTGCACCTGCGCCTTACATAGTGCGCGAAAACGAGCTGGCAAACGCTTTTACCCGTGATCTCATGAATGTCATTGAGTTTGCCTGTCCCAACACCGATGCCCTCGAAGAGGAGACCCGTATTCTTATGGAAGAAATCCGTAAATCAGACATATGGGAAGATTAGTAAGAGCCATATACGGGTGAAGATTAACATACGAAACCGACACCTTCCGCAAAAGCAACAAAACCCGCACTTTCGTGCGGGTTTTTGTTGATGAATAAACCTTAGGAATTCTTGAGAATAACGGTCTCGACTGCATCTGCAACGTGCTCACAGCGGTCGCAGCAGCGCTCGAGGAAATCATAAATCTCCTTCCATGCGCTGAGCTCAGCATATGCGGCGGTGCCTGTGTAGAGGGTGCGCATTGCTTCGATGTAGATCCTGTCAGCCTGCTCCTCAAGGTTATTGATGGCAATGATATGCTCCTTGAGAGAAGGGAGCTTCTTCTTGAAGCCCTCGAAGTCTGCAAGCAGCTCACCAAGCTGACCGCAGAGCCCGACAATTATATCGACTACCTCTCTTGCCTCAGGTCTGATAGAGCGTACATCAAACATATAGAGTCTGAGAACAACGTCCTCGATGCCGTCAACGACCTGATCGAGAGCATTGCCCAGCTCAACGATATCATCGCGGTCGATGGGAGGCAGGAACTCGCGAAGGAGCTTCTCGCTCATTTCGTGCTTCTTGAGGTCTGCGCTGTGCTCGATATCGTGCATTTTCTCGAGCATCACCTTGATGTCCTCGTTCTCGTAGTTTGCAAAGCACTTGCTGAGATAATCAGCGGCATTTTTTGCGCCTTCAGCCATTTCGATGAAAAAATTGAAGTAGTTATAAGCAGTTTTCTTAGCCATTTTATATTCCTCCTAAATACAATCAGTAATATTCACTTAAAATATTAACATAAACAGCTTTGCCATGCCGAATCCAAGCAGACCGCAGCCGGGGAAAGTGAGAACCCATGTGAGAACCATTTCCTTGACGACGCCCCAGTTAACGCGCTTTACGCTTCGCGCAGCGCCGACACCCATGATAGCAGTGGTCTTTGTGTGGGTCGTGGAGACGGGAATACCCGTAATGCTTGAGATAAGCAGACAGCCTGCGGCGGCAAGGTCAGCGGAGAAGCCCTGATAGGTTTCAAGCTTGACCATGTCCATGCCTACGGACTTGATGATCTTGTAGCCGCCGATCGAGGTACCGAGACCCATGATGCCTGCGCAGAGGATCATAAGCCAGAGGGGGACTGCCATCTCTCCGGTTGTGGACTGTCCCTGAACGAGGAACATACCGAGAAGAAATACGCCGATGAATTTCTGACCGTCCTGAGCGCCGTGCATGAATGCCATAGCGGCAGCACTGCCTATCTGACCGCCCTTGAAGAACTTGTCTGTCTTCAGCTTGTTTGCACTGCGGAAGCAGAGTTCGACCAGCTTCACCATAATGAAGCCCATGCCGAAGCCGAGGAATGTGGAAAGTCCGAGTCCGTAAACGACCTTTATCCATTCAGCACCGTTTATGCCGTCGAAGCTGTTATTGAGAGCGATGGCGGCACCCGAAAGACCTGCGATAAGCGCGTGGCTTTCACTGGTGGGGATTCCGAACCACCATGCGGCGGTTGCCCATACAACGATCGCAACAAGTGCGGCGCACAGCGCAATGAGAGCTTTTTCGGTGTCACCGCCGAAGTTGACCATCTTGAAAATTGTGGATGCCACCTTCTGGTTTACCATTGTCATTATCACAACGCCGAGAAGGTTGAACACAGCCGCCATGAGTATTGCCGCGCCGGGTTTCATTGAACGGGTGGAAACACAGGTTGCGATAGCATTGGGTGCGTCCGTCCAGCCGTTTACGAGAATGACCGCCAGCACCAGCACGGTGGTGACGATGAGTGCAGGATACTGCATCATCTGCGAGATGTAAAAGGACAGATCCATTTTATCATTCCTTTCGGGGGTGATTGTTATTTACCGATTTTAGTATAGCAATGTTTGCCTGTTTTCTCAAGTTAAATATCAGTTAAGCAAAATGCGCGAAAGGTTAAATCTGTGTTAAATGCGGCTTTTTACACCTCATCTGTCTTTTGCGGAGCAAAAGACATCTTCTCCTCAAGGAGAAGACAAAAAGCGAAATTCGAAAGCCTTCTCCCCCGTCTTCTCTCCCACCGTCAAAAATCAGAGATTTTTGCCACCTCCCTCATCAGAGGGAGGCAAGCCTGTCGGTGCAGCCTGTTCTCGGCTCCCTCTGACGAGGGAGCTGTCAGCGCAGCTGACTGAGGGAGAGAAAAAAACAGGAATTTTACATGATCGATAAGAATGATGTTTTAGTTTATTTACACCTCATCTGTCTTTTGCGGAGCAAAAGACATCTTCTCCTCAAGGAGAAGACAAAAAGCGGAGTCGAAAGCCTTCTCCCCTGTCTTCTCTCCCACCGTCAAAAATCAGAAGGAGGCAAGGCGCAGAGTTCGGCTTGCCGAGCTCATTGACGATCCCCGTTGCACGGTTTCTGTATCCATGCAACGTTTAATTTTTTTCATCACCAAAAAATCATGTTTCCATAATCGAAAAAGCCCAAGATATTGATAAATATGCGATTTTTCAGAGCTATAATGTGCTTCACGAAATCGGTTACATATGATACAATTATAATTACCAATATTATGTGGGAACAAAGTGAATATCCACATATCGGAGGCTGAAATTATGAAAAACAGCGTTGAGAAGATCTACAAAAACGGCGCACTGAGCAAGCTGGGCAAAAAAGCGGCTGTCATACTGCTTTGCCTGTGCCTGATGGTGTCCTTCGTGCAGAACGTGGCTTTCAAGGCTACCTATGCGGAGACCGTCAGCGGCAGTGATATCCCTGCTGTTCAGGTCGAGGAGCCTGCGGTCACACCCGAGGAGCCTGTCTCCGAGGAGGAACAGGATAAGTCTGCTCCCGAAGCGAGCACTCCCGAGGTAAGCACCCCCGAGGTAAGCACCCCCGAGGTAAGTACCCCCGAGGTTAGCACCTCCGACAAGAAGGACGAGCCTGCGCCTGTAGTAAGCTCTTCTGATGCGGAAGAGACCGAGCCTGCGCCCGTTGTCAGTTCTTCTGATGCGGAAGAGACCGTATCGGGAAGCGATCTTGACGATACCGTCGCCGCAGACGTTACCGAGAAGCATCAGGTCGTAGCTAAGGCTGTTGAGGTTCTCGGCGCACCCTCCGGCAATCTTGTTGCAGAGGGCACTTGCGGCACCTGTTCCTGGGCTATCGACGATGCAGGCGTGCTGACCATATATCCCACCAACGGCGTGAGCGGTACCCTTGCAAACGGCAGCAGCAGCAATATGACTTTCTGGCCGTGGTTCAATTACGCAAATGATGTAACGAGCATTGTTGTTGAGGATGGTGTATGCACCAATAGCAGTGCAGCCTATCTTTTCTATGGAATGGAGAACTGCACCTCTATGGACCTCAGCGGTCTTGATACCTCCAATGCAACAAGTCTCGAAGGGCTGTTTTCCAATTGCTCAGCTCTGACAAGCCTTGATGTCAGCGGATTTAATACCTCCAACGTCACCAATATGAGAAGTATGTTCTATGGTTGCCGTAAACTGACCACTGTTGATGTCAGCGGCTTTGATACATCAAAGGTTACCAATATGAGCGGTATGTTCTCTTACTGCAATAAGCTGACAAGCCTTAATGTCAGCAACTTCAAAACATCAAATGTTACCAATATGAGCAATATGTTCAACAGTTGCTCAGCTCTGACAAGCCTTGATGTCAGCGGATTTAATACCTCCAACGTCACCAATATGAACATGATGTTCTACGGTTGCGAAAAGCTGACTACCTTTGATGTCGGTGATATTGACACTTCAAAAGTCACCAACATGAGCTGGTTGTTCGGCAACTGCAGCAATCTCAATTCCCTTAATGTAAGCGGTCTTGACACTTCAAATGTCACCAATATGAGTTATATGTTCCAAGGCTGTCACAAATTAACTGCCCTTGATGTCAGCGGCTTTGATACATCAAAGGTTACTAATATGAGTTCCATGTTCGGCAGCTGCAGAGCATTGACCACCGTTGATGTAAGCAACTTCAACACATCAAATGTCACCAATATGAGCTCCATGTTCGTCAGTTGCAGCGCATTGACCAGCATTGATGTCAGCGGCTTTGATACATCAAATGTCACCAACATGAGCGAGATGTTCGTCGGCGACACAAATCTCAACACGATTTCCGTGAGTGCAAACTTCACTCCTGCAACAAACTACGCACAGGTAGCCAGTGCCAACTTCTTCAATGTAGTTGACGGCAGCCTCATTTACACTCCCAAGCATGGCTACGCAATCAAATCCCTCACCATTAACGGTCAGCCCGTCGAATTTGACGCAGAAGGCGGCACCTACGCAGGCTTCACTGGCGACAGCAAGGCCACAATCACTTTCGACTGGGCAAGAACCGTCACCTTCATGGACAACGGCACCGAGGTCGAAAAGCAGGCCGTTGCTCATGGAGGCAATGCAAAAGACCCCTATGCCGATACCGCCAACCGTCCCGAGAAGCCCGGCTATGAATTTATCGGCTGGGACAAGGACATAACCAATATCCAGAGCGACCTCACCGTCAACGCTCAGTGGAAGCTCGCTCTTGAGCCTCAGATCACCTTCACCTCCGACAAGGCAGTTGGCGAAAAGCTGACTGTATATCTGAAGACAGAAAACTCCAGTGATACTGTCTTTGTTGACTGGGGTGACGGCACCCTTGTGGAGTACACCGTTACCGATGATCCGTCCGATGATGAACTCCCCTCTCTTTCTGCCCCGATTGCGGGTACCGGCGAAATCAAATTCTACAGCACTTCAGGCATTGTCGATTTCCGCTGCGGAAACAACCAGATCACTTCTCTCGATGCCGGCAATTGTCCCTCCCTTGCAGATCTGTCCTGCAGCAACAACAGTCTGACACAGCTTGATCTGAGCGGCAGCACGGCTCTCGTTATGCTTACTTGCGAAAATAACCCGCTCACTGATCTGGATATTACCGACTGCCCGGAGCTTACCAACGTTCTTTGTTCTCACAATCAGCTTACCGAACTGGATTTCACCGGCTGTACGAAGTTTGAGAGCCTGCAGTGCGATGACAATCAGCTTCGCGCGATTGATGTCACCGACTGCCCGGAGCTTGTTGCGTTGAGGTGCAAAGAGAATCAGCTTGAAAAGCTTGATATTTCAGCCAACTCGAAGCTGGAATACCTTGACTGCTCAGACAATAATCTGAGTGAGATCATTATGCCCGGCAATCCGGAGCTTTCTACTGTTCTCTGCAACAACAACAAGCTGACAGAGCTGGATATTTCCGGCTTCCCGAAGCTGGAATATTTCGAGTGCAATGACAATCTTCTTGAAAAGCTGACTGTTTCGGATTGCCCGGAGCTTTTCAGAATTTATTGCTTCAACAATCAGTTAACTGAGCTTGATGCCTCGGATCTTCCGAAGCTTATGGACTTCCATTGCTACAACAATAAGCTTCGCACACTCGACCTCACCGGCAGCTCGGCAGTCGAAATTGTTCTCTGCATAAACAATCAGCTCACCGAGCTTGACCTTTCCGACTGTCCGAATATCGGGCTTTTCGCCTGCCAGGAAAACAGTCTCCGCTTCTCCACCATTGACCTTATTGCTGAGCCTGAGTATCTGATGACTCATCCCCAGGCAAAGGTCACTATCCCTGCCGAAACAGCGGCTCTCTCAGGCGTTGTTGACCTTTCCTCCGAGTATGATATCTACGGCAATACTACCGTATATACATGGTATGATGCCGCTGACGATTCTGTGGTAACTCCCAAGACCGCAGAGGGCGGAAAGTTCACATTTGATGCAAGCGCTGTGGGCAAGAGCCTCTACTGCACCATGACCAACGCCTACTATCCCGACCTGACCCTCGAGACCACAGAGACAAAGATAACCTTCGCTCTCGAGCCGCAGATCACCTTTACCACTGATAAGGCAGTGGGCGAGACTCTGAAACTGACCCCGACTGTAATCGGAATAAACGGAAAAGAAACCGTAATTTATGTTGATCTCGGCGACGGAAACCTGGTGCCCTTCTCTTCCGGCGGAACGGCTGCCCCCTCGATTTCCGCACCCGTTGCAGGAACCGGCGAAATCAAGGTGTACAGCGAGAATAAGATCATAGGATTTTCCTGTCAGCAGGACAAAATAACCTCTATTGACACATCAGGCTGTCCGTGGCTTGAAAGTCTGGACTGCGCTTATAATCAGCTGACAGAGCTTGATGTTTCAAGCAACGCAAATCTTGAAAGGCTGTCCTGCGATGCCAATCAGCTGACCGAGCTTGATGTTTCAGAGAATACACAGCTTGCAGCTCTGTACTGCAACTACAATAAGCTGACCGAGCTTGATCTTTCAAAGAATACACAGCTTGCCGACCTGTCCTGCAGCGGAAATCAGCTGACCGAGCTTGATGTTTCGAACAACACACAGCTTGCAACTCTGTACTGCGACTACAATAAACTTACTGAACTGGATGTTTCGGATAACGCACAGCTTACATCTCTGCACTGCAGCGGAAATCAGCTGACCGAGCTTGATCTTTCGAACAACACACAGCTTGCAAAGTTGTACTGCGACTCCAATAAACTTACTGAACTGGATGCCTCAAACAACACAAAGCTTGCAACTCTGTACTGCGGAAGCAATGCACTTCGTTTCTCGACTATCTATTCAGGCAACAGTGCACTTACCACTAAGAAATGCTCGCCTCAGCCTAAGATCACTATCCCTGCCGAGACAGCGGCGATCACAGGCGTTGTTGATCTTTCCTCCGAGTACAATATCTACGGTAGCGTAACCGTATATAAGTGGTATGACGCGTCGAACAATAAGGAGGTAACTCCCAAAACCGCAGAGGGCGGAAAATTTACATTTAATGCAAGCGATGCAGGCAAGAGCCTCTACTGCAAGATGACTAACGCCTACTATCCCGACCTGACCCTTCAGACCACAGAGACAAAGATCACCTTCGGTCTCGAGCCTCAGATCACCTTTACCACTGATAAGGCAGTGGGCGAGACTCTGAAACTGACCCCGACTGTAATTGGAATAAGCGGAAAAGAAACCGTAATTTATGTTGATCTCGGCGACGGAAACCTTGTTCCCTTCTCTTCCGGCGGAACGGCTGCTCCCGCTATTTCCGCACCCGTTGCAGGAACAGGCGAAATCAAGGTGTACAGTGAAAATATGATCATCAGGTTCAATTGCTCCAATAACGCAATAACCTCTCTTGATACATCGGGCTGTCCCACTCTTGAACAGCTTACCTGTGACAGCAATAAGCTGACCTCTTTGGATTTCTCCGAGAATGCTATGCTCAAAGTATTGGATTGCGAAGACAATCAGCTGACATTCCTTGACGTTACCGACAATGCAATGCTTACCGAGCTGTACTGCACCAAAAATCAGCTTGCAGAGTTGGATGTTTCAAAAAATGCTTTGCTGGCAAAGCTGGACTGCAGCGACAATCTGCTTACCGACATAAACGTTGCGAACAACACTCAGCTTGTCCATCTGAACAGCTGTAACAATCAGCTCACAAATATAGATGTTGCGAACAATACTCAGCTCAACTTTTTCGGCTGCGGCAACAACCAGATAAAAACACTGGATCTTTCCAACAATACTAAGCTTACCAATTTGTGGTGCTATGAGAACCAGCTTTCTGAGCTTGATCTTTCCAACAATACTAAGCTTACCGATTTGTTGTGCTATGAGAACCAGCTTTCTGAGCTTGACCTTTCCAACAATACTAATCTTACCTCTTTGCTGACCGGCGACAATCAGCTTTCTGAGCTCGATCTTGATCCATGCACAAAGCTCAGCTATGTTGAATGCATGAGAAACGCACTTCGCTTCTCTACTCTGAAAGCTGAGAAAAAGCCTGCCATTATCAGCACTGAGCCCCAGGCAAAGGTCACTATCCCTGCCGAGACAGAAGCAAACGTCGGCGTTATCGACCTTTCCTCCGAGTACGATATCTACGGCAACATCACCGTATATAAGTGGTATGATGCGGCAACAAACGAGAAGGTAACTCCCAAGACCGCAGAGGGCGGAAAGTTCACATTTGATCTTGAAGATGCAGGCAAGAGCCTCTACTGCAAGATGACTAATGACTATTATTCCGACCTGACCCTTGAGACCACCGCAACAAAGATCTTCTACCGTGAATTTATCCTTAACTTTGACGTAAACGGCGGAGACGCTCTGCCCGCCGATGAGCAGTCAAAGACCGTTATCTACTCCGAGCCTGTCGGCGAACTTCCCACCCCCACAAAGGCAGGTCACACCTTCACAGGCTGGCTCGATAGCATGAGCGTCGAGTACACTGCCGACACCGTCTACATGGTCGAGGGCGACACCACCCTTACCGCACAGTGGAAGGTAAATAAGTACAAGGTAAATTATCACCTCAACGAGGCAATCACCGAGCATCCCACCAAGGGAGTGCTTCCCGAGGGCGACGAGGTCGATTACAACACCGAATACACCGCCAAGTTCCCCACCGAGATCAATGGATACACCTTCTTCGGCTGGTATACCGATGAGGGCTACACCGCAGAGTTTGTTGACGGTACACCCATCACCGAGGATACCGACCTTTACGGTCACTGGAGCCGTGACACCATCACCATCGGCGGCATGAAGACCTGGGTCGAAAACGGCGAAGGCTTCGTCCGTCCCGACTCCATCACCGTAAACCTCTATCAGAACGGCACACCGGTTGACTCCTGCGTCGTTCCCAAGGATGAGACTGCCAATGTACAGTTCTATTCCTTCAAGGAAATGTACATCTCCGACGAGGACAGCAACCTCTACGAGTACACCGTAGCCGAGGAGACCGTTCCCGACAAGTATGTTTCCGTTGTCACAGGTCACGATATCACCAATACCTTCAACGTAAACAACTACACCATCACAAAGCAGTGGGACAACACAGGCAATCCCGATGAGATCCCCGAAAGCGTTGATGTAGAGCTTCTCTGCGACGGCACACTCTATAAGACCGTTACCCTCTCTAAGGAAAACGGCTGGGGCGAGAACGTTACCATTCCTTCTGCTGATGCAGAGGGTCACGAGTTTACCGTCAGAGAGATCACCGTTCCCGGCTACACCACCGAGTACAAGACAGAGGTTTTCGAAGACGGCGTTGTATTTACTCTTACAAACACCTACATCATGCCTCAGATCACCATCGGCGGCGATATCGAGTGGAAGAACGTTCCTCAGGGTCATACAGTTCCCGACATGAACGTAAGCCTCATTCTTGACGGCAATGTCATCGATACCGTTACCGTTCCCGCAGGCACCGAGAGCTATGAGTTTACTTCCCTTGACCGCTACGACGACGAGGGCAATGCCCTTGCCTACACTGTCAAGGCTGATGCACTTGCAAACTATGACACTGAGTACTCCGCTTCCGTAACCGATGAAAACGGCAATATCACCATCGGCATCACAAACACAGGCAAGTTCGCCTTCGGCACTCTGACCGTTACAAACTTTGTAACAGGCAACGATGCAGATCCGAGCCTTACCTTCTCCTTTAAGGTCGAGATCGGCGCACCCGGAAGCTATCAGTGCAGAATAGTGAACGCAACCAAGAGCAAAAGCTTCTCTCTCAAGGCTGTGGGCGATGTCTACACCGTACAGAGCGGCGATGTTATCGAGCTTGCAGGCGGCGAGAGCGCTGTTATCAGCGGTATTCTTGACGGCACTGCATACTCCGTAACCGAGCTTGACAGCAAGGGCTACAAGGTAACAAGCACAGGCGAAAAGGGCAATGTTACCGCTGAAGGCGCTTCTGCTGTATTCACCAACACAAAGAACAGAGAAGTCAAGGGTGATTCCGACATTCCCGACACAGGCGACGATTACAACAGACCCCTCGTCATCGGCATTACCGCAGGCTTCGCACTGCTTCTTGCAGTATGTGTTATAAGCTTTGTTATCTCGAAGAAGAGAAAGAACGCCGCTGAGGCTGACATCTCCTTTGAAGAGTCTGAGGAATAATCGGACTTATATAAGGCTTTAAAAGCATAAGAAAGCCCCGAGTATTGCACATAAATGTGCAGTACTCGGGGAATTGCTTTAAGCGGCACAGGACTAATTTGTTAAATATTGACTATCAGCAATAAAAGTTTAAAATAAGGCTTCCCCTTGAGGAGGGAGCTTTGCCATGCAAGCATGGCTGTGATGAGGTGTTAAAAGCTGAATCAACAGATTTGTCCTTATGCTTGCAGTGTCCGACACCACCTCATCCACCATTTTGCGTTGCAAAATAGTCCCCCTTCTCCTCAAGGAGAAGGCATAATCAGATTTGCTCCTATGCTTCACATTTTATGCTGAGACAGACTTTTTTGACAAACATAAGCCTCCCTCTTACGAGGGAGGCTTATGTTCTTATTATATACTTATTTTATATGCTTATTTCTCCGAATCCGCTGAGGAGCTGCGGTTTGCTTTATCCTCCTCGGCGCAGGCGATTATATCGGCAAGCTTTTCGCCCAGAGCGCCGACCATATCAAGGTCGCAATCCTTATCACGTCGGGTATGGATATTGGGGATATACAGCGGTCCGAAAAGGGAACGCTTCATTCTTGTCAGCATCACACCGCCCTTGAAGGAGGCATGGTCGCTCATATAGATCATCAGGCTTTTTTTGCGGATAAGCTTTTCATCTCTCAGAGCAAGCTCCTGCTTTAAAAACTTTGAAGCCCTGTTTCTGTAATTTGTGGAGACCACAACAAGCTTGTCCCCCACTCCCACGCAGTCGAGATTAATGAGCAGTGAACGGTTTACGTCATAGCCGTTTGCCTTCAGCCACGCGGAGTATTTTGCAGAGCCAAGAAGTCCCCACTCCTCATTGTCGAAGAAGATGAAGCAGCATTTATCCCGAAGCTCGGGGTCCTGCGACACTATCTCTGCAATGGAGATAAGCCCCAGCACACCGCTGGTATTGTCGTTGCGGTTGTTCTTATTCTGCACGAACATGGGGACAAAAACCAGCAGAATAACTATGCCCATCATTATGGCATAGGTCAGAACGGGCAGGAAAAAGAAGAAGGGGCTGCTGCTTCTTTCAAAAATCCAATCTGTCAGCTTTTTTGCGCCGAAGCCCATTCCGAAGAAAAATGCAGCCATCAGAAGCATATATACTATGTTTGCGCCCGTCTGCCCGAAAAGACGGGAGGCAAAAAGCAGAAAGCCTGTCTTGCCGGGGGTGTCGTAATGAGCGGTGAAGATATAGGGTGCATCGGGACGACCCACAATGAAATTGTGGCTCTTCCCTATTCCCTTGTGCTTGAGAGTCTTTATCTGAGAGCCGTCGTAGCCCATATCGCGGAAACACTCCCTCAGCAGAAGCAGAAGCTTGTTTTTGTCTCTTCTCTTAAAGCGCACGGGGCATTCATCAAATACTCTCTGCGCAAATTCCTTATCCATTGTTTTCTCTCCTCAAAGACCTTCAAAGGGTCATCTGTACCTGCGAACCTTTCGTGCGCCTCTGCCGCCTGAATTCTTGCCCAGCGCCAGAGCCCATACGATATAGCCGATGATGCCCACGATGGCAATTACAAGCAGAACGCGGAAAACAGTTGAAGAAACTATATTGTCCGCAATGCTCAGCAGATAAAGCACATCACTGCGCTCGATGGATTCGCTTGCCACAAGGTTTATCTTGCCTATTTCCTCTCCTGCGAAGTTGAGGGTCATGACCGCGATGACATCGCCCTTTTTGACAGGTGCGGTGACCTTTATACTGCCGTCCTCCGCCTTATATTCGGGCAGGGGCTCGAACTTTTTCATAACCGCCGTGCCCGTGATCGTGGCAGGCAGCAGGGTCGTGAAGCTCTCCTCAGGTATCAGCGTCAGCTCGTCCTGATTCCATGCAAGCTCAAGATCAACCGTCTGCACAACGGTGTTTGCCGACACGACCTCTTTCAGCGACAGATTATTGAAGCACCAGTCAAACAGCTCCTTCGCCGATATGAATGCCGCATTGAACTTGATTCCCTTGTCCTCATTGAGCATGGGAGCGCCCATGCAGACGCAGATATAATTGTAGCCGTTCTTTGTAGCATAGCCGACAAAGCAGTTTCCTGCCTTGCTGGTTCGTCCTGTCTTGATGCCCTTGCAGTAGGAGTAGTAGTAGGTGGAGGAGTAGTTGACGTTCATTAAGTGGTTGGTGTTGTAAACGTAACGTCCCTCATTCTTGTTGGTAGGCTCTATCCAGTGGGCTGTGGAGCTTACGATCGAAGCGAAAACGGGATGCTCCATTGCCTTTGTTGCTATGAGAGAAAGGTCATAGGCGCAGGAGTAGTGGTTTTCATCGTGAAGACCGTGGGGATTTACAAAATGAGTGTTGACACAGCCGAGGGTGGTGGCACGTTCATTCATAAGCGCAACAAAATAGTTGAGGTCTCCGTCTCCGATATAGAAGGCGATAGCCAGTGCCGCGTCATTACCCGAAGGGAGCATAAGGCAGTGAAGCAGGTCCAGCATGGAGATACGCTCGTTGGGCTTCAGGCCTGCCTTGGTGGAGTCGGTTCCGATAAGCATGGTCTCCACCTTTTCGTTGACCGTTACCATTGTGTCCATATCGGGGCAAAGCTCGATGGCAAGCAGTGCCGTCATCATCTTTGTTGTTGACGCAGGGTACATCTGGTCGTATGCGTTCTTCTCATAAATAGTAACGCCTGTGTCGGTATTCAGCATGAATATCGAACCGCACTGGTCAAGGTACATATTGTTTTCCTCAAGGTCTATGCTGAATGCCGCATCTGCCTTTGCAGGGGGCATTATTACAATTGCACCGAGCAAAACCACAAACGCTAAAAATGTGCTGATTATTCTCTTTTTCATCTTCCCATTGCTCCTCGCCGTAAATATTTCTGTTCATATATAAATGACATATATCAATTTTTCCTCACACAACGATAGTTTAACATAAAATTGCTCACAAATAAAGTACTTATGTTGTAATCTGCGAAAAAAAGGTATATAATTATTTAATCAACAGTCAGAACATGGAGGTCTGCATCTTGATATTTGTTACAGGTGACACACACGGAAGTCTTGCGCGTTTTGAAGACAAGAAGCAGATGGGCGTTCTCATGAGAGGCGACTATCTCATCGTCTGCGGCGACTTCGGTTTCATATGGGACGGCGGCAGAAGAGAAGAGCGTATGCTCAACACTCTTGCAAAGCAGAAGTATACCATTCTCTTTGTTGACGGCTGTCACGAAAATTACGACAGACTCTATCAGTATCCCGTCCGCGAGTGGAACGGCGGAAAGGTGCGCTTTATAAAGCCCAATATCATTCACCTCTGCCGCGGTCAGGTCTTTACCATCGAAAACCGCACCATATTCACCATGGGTGGCGGTGTCAGCGAGGATTATGAGATACGTCAGTCCCGCGGCACACGCTGGTGGCCTGAGGAAACTCCCACCACCGAGGAGATGCGCGAGGCGGTAAACAATCTCTACAAGCACGATCTTATGGTTGATTTCATCATCACCCATGAGCCTCCCACCCATGTAAAAAGTCTGCTTGTTGAGGGTGTTATCGACATTGCAAATGCCGCGACCCTCTTCTTTGATGAGCTTTCCAAGCAGGTAAAATACAAGCACTGGTTCTTCGGCTTTACCCATAAGGACAAGCACATTTCAGGTCTGCACACCGCAGTTTTCAACAACGTCCTGCCCCTTGAAAAGCCTACAAAGGTCTGGTAAAAGGCAAGATCATACTGCTTTTATGAATACCTTCGGTACTTTACATAATTGCAGTTTTATGGTATTCTCTACTTATTCCACATACGGGAGCGATGCACTTTGGCGTATTCTGAAAACGAACTGAGGGAAAACTGTATTTCCCGACGGGATATATATGAAGGACGCGTTTTTCGCGCTCATGTCGATGAGGTCTCTCTGCCGGGCGGCTCCACCTCCACCCGCGAAATAGTTGACCACAACGGCGGTGTCTGCGTTGCCGCCTTCAACGAAAAGGGCGAAGTCGCAATGGTCAGGCAGTTCCGCTATGCCTACGGCGAGACCCTTTCGGAGCTTCCCGCAGGCAAGCTCGAAAAGGGAGAAAACCCCGATGAGGCAATACGCAGAGAGCTTATGGAAGAGGTCGGCGCAGAGGGCGAAAACTGGCGCAGTATGGGGCTTTTCTACCCCACTCCCGGCTATTGCAGTGAGGTAATTCACCTCTACACCTGCGATGTAAGATCAGTCGGTGCGCAGAGTCTTGATGAGGACGAATTTTTGAATGCTGAGTTTGTGCCTCTTGAAAAAGTGCTGGAGCTTGTTATGAACGGCACTTTAAAAGACGGAAAGACTCAGACTCTTATTATGAAATGCGCCATAGAGCGCGGAAAGATATGTTAAAGGGAGGACATTATGGCTGCTAAAAGAAAAAAGAGAAAGAACAGCTACAGCAATGAAGGCTTCGATATGAAGTCCCTTGCCGCGCTGATAGTTATAATAGTCGGCGTTGCTCTTATTATCGTTCTTGTAAAGAACGCCGAGGGCAATAACACTCAGGAAGCAGGCTCGGGCAATCCCCCTGCCTCTGTCAATTCCGATGTTATCAATGAGGATTCGGGCTATGTTGGATCCGAGCCCGAAAACGTTGCATCCCAGCCCGAAAATGAGGTCTCCGAGCCTGAGAAGCCTTCCTTCACCGTTACGGTGGAGGACCTTGAAGGCACCTACAACCGCACAAATGTTGAGACCTCCAACGGCGCAAAGCTGAAGGTCACCTATATGGACAAGGAAGGCTTTGATTTTTCCCTTTCTCTCCCCGACGACAATTACGGCGGCTACGCTGTTTTCGTTGGTGAGACCACCGCGGAATGGACCTACGACGGCAGAACCATGCGCTTTGAATGCGGAAAGGGCAGTATCACCGTTTCAGGCTTCAAGGCGGCAAACGGCAAGTACATAACAGGCGAGCCCACCTACACCGACGAGCCTGAGTCGGAGTACGATGCTTCCATCGTATCCTCCTCTGCAACACGCTCCACCCTTTCGGGCATCATGAAGGGCGATGACTATTCCCTCTTCAAGCTTATCATATCTGACGGCTCTGCCATGGGTATTTCCTCAGGTTCCTCCGAATACCAGACCGACAAGAACGGTGTCGGCGTCATGGTTGACAAGCAGACAGGCATGATGAAATATCAGTACGAGCTTAAATACGAGGGCAGATGCATGATCCTCTGCTCCACAGACGGCAAGGTCTGCATCGGAATTCACAACGAAAACGACGATACAGGCGAGCTTCGCTACTATGCAAGCACCTCGGCTCTGCGCTCTGATGTGCCTTCCTGCATAAGAAATTATGCTTCTGCCTACGGACTCGAGCTTGTTGTCTGTTGATTTTTCTGAAAGGAGCGATATTCTGTGAGTACCTTCGGTCTTATAGTCACAATAATTTCCCTTGTCTGCATGGGCGGCTCCATCATGCTCTACTATGCCGACAGCCACCGCGTAAAGCTTGCAAGGCTTCTCATGTTCGGACTTTACCTTTCCATATTCCTTGAGTTCATCCTTGCGATCTTTGAGTTCCCTGCGGTTATTATCGATGCCATTATTTTCATAAGCATGGGCATGGAAAATATAGCAAAAATTATGATAATAATCGTGCTGGTTGCTTTTGCGTTTATTCTGTTCATGATAATCCCCAAGATCAAATGGCGCAGATTCCTCAGAACAACTCCCGTAAAGCTTGTCATCTGTGCTGTTCTTCTTATCGTTCTGCTTATCTACACCGAGGCTTACAACGGCAGATATTCCTTTGAAAATTCCGAGGATTACTACTCCGTCAAGAAGATGTACGAAAAGTATGACGAAGGCTTCTGGCCTGCAAAGTTCATTGAGACCGATGAAGGCGAGGCAGACGGCACCAAGCGTATTTCCGTCTATCCCTTCGATGCGACCACAGGCAACGGCAAGCAGCCCATCGCCTATAAGATAACCATTTTCCGCCGCTTTGAAAACGGCGACTATGTGCTTTACTATTATCCCTTCACCTACAAGACCTATGTGGACGGAATCGCTTATTCAATGGACGAATTTATTATATTTGAGCCTGAAGAGCCTTCCGATACCGATCTTTCCGGCAGTGATATTTCGGGCAGTGATGTTTCCCAAAGCGATACAGAGGAATGATCCATATATAATTTATCAAGGGGGAATAAATCATGTCGAAAAAGCTCAGAACAGCACTCATAATCCTGATCATAGCACTTGCTGTTTTCCTGATTGCGGTTTTTGTAGTGCGTCCGCTCTATTTCTTCTACACCACAGGCGACAACATCTATGATACCGAATCCACTCCCGAGATAGCAGAAAAGTATGATTATGTGGACTACGATGAGGACTCAGACAGCCTTTATGTAAATGATGAGATCCTCGTCATTGCCTCTCTGTCTGCCGACAGGAAGGATATCGAAATCGTCGCGGCAAAGTACAATGCCTCAATTGTCGGTGAGATGGAGGATATCGGCTACTATAAGTTCCGCTTCCCCGAGACCATGAACTACGAGGAGATCGAGGAGACAGCCTATCGCCTCTCCTGCGAGGACGCAGTGGAATATGCATATCCCACCACCCTTTTCGAGATGGAATCCGATGCCTTTGACCCCGAGGAGACCCGTCAGCCTGACTATCCTCAGGATCCGTGGAACAACGCCTCATGGAATGTCGATGTTCCACGCGGCGATAACTGGGGTGCAGAGGCTGTACGCGCTCCTCTTGCATGGGCTTATTCCGATGAGTTTTCCAATGTGAATGTGGGTCTTATCGACTCCATGGTCAATGTTAATCACCCTGATCTCGATGTTACTGCGGCTTACTATACACTTACTGAAAACGGCACAACAACCTATGATATAACAAATACCAACACTCTGACTCCCGACGATCATGGAACCCATGTTGCAGGTACAATAGCTGGCACATGGAATACAACAGGTGTTTCCGGTATCGCAGGTGATAATGTCGATCTTTACTACAGCTGTGCATACTACAGCCGCAACGGACGCCCGATTGGCGACTATTATGACGGCTTTTGCTATCTTCAGGCAATAAATGCCCTTGTTGACAGGGATGTAAAGGTCATCAATATAAGTCAGAATACCTCCCGCCCGAGAAGTTATGCTGCAACCAAAGGTGATAAGGAAGTAATAGCCGGTCTCGAAAGAGAAGCAAATATCGCTTCTGAGGGACTTCAGAGAATGCTTGACTCCGGCGATGATTTTCTCCTGTGCATTTCTGCCGGAAACAGTAATAACATGACTTTTTACAAGGATGACTCTCAGCCGTATGGCTACAGAGATTATACTTACTGGTGGAAATTCTGGGAAATCGGTGAATCCGGCGATGTCTATACCGATTACAATAATTTTCTTGCATTAATCGATGATGATGACGTCAGAGACATTATCGTTGTCGTTGGCTCTGTGGGTATTGATAATAAAAAATCCACAGGCACCGAAACAAGATACAAGTATTCCTATTTCTCAAATATAGGCGAACGTGTGGATGTTGTTGCTCCCGGTGAGTATATTTACAGCAGCACGGTAAATGGCTACAGCAACCGGTTCAGAGGCACCTCAATGTCAACACCCCATGTGACGGGTGTTGCAAGCATGGTGTACGCCTCTAACCCCGACCTTACAGGCTCTGAGGTCAAGAGGATACTCCTTGCTTCAACCTACGGCAGATATTACTATACCGACGGCTACAGCGGCATGGTGGATGCCGAAAAGGCAGTAAAGTTTGCCCTTGAATCAAAGGACAAGTCCGTCAGCGCAGTTGTAAAGGACGAGGCTTCCTCGGGTCTTGACATCTGCTTCGTTGTTGATACAACAGGCTCCATGGGCGACGATATCGACAATGCCAAGGATAATATGGAGTCCATTCTTCAGGAAATATCCCTTAAAAACTCCGACTTCCGCGTTGCACTTATCGATTACAGGGACTTTTCTCAGAGAACAGCTTACTCTGTTGACTACCCCGCAAAGCTGCAGCTCGGCTTCTCCGATGATATGGAGGAGATAACAACTGCCATAAACGACCTTGAGCTCGGCAACGGCGGCGATTCTCCCGAAACCGTATATTCCGCGCTTATGATGTGTGCCGACCTTAACTGGCGAGACCGTGCAACAAAGGTCATAATTCTTCTCGGCGATGCAGAACCCCTGGATCCCGAGCCCTACACTGACTACACCCTCGGCGATACTCTTCTCGCACTCTACAATGCAGATATTTCCATTTCGGAAAAATCCGATGACAGAGTCCTGGGACCTGCTGAGGACAGTATTATCAAGGTATTTACCATCGGCACCGACGCAAGCTACGATGCCCGTGATGTTTTCACAGATATATCCGATGCCACAGGCGGCACCTATACAGGTGTAAACAACTCCTCCGAGGTCTCCGATGCCATCATTTCTTCCATCGAGCAGATTGAGCTTATCCCCCTTATGGATGTTTCCTTTGACCTCGGTGACAGCTTCTCCGATGAAGCGGTGGATATAAGCCGCGGCGGCGAATATCTCTTCACCGTCAGAATGGATGAGGAGGGCGAGTTCTTCCTTGAGGATATGGAAATGGGCGACTATGAGTGGTCTGTGCCCCGTCTTTCCGCAAAGGGCAGGTTCACTGTCACAGAGGAAAAGGAACGTGCCATCATCACAAAAAGCAGAGCTTCTCTCGGCGATACTCTCGCAATGTTCTATATGAGAAACACCGCTCTTGTATGGATAACCGTCATTCTTCTCCCCTGCCTTGCAGTGCTCATCGTGTTTGTTGTTAAGTACATCAGGAAAAACAAGGCTCAGATTGCTGAAACCTTCAGCCGTATCGCACCCAAAAAGCCTGCAGCTGCACAGAATAAGTTCAAGTACTGCATCAACTGCGGCACGAAGCTCCCCTATGATGCGGCCTTCTGTGCCGAATGCGGCAGCAAGCAGAATATGAATTGACACTATCAGCATATAGGAGTTTAAATATGAAAAAAACGATTACCGCTACACTTCTTGCACTTCTGCTTCTCTTTTCCTGCGGCTGTGCAAAGGAAAATGACGATTTTTCCTCAAATCCCGACACTCTCGGTCAGTTTTTCGATGACCACGAGGAATACATTACCGACGGAGAAAAGCCCGAGGTCACCGTTGATATCGATGACGATGAAGAAAAAGAGGATCTTTCCTTTATTGAAGGCATTCCCGAGGGCTGGGCAACTCATCGCGAGGGCAATGTATACCTCTCCTATCCCGATGATATTTTTGCTGTTTCCGAAAGCTTCGGCACTGATTTCCTTGTTATGGAAAGCACCAACGGTTCCAATATCAACATAGTTATCGGCGCGGGTGACGCTCTCAATGTCCATGATGTGAACGAAGAACACATCGATGCTATTCTCGATATAGCAACACCCTCTCTTGAGTCTACCTACGAGACTGCCCTGAATGCCGAATGCGAAAGCGAGAGATCGATTCGCGGTGCAGAGGTCAGGACCTTCGGCAATCAGGAATGCGTATGCCTTTCCTATTCTGTTAAAATAATCGCACCCGAGCTTGATGTTGAGATTCCCATTGAATACTATCAGGTAATGTATATTGATAAGGACATGACCGCTACAGTAACCTTTACTTACTTCCCGGACGACGGTACAGGAACCGCAGAAGAGTATTTTGCGGACATTATTGATCTTCTTTATTTTGAATAAGGCAAACAGCCCTCACGGAAGTGAGGGCTGTTTTCTGTAATACGGCACCGCTTGCAAAAATACGGCTTATGGGCTATAATCTTCTTCGGCTTAAAAATACTTTTTCAGAGGTTATTTATGGATAGAAAAAGCAATCTGAAGGGTACACTGATACTGGGTCTTGCAACTGTCATATGGGGTCTTGCCTTTGTTGCTCAGAGTGATGCTGCAGACCTTGTTCCCTCCTTTGCATTCAATGCCCTGCGCTCCTTTATTGCGGCGGCATTTTTGCTGGCAGTGCGCCCTTTTTTCAACAAAAAAGAAAAGGTCCCCTTCTTTCCGAAGGATAGAAAAGAAAAATCTATATTTCTATTTTCTACTGTTTTATGCGGTGTTCTTATCGCCATTTCCGTCAATTTCCAGCAGTTCGGGCTGGCATTTTATCCCGACGGTGTTGCAAAAGAGGCTCGCGGCGGATTCATAACCGCTCTTTATGTCATTCTTGTACCCCTTCTTTCCGTCTTTTCGGGAAAGCGTATACGACCTGTTGTCTGGGCAGGCGTTGCCATTGCCACTGTCGGCGTGTATCTCCTGTGCATGACCGACGGCATTCACAATATCTACCTCGGTGATATTCTCATTTTCTGCTGTGCTATCTCCTTTGCACTGCATATCCTCACTGTTGACAGGGTGGTCGAGCGCATCGACGGCATTCGCCTCTGCTGTGTGCAGTTCATTGTCTGCGGTGTCATTTCCGCGGTGCTTTCTCTTATTTTTGAGACCGTTTCCTTTTCAAATATTATCGATGCCGCCCCTCAGATACTCTATCTCGGAATCATGTCAAGCGGTATCGCCTACACCCTGCAGATTGTCGGTCAGAAGTACGCCGAGGCGACCATTGCAACGATCACAATGAGCTTTGAAAGCGTCGTTGCTGCCCTCGGAGGCTGGTTCATTTCGGGAAATATCCTCTCGGGCTCCGAGCTTATCGGCTGTGTGCTGGTCTTTGCGGCTATTATCATTTCACAGCTCCCGCCTTTGAAAAAAGCTGAGAAAAAATAAAAAACAGGCGCTTTTCAGCGCCTGTTTTTTGCTGTTAAGGCTCCCTTGTGTAAAGGTGAGCCTTTGTTTTTTAATCTTCGTCCTCGTCAAGGAAGGCGTCAAGTCGGCTTTCGAGGGTGGAGCTTTTTACTTCTTCCTCCCTGCCGAATGCTCTTTCATAGTCGCTCTGGGCATCGTGGGATTCTGTTTGCTCCTCACTTTCTTCTTCGTCCTCTTCAACTTCGCTTACTTCAAGCTCAATTGCTGTGCCGCACTCCTCGCATACAAGCTCAGCACCGCCGTTGTCAAGCTCTTCGTCAGTGTATTTTATCTCACTGCCGCACTTGGGACAGGGAATCGTGTAGTATTCCTCTTCCTCATTTTCTTCCTCGGTATTTTCCTCGGTCAGCTCTGCGACCTCTTTTTCTACTTCGGGTTCTGCGGCTTCTTCAGGTTCTTCAGGTTCTTCAGGTTCTTCGGGTTCTTCAGGTTCTGCGGTCTCTTCAGCGCCTTCTTCGGGGATAACCGCTTCAGTCTCAACCTCGTTCTCCATCTTGACTTCGCTTTTTTCTTCTGTGTTTTCCACATCGGTAAAGTCGTCTGTGAAATCATCGTCCTCGGAGAAGTTCATCTCTTCGATTGCTTCATCAAGGGTCAGCTTCGGGGCGGTCTTGTTCATCTTTCGTGACATTGCACCAACGATATTTGTAAGCTCGATGAGGTTATTTTTCTCAGCCTCGGCAGCCTTGCTTGTCTTGAGCAGAAGCTTTGCAAATACCTCGGCATTGTCGGCATCGATGCTCTTGTCTCGGTTATAAGTGGTTATAAACTCGTTGAGCTGCTGGATCTGATATTCAATCCCCAGAGCAATTCGCTCGTTGGTATATGCAGACTTTGCGGTGTTTTTAAGCTGTATTGCAGCGGCACGAGCTATGCATACAAGAACTATTGCGGAAAAAATTCCTGAGAGAATGCCGATGAAATTATTGTCTGAAGCATTGCTTGTAACAATGCCGATAACTACGGCAATAACCAATGCACATATAGTAAGTATCATACTTACAGTGCTTATCTTTCCGAAAGAGTAATCGTCCTGAGGACGCATGGGTGCGCCTGTTCTCTCTCTGGGACCGGGCTGGATATCCTGAGTGGAAAGTCTGGGCTTGTAGCTTCTCGGGTCGGTGCGTGCATCAGCTCCGCAGTGGGGGCAGGTCATATCGGCAAAGCCTATTTCCTTTTTGCACCTCGGACAGAACACTGCTGTCTCCTCTCTTTTTATGCCTTCATATCTTTTCATAATAATTCCCTCCATTTCAGAGTCTTATTAAGTTAATTTTCTTAGTATTTCATAATATTTCGTAATTACAAAATATCCGATTTTTCGCGGTTTTTCTTATTAAACAAGGGGGAATGCTATTCCCCCTTGTCATTACTGTCTATTATTCTTCAGAAGATGTGTCGTCGATGTCGTCGGTCTCTTCGATTTCCTCGATTTCGTCTTCTGCAACATCATCGGGCTCGCCGTCGTCCTCTATCTCACCGCGCTCTGCGTCCTCATCGTGAGGTACACGGGCGACCGAGACGATCTTCTGATCCTCGGGCATCTTCATGATGCGCACACCCTTGCTGGGTCTTGCGCATACTCTGATTTCGCCGACAGCAATACGGATAATAACACCTGCGTCATTGATGATGATAAGGTCATCGTCCTCATCAACAACACGGATACAAGCAACAGGTCCCACCTCAAGCTTGTAGTTTTTGATACCCATACCGCCTCTGGACTGCAGACGGTAATTTTCAATTTCAGAAAGTCGTCCGAAGCCGTTTTCGGAAATTGTAAGCACCTTGGCACCCTCGCGAAGCTTTGCCATGCCGACAACATAGTCGCCCTCGCGGAGTCTGATGCTTCGCACGCCTGCGGCTGTTCTGCCCATTACTCGGACGTCGTTCTCGTCAAAGCGGATGGAATAGCCGTTGTGAGTAGCAACCAGCAAATGCTGAGAGCCGTTTGTGATCTTGGTTGCAACAAGCTCGTCGTCCTCGCGCATGGAAAGGGCGATAAGTCCCTTCTTTCTCACATTATCAAATGCGGAAAGTGCAGTTCTCTTGATAATACCGCTCTTTGTGATCATGACAACGTTGTTCTCACCGTCATAATCTCTTGGCAGGTGGAGCATGGAAACTACCTTTTCCTCAGGCAGCAGGGGCAGAATGTTGACAACATTGGTACCCTTTGAGGTTCTTGAGCCCTCAGGAATCTCGTAGCCCTTGAGACGGTAGACTCTGCCGAGGTTCGTAAAGAACATGACATAGTCATGGGTACAGCCGATGAACATTTCTGTGGGAACGTCCTCTTCCCTTGTTGCCATGCCTGCGATACCGCGACCGCCTCTGTGCTGGGTCTGGTATGTATCTATCTTCTGGCGCTTGAGGTAGCCGAAGTTCGTCATGGTGATAACGCAGTTTTCCTCAGCAATAAGGTCCTCTGTGTCCATTTCGCCCTCGATGGTTGCAATCTCGGTTCTTCTTGCGTCACCAAATTTTCTTGCGATCTCGGTAAGGTCGTCGGAGACGATCTCCTTCTGTCTGTCCTCAGAAGCGAGTATTCCGAGATAATCAGCGATCTTCTCGCGAAGTGCTGCAAGCTCTTCCTCAAGCTTCTCTTTTTCGAGACCTGTCAGCTGACCGAGTCTCATGTTGACTATAGCCTGAGCCTGAATATCATCAAAGCCGAAGCGCTCCATGAGACGCTCCTTGCCTTCGCCGATGCTCTTGCTGGAACGGAGAATTGCAATAACCTCGTCGATAAAGTCGATTGCAATGATAAGTGCATCGAGGATATGCTCTCTGTCCTGAGCCTTCTTGAGCAGGAAGTTTGTACGGCGGACGATGACCTCGATCTGGAACTTGAGATACTCGTCGATTATCTGTCTGAGGGTCAGGGTTTTCGGCTCACCGTTGACTATTGCAACCTGGTTTACGCCGAAGGTATCCTGAAGCTTTGTATATTTATAAAGGTTGTTGAGAACAACATTGGGCTGTGCATCGCGCTTGATGTCGATGGTGATGCACATACCGCCGTCACGGTCGGAGGAGTGGTCTGCAATATCGGAAATGCCTTCGAGTCTCTTATCACGCACCATGTTTGCGATGTTCTCAATGAGCCTTGCCTTGTTTACCTGATAAGGAAGCTCGGTGACCTGAATTGCATAACGTCCGTTGCTCTTTTCGATTATCTCGGCACGGGCGCGGACGTAGATAAGACCGCGGCCTGTTGCGTAAGCGGAACGGATTCCCGAGCGACCCATAATGATACCGCCTGTGGGGAAGTCAGGTCCCTTGAGATGCTCCATGATATCGTCAAGAGTTGCATCGGGGTTGTGAAGCACGCACTTGCAGGCTTCGACAGTCTCCCTCAGGTTGTGGGGAGGCATATTTGATGCCATACCGACAGCGATACCCATTGTACCGTTGACAAGAAGGTTGGGGAATCGGCTGGGAAGAACGGTAGGCTCTTTTCTCTCGTTATCGAAGGAGGGAATGAAGTCAACGGTGTTTTTCTCGATATCGGTGAGCATTTCCATGCTCATCTTGCTCATTCGTGCCTCGGTATAACGGTATGCAGCAGGGGGGTCACCGTCGATTGAACCGAAGTTACCCTGACCTTCTACGAGGGTATATCTCATGGAGAAGTCCTGTGCAAGACGTACCAGTGCATCGTAAACAGATGCATCACCGTGGGGGTGGTACTTTGCAAGCACGTTACCGACCGCAGATGCGCACTTCTTTGTGGGGCTGTCGGCAGTGATGCCTTCTTCATACATGGTGTAAAGTATTCTTCTGTGAACAGGCTTGAAGCCGTCGCGGACATCGGGCAGTGCTCGGGACACGATAACTGACATGGAATAGTCGATGAATGCCTGCTTGAGCTCACTGACTATGTCAATATTCGTTATTCGCGATTCTTCACTGCTTTTATCCGGCGGGAGGGCGCTGTTGTTCTTAAGCTCGTCGCTCATTTATTTTCGTTCCTTTCGGTTGTGGTTTCTGCTTTGGAAATAACGGCGATTAAATCGCCTACACCTCATCAGTCAATTGTGCTTGCTCAATACAATCTCTCTCCTCAAGGAGAAGACTTTGATTCTGTTTTTTGCCTTCCCCTTGAGGGGAAGGTGCCGAGTGTGAGTACGCCATAAGCGGACTTAACGAGGCGGATGAGGTGGTTTTCTGAAGTCTTAGCTTTCTTTTAACACCTCATCTGTCGGCTCCGCCGACATCTTCTCCTCAAGGAGAAGACTTTTTTGGATTTTGATGCGGTTTTCTATGTCAGCGCAGACGCTGTCAAAGTTCTTATTTATATCTGAGTTTGAATATCGCAAGACAGTTAAACCAAGGTTTTCCATATATCTGTCTCTTTCTCTGTCTGACTTTATTCCGTCTTCCTCGTAATGCTGTGAACCGTCAAGTTCTATTACAAGCTTTGACTCAGCACAGTAAAAATCGACAATATAGTTACCTATTACTTTCTGGCGGTGTACTGTCACAGGGAGCTTTTTCAGAAAATCATACCACAGATGTTTTTCTTCTTTGGTCATGTTTTTCCGCAGATTCTGAGAGTTGGCAGTTAATTTTGAATTGCTTGTTTTATTCAGAACACTGCCCCCTTTCCATGCTTTCTATTACACCTCATCCGTCATCAGAGTTCACTTTCGTGAACTTGCTGACACCTTCTCCTCAAGGAGAAGGCTTTTGGCTGTGGTTTTTGCCTTCCCCTTGAGGGGAAAGGTGATATTGTGCAAGCACAATTGTCGGATGAGGTGGTTTCTAAATTTTAAGCTATTTGATTTTACACCTCATCAGTCGGCTCCGCCGACATCTTCTCCTCAAGGAGAAGACTTTATTTCTTTTATTTCTCCATGGGGGGAGGTAAAAAGAGATAGGGTTCGTCGTCGGTTTTTTCAATCTTCATTTTGCCTGTTGAAATGAATCTGCCTCTGCATTTTCTGCGGAGCTTTTTTATTAAAAAACAGGCGGAATCATCATCAAAGCATCTTGAGGGAATGCATAATATCTGTTCCTCATCGAGTATCAATACAATACCATATTCACACTCAATTACCCGTCTGAACATTCTGTAATCATAGAACATGATACCCTTTTTCTTTATGGCATTTGTGGAAAATCCGTCTTTGCCGAGGTTGAAGCAGACCTCTCTTTCCCCTCTTCCAAGTCGGGTATAAGTAGAATCAACCACTGCAACGACTGTTTTTTTAACTGTCAGCTTCGGGTTTCTGTCTCTTATTGAAAACAATATTTTCACAAGTGAAAAACCAAACAGAATCGATAAAAACAGCCTTAAAGCCTCGTTGTCAAACACCATATCGGAACCTATTATCACCTGAAGAATCAGAGGATAAAGCACCAGAACAATTATAAAACGGATAATGTGGTATTTAATATGATTGAATTTGTAAAGCTCGTTCTCAACCGTAAGATGATAGGAAAAATTCAGCATATCCTTAGCATTTATGCGGGTTGAGAGCTCATAATGGGAAATTTCATTTTTATTGCGTTTAGTATTATTCATATTAAAAATTACTGAACGTATTTTAATTAAACATCCAGATTTGTTACATACTTGGCGTTCTGCTCGATAAACAGACGTCTGGGCTCGACCTTCTCGCCCATGAGAATGGAAAACATCTCGCTGGCGTAGGAAGCGTCTTCAACGGTGACTCTCTGCATGAGTCTGACCGAGGGGTCCATGGTCGTTTCCCAGAGCTGGTCGGGGTTCATTTCACCGAGACCCTTATATCTCTGTACCTTTTCAGCTCCGCCCAGCTCAGCGATTATGTTATCGCGCTGTTCGTCGGAATAAGCGTAGTACTTTGAAACTTTCTTTGTAATCTTATAATGCTTTCTTGAGGGGTCATCCTCATCCTTGATGCGCTTTACGGTAGCTTCGCCCTTCAGCTCCTCAAGTATCTTGTCCCTCTCCTCATCGGAGTAGGCGTCATATTCCATCTTCTTGCCCTTCTTGGGAGTTATCTCATAAAGGGGAGGCTGAGCCAGATAGACGTGACCTGCCTCGATAAGAGGCTTCATGAAACGGAAGAAGAAGGTCAGAAGCAGGATTCTGATGTGAGAGCCGTCAACATCAGCATCAGCCATGATAACGACCTTATGATAACGGAGCTTTGTAAGGTCAAATTCCTCACCGATTCCGCAGCCGAGAGCCAGGACGACAGGGGTCAGCTTGTCGTTGCCGTAGACCTTGTCAAGACGAGCCTTTTCGACGTTCAGCATCTTACCCCAAAGAGGCAGGATAGCCTGAGTCTGACGGTCACGTCCGCCCTTTGCGGAGCCGCCTGCAGAGTCACCCTCTACGATGTAGATCTCGCATTCCTCGGGCTTGTTGCTTATGCAGTCTGCAAGCTTACCGGGGAGTCGTGCGGAATCAAGTGCGCTCTTTCTGCGGACGCTTTCCTTTGCCTTTCGGGCTGCTTCCCTTGCTCTTGCTGCTTCAAGGGATTTATTGACTATAGCCTTACCGACAGCGGGGTTTTCTTCAAGATAAGTTGCAAGATTCTTGGTGACACAGGCGGCTGTAAGACCTCTTACCTCTGTGTTTCCCAGCTTGCCCTTTGTCTGACCCTCAAACTGTGCTTCCATGACCTTGGCGGAAATTATACAGGTAAGTCCTTCTCGGACTTCCTCGCCCGTAAGATTGCGGTCGGCATCTTTAAGAAGATTGAACTTTCTGCCGTAGTCGTTTATGCACCTTGTCAGAGCGGTCTTGAAGCCGTCCTCATGTGTACCGCCGTCGATGGTTCTGACATTGTTGGCGAATGAATATGTATTATCGTTATAGTCAGTGTTGTACTGCATGGCGATCTCTATCTCGCACTGTGCCTCTTCGTCGGTCTTTTTGAGATAGATTACGTCGTCATGAAGCAGTTCCGCACCTGTCTTGTTATGAATGAAGGTTACAAACTCACGGATACCGCCTTCATAGTGGAAAACTTCCTTCTGTCCGTCCTCGGTGCGGTTGTCGGCAAGCTCGATGTGAACACCTGCGTTAAGGAATGCCTGCTCACGGAGTCTTGTCTCAAGAACGGAGAAATCGTAGACGGTAGTCTCCTTGAATACTTCGGAATCAGCCTTGAAGGTGACTTCTGTACCTGTTCTGTCGGTTTCACCGATAACGGTCAGACCTTCGACCTTCTTACCGCGCTCAAAACGCATATAGTGGATCTTTCCGTCCTGATGGACTCTTACTTCGAGCCACTCGGAAAGAGCATTTACAACAGACGCACCAACGCCGTGGAGACCGCTCGATACCTTGTAAACACTGTTATTGAACTTACCGCCTGCGTGGAGAATGGTGAAAACGACCTCAACAGCGGGCAGACCTGTCTTACTCTGGATAGCTACAGGTATTCCTCGTCCGTCGTCGGAGACCTTGATAATATCCCCGTCCTCAATGGAAACAAGGATCTTGTCGCAGAAGCCTGCAAGAGCCTCATCGATGGAGTTGTCAACGATTTCATATACAAGGTGGTGGAGTCCTCGGGGACCTGTGGAGCCGATGTACATACCCGGGCGCTTGCGGACAGCCTCAAGTCCTTCAAGAACCTGTATCTGATCGCCGCCGTATTCGACTTCCGCAGGGTCGTTTCGGTCAAACTCGTGGATATCCTTAATTTCTTCGCTCATATAAATCAAACCTCATATTCATGTGATTTTTTTACGTTGTAATTATAATCTCTCCCTAAGGAGAAGACTTTTGATTCTGTTTTTCATCCTTCCCCTTGAGGGGAAAGGTGATATTGTGCAAGCACAATTGTCGGATGAGGTGTTTCATATTTTTAAACTTTATCTTTGACACCTCATCTGTCGGCTTCGCCGACATCTTCTCCTCAAGGAGAAGACTTTTGAACTATTATTTATAAATCAATAGTTCTCAGAACTTCATTTTTGAAGCGGAACGCTTCTTGAGGGTCGCAGGGGAAAGCTGTGAAAGATAAACACTTTCCTTTTTTCCGTCACTGCAAACTACAAAGCTTTTCGGCAGTTCATAGGAAACGGCAGTTACCTTGCCTTCCTTTTCGGCTTTGTTTAAATACTCTCTTGTCTTTTTTGACACTGTAGTATTATCAAGGTCGAAAATGCCGATTATATCGCTTTCTCTGATTATCGTTTCCTGTCCAAGGTGGAGATACATTGTATCACTCGCTTTTCTTTTCTTCTTCCTCGCCCTTTTTGTAAAGGCTTCCGAAGGCTATATAAATAAGACTTTCAAGAATGCAGCTCAGCGCAAAAAACACTACGGCGGCAAGTCCGAATATTATAAGAAGCCTTACTATCATGGTAAAATCGCGGTTATTCCAGCCGTAAAGAATGCTTATGGGCATACACACAAAAAGCATGAATACTCCGCAGTAATAGCAAAGCTTTCTAACGGCACTGCACCAGCGGCGTGAAGTTTCCTTATCGCTTATGACGTGTTCCTTGACTATTTTAGGTCCGTCATATTCAATGAGCTTATCGCCGCATCTTTCGCAGTTTTCAGTTTCATCAGAAAAGCAGAATCCGCATTTCTCGCATCGTTTCATAAAATATCATTCCTTTTGCAAAAGGCTTATCGGGCAGTGAAAATGCCGTTTTCGACCTCGAATATCTTGCCCTTTGTAACCTTTTTCAGTGAGTCCTTATCACAGCAGGTTATCATTACCTGCCAGCCGTCAAGCTTTGAGAGAAGGAATTTCTGACGGGAGGTATCAAGCTCGCTGAGTACGTCGTCAAGTATCGCAACAGGCATTTCCCCTGCAGTACTGCTCATCATTTCCGCTTCTCCAAGCTTCAGGGCAAGGACACAGCTTCGCTTCTGTCCCTGTGAACCGAACTGGCGCACGGGCATGGAATCGAGCCTTATATCAATATCGTCACGGTGGGGACCGTAATAGGTAAATCCCAATGTCAGGTCGCTGCCTCTGCCCTCCTGAAGCTTTTTTAAAAGCATATACTGATAATCCTCCTCGCAGTCCCCTGCGTGGCGGAAGAAGGAGCAGGCATACTTTGCATCAAAAACCTCTCGACCGTCGGAAATGCCGTTATATATCGCAGAGGCTCTTTCGGAAAGCTCCTGCAGATAACGGTATCTTGTTACGGCAATATGAGCGCCGAGCTGAGAAAGATGGTCGTCCCATATGCTGAGAAGAGAGCCTTCGGCAGTGTTTTCCTTTATCTGCTTCAAAAGGGCGTTTCGCTGTCTTAAAACCTTTGTATAGCGAACCACCGTATTTGTAAAGCTGGGCTTCATCTGGCAGATGGAACAGTCGATAAATGCTCTTCTGCCTTCTGCGCCCCCTGTTACAAGCTTGACGTGTTCGGGTGCAAACACAATAGCACACATTGAGCCGATAAGATTACCGGGCACAAGGTCATCAACATCGTTTAAAGTGACCATTCTTGTATCGGCTCTTATCTTCATTATGGCATTCTGATCGCGTCCGTGAGAATTGAAGTCGAGGATTATATCCGCGGTCTTTTCTCCGAACCGTATCATTTCAGCGTTTTTTGCACCGCGGAAGCTCTTTGCACCTGTGAACATCCACAGAGCTTCCAGCAGATTGGTTTTACCCTGTCCGTTATTTCCGCAGAATATATTGACCGATGGGGAAAACTCGATATCGGCACTTTCTATATTTCGGAAATTGCTTACTCTTAACCTGTTTGCCTTCATGAGACAACGCGGAGCTTTTCACCCATGCACTCAATCTCGTCATCGGGATAAAGCTTTTTGCCTCGTGCGGTGCAGACCTCTCCGTTGACCTTTACTCCGCCGGACTGAATGAGAAGCTTTGCCTCTCCCCCCGACTGGATGCCTGCAAGCTTTAAAAAGCTGTCAAGCTTGATAAATTCTGTTGTGATTTCGATTTCTCTCATAGAAATTTTCCTTTATCAGGGATTTTAATTTTGATATTGCGGACGAGCGATGCTCGCCCCTACAGTATCAGATATCAAAAGTTTTACTCAATTCATGCCGCAGGCACATCAGCGAGATTAAAATCTCGAGATTTTAATCTCAAGATTTTTATCTCAAGATTCTTATCTCTTGGGCTGCTTGACAGGCATGAGATAAAACTCATAATGCTCACCCTCGCAGGGGGTTATTCTCATAGGCTCTTCGGCACTGCCCAGCTCGATCTTTACAATATCGGAATCTACGGCTCTGAAAGCATCGAGGATATACTTATTTCTGAACCAGATCTCCTTTGTGTCAAAATCAAGATCTTCTATCCAGCTGTCGCTTGCCTCGCCCAGATCGGAGCGGCATTCAAGACGGATAGAGCCCTCTCCGAAATAGCATCTTACAGGCATATCTCCGTTGGAAAGGAGCATGAGCGCCATACGCTCAGAGCCCTCGATCATTCTGCCTACATTAATATTAGCCTCTACATCAGGGTTGAGTCTCAGCTTGGAGACCGAACGGTAATCGATGAAGTTGCCCTCAAGTACACGGGAAAGCAGGGTATAATTGCCCATTCTGAACATTACAAATCTGCGTGCGATCATTACCTGAGCATCTGCCTCCTCGTCGGGAAGCATCTTTTCTACCTCGGTAAGGGTCTTGCCGGGTACTACAAAGCCGCTTTCTATATCGCTCTTTATTGGCTCGGTGCGGATCGCTACTCGAACTCCGTCAAGAGCTACCATGCGGAAGCAGTCAAGTCCTATCTCAAACTTTACGCCTGTATATATAGGCTGCATGAGGTTGTCGGAAATGCAGAAGATGGTCTGGTTTATCATTGAGCGAAGCATTCCCTGAGGCAGTGTGATGGAGTTCTCGCACTGGAAATCGGGAAGGCTTGGGAAATCATCAGCGCTCATGCCCGACACTGTAAAGGACGCACTGCCCGAAGTGATGAACACCTCGAAGTTGCTCTTTACCTCTATAGTGACCTGATCGCCGGGGAGCTTGCGGATTATATCGGCAAATATTTTGGCAGGGTGGATTACTATATCTCCCTCTTCCTTTATAACTGCCTCTATGGTACAGGTTATGCCCATATCGAGGTTATAGCCGCAGAGGTAAAGTCCGTCTGCTCTGCTTGCCTTCATGAGTATGCCTTCTATTGAGCGTATGGTTGATTTGGGAGATACCGCTCTGTGTACCTTTGATACTGCATCCTGCAATGCTGTTCTTTCGCATATCAGCTTCATCGAATCATTCTTTCCTTATCTGTGATTTTTTGACCTTTTAAAACAATCATATCATTATCTTATGATATAAGTTCAGTAGTCGTAGTAGTTAATGTCAGTTTTGGGGAAAAGCCACGAAAAACGGCTTTTTACTAAGGTGGATAGTCGGTGGAAAAGGGTTTAAAAGTTGTGAGCAAAATTGTGGATAAAAATGGGGTAAAAGGGTTATTAACATCTTCCACATTTTATTAAGGTTAGTTTAAGGTGGAAAATGTTAAAAGTTTTACTCAATTTTTTTTAAAAAATTGCAGGGTTTTAAGGGACAGAGTCCCTTAATGGGGGTTCGGGGAGGAACGCCCCGACTATTTTTACTTCTTTAAATGTGGGTCTCTGACCCACATTTTTATGCAGGGGAAGTTGAGGGCACCATGCAACCAAAGGTTGCTTCAAGAAGCTTTGCTTCTCTGCCTTTTGAATCCGCCTAAGGGAGCGGAGACTCTCTTAGGAATCCCTTCTCTTTATTTTGCTGTTATTTCAAAAATAATTGTTCCACGTGAAACATCAGGAGCCTGTGTTGATGTTCCTGATAATATCATCAATGCGTGTCTTGAAATCGGGCTGGGATTTCATCTTTGCATCGATCTGGTTAACGGAGTAGATTACCGTTGTGTGGTCACGGCTTGTAAACTTGTCCCCTATCTCCTTATAGGTAAGGTCGGTGACCTGTCTGATTATGTACATGGCAGACTGACGTGCAAGAGGAATGTTGCCGCTGCGCTTGTTGGAACGGATATCCTCGGGTGCCACATCAAAGGTGCGGGATACTTCCAGCATGACCCTGTCAATGGTGACAGGCACGGGCTCAACATCGTTAAGAACGTCCTTAATGGCATTCTGGGCTGTCATTAAGGTGGGCTTGTCCTTTTCTACCATTGAAAGGACACTTATTTTCTTTACAACACCCTCAAGCTGGCGGATATTATTCTTGAGCTTTTCTGCAATGAAAACGCAGATGTCATCGCCGAGCTCAATACCCATATCCTGACCCTTACGCTTGATAATTGCCATTCGGGTCTCAAAGTCAGGCGGCTGGATATCAGCCATCAGACCGTTTTCGAATCTTGTTCTCAGACGGTCATCAAGAGATGCTATCTCTTTGGGAGGACGGTCGGAAGTAAGCACTATCTGATTGCGCTCCTGATAGAGTGCGTTGAAGGTATGGAAAGATTCCTCCTGAGTGCTTTCCTTGCCTGCGATGAACTGCACATCGTCAACCAGAAGCACATCAACATATCTGTACTTTTCGCGGAACTTGGTCATGTTCTTGTTTTTAAGAGCATCGATAAGCTCATTGGTGAACTGGTCGCCTTTGATATAAACAATATTTGCATTGGGTTTTCTCCTGTAGATCTCTTCCCTTATTGCAAACATCAGGTGAGTTTTTCCGAGACCGGAATTGCCGTAAATGAAAAGAGGGTTGAATGCGCTGCCCGGGCTCTGGGCGACGGTGTTTGCAGCGGTAAATGCGAAATTGTTTGATGAGCCTACGATGAAGTTTGAAAAGGTGAACTCATCAGCGTCGCTCTTCTTCTGTTCGGTCCGGGATATCTCCGCAGGAATAAGCACTCTTGCCATGAGCGGCAGACCGGTAACATTTCTTATTGCGTCCTCAAGTTGAGGAATGAACATATCAACTACCGTGTTTCTGTGGAAGTTGGTGGGAGCCATCATTACAAACTCACCCGAACGTATCTCAACGGGTGAAAGAGGCTCGATCCACACTGCATAGGAGACCTCTGCAATGTTAATTTTGAGAATTTCATCTATTTTGACCCACAGGTCATGAATCGAATCCATAGTTTTTTTACATTCCCTTCATTGTGTTTGATACATTATGAAATATATCTTCGTTCCCATAAGTGTGCGTGTCTGCATGCGCAAAAACAATATGATTTGCTATAAATATCAATTAATACCGTATATCCATCCGCATCTGTATTTGAATGCAGCCAGTTCATCCGCATTTACTGTATTGTTGCGGACTTCCAGAAATTCAACACTGTAATCTTTACCGGCAATTACAAAATAACCGCTGATATCGCTGTTGTCTGTTGAAAGCCAGTACAGTTGATGACCATGATAGTCAGAGTCTGTAAAAGCCAGCTCTTTTATCTGTCCCTCACTTATATCAAGGCTGTCTGCAAATGCAGCGCGGAGAGTATTGTAATCAAAAACAGAATCAGTAATAATAGTTGAATCAAGAGTGGTTTTTATTCTGCGCGCTGACATTTTATCTGTTATCAAAGGCTTATTCCAATCATTCTGCATCTTGAAACGAGTAATCTCAGTACTGCTGTATTCTGCGTCTGTCCAACATATGTCTTCATAAAAGTAAACATATTCATTATCAAATTTCTGACAGATAACAAGAAAAGCTTCGCGATTATTCGTAATCATATTCGGTGCGGAATATTCAAACAGAATCCGACCGTATGAATCGGTTTCAAGCTTTTTGTAATCAGATTCAGTACCTTTAAGGTCTGAATAAAACATTCCCGGAACAGAAAAGGAACCGCATATTTTGAGGGATTGATGTTCTGAGGAAGAACTGCATGCGTTAAGTAAAAGAATAACAGTTGCAATCATAAGCAAAATAACTTTTTTCATACTATCATTATCCTCCTTTTTTCATTGAAAGCAGATAATAATTCTGAATAAACTGCGTGGTTGTGACTGTAAATCAAAACTTATATATGCATCACATTTCCTCTACGATATATTGATTTTCATAACTATAATATAATAACATATAATTGTAAAATTTTCAAACAAACTGCCCTAAAAATCGGGTTGAATTTTATCATCTTTTTCTATATATAATGACGAAATTGTTTAAAATTCTGAAAATTTAAATTTATATAATTTTAATATCTATAAACAATATCTTGATGATGGGATAAAATTGTGATCTAAGTCTTGCGTAAAATGATAAATTTATGGGCTTTAAAACTGATAAAAGCCTAAAACTGTGCCGTTTTTCTGAAAAATATTTACTTGACATAACGGCACAGTTTCGTATATAATGAACCTTAGCAATGTGTGCGCACATATGGCGGCTGTCGTTTGCCGCCGCACGTTCGGAAAGGAGGACTGCAATAATGTGGAGAACATATCAGCCTAAGAAGCTTCAGAGACAGAAGGAGCACGGTTTCCGTAAGAGAATGTCAACGAGGAACGGCCGCAAGGTGCTCGCTCGCCGTCGTGCGAAGGGCCGCAAGACTCTCAGCTATTAAGAGCTATTTATTAAAGGCCGCAAAAAAGCGGCCTTTTTAACTTTATTGCCTTTTTGAACATATTTCTTGCTTTTTCTTGATTCCGAGGAGATGGAAAAATGGACGCTCTTGTTACTATGAAAGAAAATTATGAATTCAGGCGCGTTTATGAAAAGGGCCGCAGTGCGGTGGACCCTCTCCTCGTGACCTATTGCTTCAGAAGAAAAAAAGGAAACGGTATCCGTTTCGGCTTCACTTCAGGCAAAAAGATAGGTCATGCTGTGGAAAGAAACAGGTCGAGAAGGGTCATGCGTGCTGCGGTGCGTGAGCTTTTTCCTTCTCTTCAGGGCGATTGGGACATTATTTTTGTAGCCAGAGCCGCCACGACAAAGGTAAAAAGCACCGATGTAAAAAAGGCAATGACGAAACATCTTAAAAAACTTGGTATTTTATTATGAAACGTGTATTGATCGCACTCATTCGGTTTTATCAGAAAAATATTTCATCCAGAACTCCCCCCTGCTGCAGATTTACACCAACCTGCTCACAGTATGCGATAGTTGCAATTGAGCGTTTCGGAGCGATACGAGGGACATTCATGGCTTTAAAGCGACTTCTTAAATGCGGTCCCTGGCATCCCGGCGGATACGACCCTGTACCCGAGAAGAAACAGAAGAAAAAATGCTGCAACCATGTACATGAAGATGAAACAGAAAGAAATGAAAAGGACGCCGATATTATTACTTCTCCTACCTGCGGCGACAATGATATAATTGATGATTCAGTTGAGATGGAAGGTTAAATTACAGCACATTTTGTAATATTATTTACTTATATTACCTATTGTATTACAAAAATCACTTCTTTGCACGCAGATCGTTCTATTTTATCTGCAATGTGCCTGCGTTTTGATAACTGCGATCACTTATTATCTTAAAGCAGAAAAAACGCTTTTTATCCCGTTTTTAAAAAATGAAAAAGAAAATAATGTATCACATTATATTTTAAAGCTTTGAAAGCAGAGGGCTGTATCAATAATAATGCTGCTCTGCACACAGTATCAATATAATACTATTTATATTGTGTAAATTAAGAAAGGAGCGAAAAGTAAATTCCTTTTGAAAAGTTGAATTTACTGACGTATTTAAATTATGTGTGGTGATTCCTGCGCAATCCTCAGCTGGCTCGGCAGTATGTTCGGTTATCTGCTGTACGGCTGTTATAAGGTAATGTTCAGCAATTTCGGTCTTGCAATGATCCTTTTTACGATCCTTACAAGACTTCTCATGTTCCCCATGACCATCAATCAGCAGAAGTCCACTGCAAAGATGCAGAGACTTCAGCCCAGGATCAAAGAGATCCAGGATCGCTATAAGAACGACAAGGAAAGAATGAACAACGAGCTGATGGCTCTTTATCAGAGGGAAAATTACAATCCCTCCAGCGGCTGTCTCCCCATGCTCATTCAGTTCCCTATCTTCATGGGTCTTTACTATGCTCTCCGCGCTCCCCTTACCCATACTTTCCACTATGCAACCGATAAGATCAATTCTCTTATAAACTTCCTCCTCCCTGCTGACAGAGCTGCTGACTATTATAAGGAAATATACCTTATAGAAAAGATCAGAAGCCTCAAGCTCGGCGGAAGCCTCAACGATATTACTACAAGACTCTATCTTGAATTCTCAGGAACCGTCGGCAATATCGTAAATGCAGTTTCCGGCAGTGATGTTGTTTCCTCCGGTGATTTTGCATCAAATCCCATTGCTTCCGCAGCAGGCAATATGTCCTATTCCAACGGTGACCTTCTCACTCAGGCAGCAGACCTTGCTCCTACCGTTGAGAAGATCAACAAGGTCTCCGAAAGCTTCAATTTCCTCGGTCTTGACCTTCTTGCCACCCCCACACAGGACAAGCGCAATATGATAATCGTAGTGCTTGTTTTTATTGCATCTGTCGGCGGAATGTGGCTTTCCAACAAGATAAACGGCGTCAAGAACAACCAGGCAGGCGGCTGCAGCCCCATGACCATGGGTATCGGTATGGGTCTCTTCTCCGCATTCATTTCCTATTCCGTTCCTGCTGCTCTCGGCTTCTACTGGATGCTGGGCAGCCTTATCAGCCCCCTCCAGACATGGATCGTCCAGAAGTTCTTCAATGCAAATATACTCAACTCCAAGGCTGAGGCACAGCGTGTTGCAAGACTCAGAATCGATGAAGCCGCTGTGATCGATGAGATCCAGAAGCGCAAGGGTATAAGAGCATTCCTGCCCATTGAGCCTTCCGCAAATGAAAAGGCTATTGAAGAAAAGGACAACTCTTCCAATAAGAACAAGAAGAAAAAGAAGAACAACAACAATAACAACAGCAGTTCCAACTACCAGGGTAAAAAGAAAAACTGACAAGGAAGGTAAAATAAGTTGAAAATAGAAGCTATTGTTGAAGCTGAGACTACTGACAAAGCCATACAGCTTGGCTGCGATCAGCTGGGTGTCAGCATTGATGAAGTAAGCATTGAGGTTCTTGAATATCCCACTCCCAAGAAGTTTGGTCTTTTCGGCGGCTCTCTTGCAAAGGTCAGAGTCTACATTGAGACTGAAGATCCCGAGCCCGAAGCTGAAGTGATCTCCGAGCCTGCTCCCAAGACTGAGCCCGTTGAGGTTAAAGAAGAAAAGCCCGCTCCTGAGACTGAGACAGTCGAAACAGAGACCGTTGAAGCAGTTGAAGAGGAAATTGAAGAGGTTTTTGACCTCTCCTCCTATTCCGAAACTGCACAGGTTGCTTACAATTATCTCAATACCATTCTCAAGGGTATGGGTCTTGCAAAGGCAAAGATCAACATTACCGAGAATGAGGACAGCGCTGTTCTTGAGCTTGTGGGCGAAGGACTCGGCACTGCAATCGGACGCAGAGGAGAAAACCTCACCGCTATGCAGTACCTTGTAAGCCTTGCAGCTAACAACAACCGCGAAAGTTACTACAGAATTTCAATCAATATCGGCAACTACCGCGAAAAGAGAGAGCAGGCTCTTGAGAAGCTTGCAAATAAGGTATCCGCACGAGCTCTCAAGATAAACAAAAATCTTGCTCTTGAGCCCATGAACCCCTATGAGCGCAGAATTATTCACACCATCGTCCACGATATCGAGGGCGTAAACAGCTGGTCTGTGGGCGAGGATGCAAAGCGTCATGTCGTTATCGGTCCTATCGGCGTTAATGAAGGTGCTGAGGGTCTTGTGTTCAATGCTAACGGCGGCAGAGGCGGCAGCCGTGACGGTGGTTACAACAGAGGCGGCAATCGCGGAGGTAACCGCGGAGGCTACAACCGCGGAGGTAATCGCGGAGGCTACAGAGGCGGCAATCGCAACGGCAGTTACAACAGAGGCGGCAGCTATAACAGAAATAACAGCTACTCTTCTGCAAGCTCTGCTCCCAAGAGCGACTACAGCGGTTCCCTCTATCAGAGAATCGAAGTTCCCAAGAAGAACGAAGAATAACAGAAAAATCCCCGATATAATCGGGGATTTTTTTTATATTTTTTTGAATGGAAAATTTTAAAAAAATTTTTTTCTTCGTGAGCAAAAAAGCATTTTTTATGTGTTTATTAATTAAAGAAAGATGACAGGAGGAAAATTAATTGAAAAAGAAAGCATTATTCATCATTCTGGCTGTTGTTCTTGTAATCGTTGTGGGTCTCGGTGCGCTGTTCGCATTTCTCAACAGAGAAAAAGACCCTGTGACTTCTGATGAGTTCAAGAGCCTTGCGAGAGAAAACGGCTATGGTCTGGCGGATGCAACCGAGCAGTTTGCTCAGTACGATTTTATCGATGAGGTCTGTCTGGCAATTTATCCCGACAATTCCCATCAGATAGAATTCTATGTTTTCACTGATACTGAATTCGCTTCCCAGTTCTATGCAAATAACAAAGCGATTTTTGAGCAGTCAAAGGGAAATGCTGCGGCAAGCTCAAATGTAAATCTTAAAAACTATTCCAAGTTTACTCTGTCAACTGACGGAAGATTCAAAGTCTTATCGAGAATTGATAATACAGTGATTTTTGTTAATGTGGATGATTCATATAAAGGTCAGGTCAAAAACGTACTTAAAGCTTTAGGTTATTGAGGTAATTATAATGAAAAGAGTATTTGTGCTTATTTGCTGTGCCGCTGTGCTGATTTCAATGTTTGTTTTTTCGGGATGTTCGGGTATCAAAAACGCGGAAGCGGCATTCGAAGTATTTATGAACGCCCACGAAAACGGTGATATGTCCGAAATTATAGACCTCGTCCCCCCTTCCTATTATAATTACTATAAGGAAAAGAGTATTAAAGACGGTTACGACAAGGAAACAGCGGAAAGAATTGCTGAAATGAATTTCAGACCGACTTTTTTCAATGTTGATTTTGTTAATATGCTTGGTTATGATTTCAGCATGAAGGATGAGCTTTCCTTTGATTACAAAATCGCGGACACATACCATGCAAGCGGCAGTGAGGTAAAAGAATTCAACAAGTTTGTAAAAGATAAGTTCGACTTCAATATCGGCGCTGATGATATAGTGCTTATAAAAGCTGTCTATTCTGTTGATTCTGAAAATGACCTCATTGATCGTGCGGATATGGCTGAAAGGGGAATCTGCATCGAGACAAACGGAAAGTGGTATTATCTGAGCTGCAGTGCGAGAAGGACTGCTGATTTGTTTACCACACGCAAGGGGCTTCAGATGGAAGACTATGTTGAGTGGATGTATAATTGGCTGAATGACCTCTGATAAACAAGAAGAGAATGTTTCACGTGAAACATTCTCTTTTTATTGCAATATGTTATGAAGTGTGATAAAATTATCCTACCATATTTTGAAAAGGGGTAATATTAATGAAAAAAGCACTATCTCTGGTTCTTTGCTGTGTGATGCTTTTTGCAGCATTGGCACTCTCAGGCTGCAGCTCAGGCGGCTACAAAGGCGCATTCGAAGCCTACATGAAAGCGCAGGGCGAAAACGACACTGATGCAATTATCGACCTCCTCCCTCCCGATTTCTATGATTTCGTCTATGCAGACAGCAGAGACAGAGTAAGAGAAGAGCCCACCGATGAGGCAATCAGAAATCATGTTGAGATGAGATACAGACCCATTGTCCTTACCTTTGATATGGCTCAGCCCGATCTTAGAGAAGCTGACCTTAAAAAGGATTTCACCTTTGACTACAAGATCGAGAGAACTCACAATGCTTCTTCTGCTGAGCTTAAGGAGTTCAACAACTACGCAAAGCAGTATCTCGGCTTTGACGACAAGGCTCAGGATGTTGTGCTTATCGAATACAGATACACCCTCAAGTTCAAGGGCGAGGTTTACCGCAGTATGGACGACATAAGAGGTCAGGGCATCTGCATCAAGATGGGCGGCAAGTGGTATTACGGCGATTCCAACGGTTTCAGCTACCGCCTGTGGGTAGACCGTGAGGGACTCAATACCATAAGCAGTGTTGAATGGATCGTTGACTGGTTCAAGGGCTAAAATATCATGCGTCGGTTCGGTTTTTCGAACCGACGCTTTTCTTATTAATAAATTATAAATATTATGTGGTTTACTTGAATAAGTCACTTTAGTGTGATAAAATTATCCTACCATATTTTGAAAAGGGGTAATATTAATGAAAAAAATCGTATCGATCGTACTTTGCTGCATGATGCTTGTTGCAGCACTGGCAGGCTGTGGAAGTGACTCAACAGGCTATGAGAAAGCATTCGAGTCATTCAAGACAGCACAGAATAATGTTGACAAAGACGCAATGGTCAAGCTTGTACCTCCCTTCCTTTATGATTATTACTTGAATAACAGAAAAAATGCTGCAGAAGAGCGCGGCATCGAGTTTAATGAGCAGGAAAGCAGGGAATCTATAAACAGAATGTTCAGACCTACTATCCTCAATATGGACGCTGCAAAATTTGACAAGGATGTTGATATTTATAAGGATTTTTCCTTTGACTACAACATCACCGGTACCCACGCTGCTTCCTCCTCTGAGCTGAAGGAATTCAACAGATACATCAAGGCTAACCTTAATACAAAAGACAAGGCTCAGGGTGTTGTTGTTGTCAAATATAAGTACACTATCAAATACAAAGGCGAGGCAATTATCGGCTTTGAAAATGCAAGAGGTTCCGGCGTTTGCGTTAAAGTAGGCGGCAAGTGGTACTATGTAGATGGAAACACAGGCGGCAGAGAGATGTGGATAAATGGTCAGGGACTTCTTATTAACGACAGCGTTCAGTGGATCGTTGACGAGATGGGAATGTAAATAATCAGATGCGGTTCGGATTTTCCGAACCGCATTTTTTTATGCCCTTTCGCATATTGTAAAAGAAAGCGAGTCATGGTAAAATAAATATTTAGAGACAACAATTTAACGGGGGTTGAGTGCCATGGCTGAATACTACAGTACCATTGCCGCAGTGGCAACTGCTCAGGGTCTGGGCGGAATCGGCATAATCAGAGTGTCCGGTGAGCAGGCTTATGAAATCTGTGCAAAGGTGTTCAAGGCTGCAGATAGTTCGGATATCCAAACTGCAAAGGGCTATACTGCAAAGTACGGTCATGTGTATTATGAGGGCAATATTGTCGATGAGGCGATAGCACTTTTCTTCCGCGGACCCAGAAGCTATACAGGCGAGGACGTTGTTGAGCTTCAGTGCCATGGAGGCAGCTACGTCCTCTCCCTCGTGCTCCGTGCAGTTATCGAAGCAGGCGCAAGCCATGCTCAGCCAGGAGAATTTACCCGCCGTGCCTTTGAGAATAACCGAATTTCTCTTACCAAGGCCGAGGCTGTTATGGACATTATCAACGCCTCAAATAATGCATCGCTGCGTCAGGCAGTGGCAGCCGCCGAGGGCAGATGTGCAAGGCAGGTCAAGGAGATACTCTCTGAAATTACGGGCATAACCGCTCAGCTTGCTGTGTGGGCGGACTTCCCCGAGGACGATGTGCCTGCTGTTGATACAGAAAATCTGTCATCACAAATATATCAATTAGAAACTAAGCTTTCGGATATTATAAATCAGTCAGAGCTGGGTCTTGTTTCCCGTGAGGGTGTTTACACCGTTATTGCAGGCAGACCAAATGTGGGAAAATCTTCGCTCATGAATATGCTGGCAGGCTGTGAAAGATGCATCGTAACAGACATTCCCGGCACAACGAGAGATGTTGTCGAGGAGAAAATTGATCTCGGCGGCACTGTTTTAAGGCTATCTGATACGGCAGGACTCCGTGAAACCGGGGATGTTGTAGAGGCTATCGGTGTAAAAGAAGCAAAAAAACGTATCGAAAACGCTCAGCTTGTGCTGGCTGTCTTTGACGGATCGGAAGAATTGACCGACGAGGACAAAGAGCTTGTTGAAATGATCGAAAACCGCATGGCTATCGCAATTATCAATAAATCCGATAAAGATCAAAAAATAAACGAAAAGTATTTACAAGATAAAAAATTACATATTGTATATATTTCCGCTAAAGAAAACGAGGGTCTGGAGGCTCTGACAAAGGCTGTGAAGCAGACCATCGGAACATCTTCCATCGATGTGACCTCCTCTGCCCTCTCCAACGAGCGACAGCTCAGCGCGGCAAGGCTTGCCCTTGAAAATCTTAAAACAGCAAGTCAGGATTTTGAATTTGGAATGACCCTTGATGCGGTGACTGTGGGTATGGAAAATGCAATAGCAGCACTTCTTGAGCTGACAGGCGAAAGCGTCAGCGAGAAGGTAGTTGATGAGATCTTCTCAAAATTCTGTGTCGGAAAGTAAAATCTATATGATATAAATTGTATCAATATACAACTTATGAAAGGACGAAGCAATGGAATATCAGGCAGGTAAAATTGACGTTGCGGTAATAGGCGCAGGGCACGCAGGAATCGAAGCAGCCCTTGCTTCGGCGCGCCTTGGCTGCAGCACAGTGATATTCACGATCAATATGGACTCTGTTGGAAACCTCCCCTGCAACCCGTCCATAGGCGGCACTGCAAAGGGACATCTGGTGCGAGAGATCGATGCGCTGGGCGGTGAGATGGGAAAGGTCGCAGACAAAACCACCCTTCAAAGCCGAATGCTTAACAGAGGAAAAGGCCCTGCTGTTCACTCTCTGCGTGCTCAGGTTGACCGCCGAGCATACTCCGCAGTTATAAAGCAGGTGCTTGAAAAGCAGGAAAATCTTCTTCTCAGACAGGCAGAAGTCACCCAGGTGCGTCGTGACGGAGAGGCATGGGAAGTGGTCACAAAGCTCGGTGCAGTTTGGAAAACCAAATCTGTTATCATTGCAACGGGTACATATCTGGGCGGTAAGATCTTCGTCGGAGACACAAATTACGACGGCGGCCCTGACGGAATGTTTGCGGCAACGGAGCTGACAGCTTCACTTCTGAAGCTCAATATTCCTCTGCGCAGATTCAAGACAGGTACTCCTGCGCGAGTACTGAAGAGCAGTATTGACTTTACTGATCTCGAGGTTCAGGAGGGCGATGAGAAGGTCGTGCCTTTCTCCTACTCCACCGAGACACCTCCGGAAAATACCGTGACCTGCTCTGTGGCGTGGACAAACGACAAAACCAAGGAGGTTATCCTTGCTAATATGAGCCGCTCTCCCCTCTACGGCGGTGATATTGTGGGCGTTGGTCCCCGTTATTGCCCCAGTATTGAGGATAAGATCGTCAGATTTTCTGAAAAGGAGCGTCATCAGTGCTTTATTGAGCCCTGCGGCGCAAATACTGAGGAGATGTACCTTCAGGGACTTTCAACTTCTCTCCCCGAGGACGTTCAGATCGCCCTTTACCGCACAATGAAGGGTCTTGAAAATGTGCAGATCATGCGCAGTGCTTATGCGATCGAGTATGACTGCGTTGACCCCACTGCTCTCAAGCCTACTTTGGAGTTCAAAGACCTCCCGGGTCTTTACGGTGCAGGTCAGTTCAATGGCTCTTCGGGCTATGAAGAAGCTGCTGCTCAGGGTCTGGTTGCAGGAATTTCCGCTGCAATGAAGATCCTCGGCAAGGAAGAGATCATTTTTGAGCGCAGCGGCAGTTATATCGGCACACTTATCGATGATCTTGTGACAAAAGGAGTCACCGACCCCTATCGAATGATGACTTCCCGTTCGGAGTACCGTCTGATTCTCAGGCAGGACAATGCCGACAGACGTCTCACACCCATCGGTCGTGAGATCGGACTTATCGACGATGAGCGTTGGGAGAAATTTAATAACAAGCTCAAGCAGATCGAATCAGAGCTGAAAAGAGCCAACAGCACCGTATTTCCTCCCTCAGTTATCAATGACCTGCTGGTTGAGTGCGGTTCGACTGCCGCAAATTCGGGTGTCAAGCTTGCTGATGCAGTAAAGCGACCCCAGCTTAGCTACGAACTGATTAAAAATATAGATGTAAATCGTCCCGATTTGCCCGATGATGTCTTTGAGCAGGTTGAAATCGAGCTGAAATACGAGGGATACATCAAAAAACAGCTTGAAGCCGTTGAAAAAATGCAGAAGCTTGAGAAGAAAACTCTCAGTGACGAGATCGATTATCAGCAGATCGAGGGTCTGCGTCTTGAAGCAAGGGACAAGCTTAATAAAATCAAGCCTGCATCAGTCGGTCAGGCGGCTCGAATTTCGGGCATCTCCCCTGCTGATATTCAGGTTTTGCTCATATGGCTTAAGAAAAATGAGGTGAAAACCGATGATCAATAAGCAATTACTTAAGAATGAAGCTGCGAAGATCAATATTCAGCTTACTGACGAGATGCTCGCTCAATTTGACACTTACGCAGAATTTCTCATAGAGACCAATAAAGTTCAGAATCTGACCCGAATCACCGAGCCTGATGAGATAGTCATCAAGCATTTTGTTGATTCTCTGACTCTGTTTACTGCTTTCCATGTGCCTGATGGTGCTTCTGTTGCAGATATAGGAACGGGTGCAGGCTTTCCCGGAGTGGCTCTGAAGATTGCACGACCTGACATCAGGCTGACACTTATTGATTCTCTTGGCAAGCGAATCAACTTTTTAAATGACCTCTGCACAAAGCTTGGTTTTTCTGCAGACACTTATCACCTGCGGGCAGAGGAAGCAGGTCTGAAGCCTGAGCTTCGTGAGAAGTTTGATGTTACTACTGCACGAGCAGTTGCAAGGCTCAATGTCCTTTGCGAATATTGCCTGCCTCTGACTAAAGTCGGCGGAGCGTTTGTATCAATGAAAGGTCCTACAGGACGGGAGGAAGCTGATGAGGCAGTAAAAGCGGCAGAGCTTCTTGGCGGCAGCATTAAGAAGGTCGAAAAGCTTTCCCTCTCCGACGGCAGTGAAAGACAGATAATCGTAGTTGATAAAAAAATTCAGACACCTGCAAAATACCCCCGTCACGGTGGTAAGATTTCCAAAAGTCCGCTATAAGAAAAAAGGCTCGCAGTTCCTGCGAGCCTTTTTAATAATAATTTTTCCCCCTCCCCTGTTGCGACAAATTTTTGATAATGAGTGGTGTATAATGAGCTTGCAATCACGACAACATCTTCTATACAGATTTCCCATAATTCCCACTCCACCATTGCAAAGAAAGACCGCTTCTTGCCTTCGCAAGTGCGGTCTTTCTTTGTGTAAAAGTCAGAATGTTTCACGTGAAACATTTTCTTGAAATTGTGTACAACAAAAGTTAAAAACAATTAGTACAAATTCAGTAGTTTTTCTTTCAATATCTATTCCATTTTGAAAAACGATGTGTTACAATATAAGAGTACAGAAAATGATTTCACCCACGGAAAGGAATGATACTATCTTGGGTAAAATAATAGTTGTAGCAAATCAGAAAGGCGGCGTTGGAAAGACTACTACTGCGGTTAACCTTGCTGCTGCTCTGGGAGTCAGAAAGAAGAAGGTTCTTCTTGTGGATATCGACTCTCAGGGAAACGCAACTACAGGTCTCGGAGTTAAGAAGAGAGATGTGGGAAAGAAAACTTCATATGAAGTGCTTATCGGCAAGATTCCTGCCACGGAAGCCATTGTGAAAACTGAGTGGGACAACCTCTGGGTCATTCCCGCAAGCCTTGATCTCAGCGGAGCGGAGATTGAGCTTATTGATCTTGAGAATCGAGAAATGTTTCTGAGAAACGCTCTTGCCCCCATTCGCTCAGAGTTTGACTATGTTATTGTTGACTGTCCTCCCTCTATGGGATTGGTTGACATAAATGCTCTGTGTGCGGCTGACTCGATACTCATTCCCCTGCAGCCCGAATTCTATTCGCTGGAGGGTCTTGCACAGCTCACAAACATCATATCTAAGGTTAAAAGAGGTTTCAATCCGAACCTTGAAGTTGAAGGAATCCTTCTTACAATGTTCGACGGCAGACTTAACCTTACAAACGATGTTGTGGAGGAAGTCAAGAAGTATTTCCCCAAGCAGGTTTTCAAAACCGTTGTGCCGAGATCGGTTCGTCTTGCGGAGGCTCCCAGCTTTGGCAAGCCCATCGCATATTTCGACAAGCGAAGCAAGGGTGCTCAGGCTTATGATGATCTCGCAAAGGAAGTCATCAAGCGCAACAGCAGAAAGTAATACTATTATAATATAAAGGAAAGAAGATGAAAAAATGGC